>NZ_JAWOTW010000020.1:0-80475 GCF_033339075.1 Vibrio sp. 970
ACTCAGAAGTGAAACGAAATAGCGCCGATGGTAGTGTGGGGCTTCCCCATGTGAGAGTAGGACATCGCCAGGCTTTAGTTTTATTTTCACTTTTTCGAAAAGTGAAGACAAAAGCGGACGCTTGCTTATTAAAGCGAGTGATACCACTGCGGAGTGGTAGTTCAGTTGGTTAGAATACCGGCCTGTCACGCCGGGGGTCGCGGGTTCGAGTCCCGTCCACTCCGCCACTTATTTGAGCGTCGTCTCAATAAACACGAATTACAGGGGTGTAGCTCCAATTGGCAGAGCAGCGGATTCCAAATCCGCGTGTTGGGAGTTCGAATCTCTCCACCCCTGCCATACTCTAAAGCCTCAGCAGTAATGCTGGGGCTTTTTTGCATCTGAAGAAAAGAGAATCTGACTAGTTGGAGAGTTGTCGATTCCTCTGATACCAAAGTATCGGGGGATTGAAAGTTCATATCTCCGGGATATTGGTCCACTTCACCTATCCCCCATGTTCATAAGCTCTGGCTTAGGTCAGGGGCTCTTTTATTCCTAACGTATAGTTTCGACGTCAGGTGTATGTTTATCCAACGAATATGGCATACCTTTGCTTCAGATAGTTTTATTTTCTAGTAATGTAATTATTAAATGTTGATGTATCGCTTTGCTCTTTCTGTTTTACCTTCGAATTTTCATAACGCTTTTTCTTCGTTATCGAGCACATCTGATTCACAATCTATTGAAAGGTCAGTGGTTACATTGGCTTGGATGATTACTGACTTGGTTCCTGTTATCATCATGCATTGATGCTAATAATTAGGAAGTAAGTTTATGCCACATTTTCGATTCCGTGCTGTAGAGCCACAAGCTGTTCAGGCATTATCAAAACCCCTTACGGATGAACTTCAGCCTCTAATGGACTGTCCGCGTGAGGATTTTACTTTTGAGTATATCTACACTACGTTTTTCAATGAGGGTGAAGTGAGTGCTGCATATCCTTTTGTCGAAGTGCTTTGGTTCGACCGTGGCCAGGAAGTGCAAGATGAAGTTGCCAAGCTTATTACGCAACAAGTGCGCGGTATCGCTGGTGCCGATATTGATGTTGCAGTTATCTTTTCCGCCTTATCTCCTAAAGCTTATTACGATAATGGCGAACACTACTAAAGGTTAAAGGCTATGAGGCTGAGTTTCATTGTAACTTTGGGTTTATGTTTCTCAGCTTCAGTATGTTCTACTCCTTGGGAGTCTGCGGTTAATCCTACCCGAAACTCTTCCTCCTCTATTGGTAGTTATGCTAACGGTTGTTTAGATGGTGCATTACCCTTGCCTCTCGATGGCGTTGGTTATCAAGTCTTACGTAGTAAAACGAAGCGCTACTATGGGCACCCTAAAACGATAGAGTTTATTGAAAATCTGGCGCTTAAAGCTCATCAAAATCTCAACACCACTCTGTTGATTGGTGATTTGTCTTTACCTAGAGGTGGAAGGTTCTCCTCTGGTCATTCTAGTCATCAAACCGGGTTAGATATCGATATCTGGTTAAGGCTTGCTGATCAACCGCTTTCTTATAACGAATTACAACTTCCTAAGCCCATGAGTGTGGTGGATTTAAAAGGTTATTCCATACTTAATCATCGCTGGGAAGAACGGCACTTTAAGCTAATTCGGTACGCTTCAAAAAGTAAGGATGTTGCACGAATTTTTGTACATCCTGTTATTAAGGAGCAACTTTGCTTGCAAGAAAACGGCAAAGATCGTTCTTGGTTACGTAAAGTACGTCCATGGTGGGGGCATCATTACCACTTTCACGTCAGGTTGTCTTGTCCTGATTCGAGCGACTATTGTGTTGATCAAGCACCACCTCCAGTAGGCGATGGCTGCGGTGCTGAGCTTGCAAGTTGGGCCCCGAAAGCGAAACCTATTGATATCTCTCCACGGGTAAAAACAACCTCTAAGCCCAAACGAAAAAAAGTCGTTCCACCTCAATGCTTGCCGCTTATCAATCCTAATTAGTGTTACTCTTCAGGTTTATCTGTACTTGGTGATCTCTTTTATGAAACTGGAGAAACATCATACTTTTGTCTACATTGAATAGTACCAATACAAAAACTAACCCAATTAGTTTTGGGGACATATTATAGAAATCTAAATTAAACAAAGAGTTGTAGTATGGGTAAGTTGTAACTTCTCTGTTTAGAAAAAGATCTTTCGTCACGATACTCTGGTTTCTTAGCAATATGTCTGTCAGTTGGCTAAAAAGCGATAACAACGCAGACAAGTGTGTAAGGCAGGGATATACCCTTTTCCTGTTAGAAGAGTAAATCAAGGACAAAACCATGACTATGATTTGTGCAAAAGAATTTGCAGAGTGGTTAAGACACAGATTTAGCAGTGATACTAAAGGAGTCTCTTTGACTCGAGAGGATGTGAATCACCTGACTGGGCGTCAACGCCTTGATCCGGGTTTTGTTAATGATGTGCATTATGAGCTGATGCAATATGGGATGGCTTTCGTTACTGATACGAGCCGAGAAAACTTTTATTTAATACCTGTTTCTCAAGCGGAGAATTGGCGTGAGAGACTAGAGTATCATTTTGAAAAAGAGCTATTCTGCAATATTATCCCTATTGAAAAATCAGGTTGAGAAAAGGTTCAACTTTGATGTCAAAGTTGAACCTAATTGCTCTTATGCTAACCCTTGAATAATCACGAATTTTTCAAGCAACTGCTCTTCAGTTTCGACATGGTTCGGATCAGTGATTATGCATTTTGTAATTGGACACACTGACTGACAGGTCGGCTTTTCGTAATGCCCCTTACACTCTGTACATAGCGCTGGATCAATTTCGAAAATGCTCTCTCCCATACTGATTGCCCCATTGGGGCATTCGGGATCACACATGTCGCAGTTAATGCATTTATCAGTAATGAGCAAGGCCATGGTTACTTACCAGTCGGGTTACGGGTGTCCTGCCCTGAGTTTAGATTACGCATTAATAGGCCATATTCTAAATCTAGCTCTGCTGGTACTGGAATGAATACAAAGTGACCGTTTCCTTTCGCGTCTTCAATAGACTCTGATTTGCGGTTTTCCATTGCCTCTAGCGTGAAAACAATATTGCCTTTTGGCGTCATTAGTTCAAGGCTATCACCGACAAGAAACTTATTTTTTACTTCTACTTCAGCCATGTCACCACGACGTTTGCCAGTGAATTCACCAACAAACTGTTGAGCATCAGAGACTGAGTAACCGTAATCGTAGTTTTGGTAAGTATCGTGTGTATGACGGCGTAGGAAGCCTTCAGTGTAGCCACGGTGAGCTAGGCTTTCTAGTGTACCCATTAGGCTTTCATCGAATGGTCGACCTGCTACAGCATCATCAATTGCTTTACGATAAACTTGAGCGGTACGTGCGCAGTAGTAGAACGATTTAGTACGACCTTCAATTTTCAATGAGTGAACACCCATCTTAGTTAAGCGTTCAACGTGCTGAACCGCTCGTAGGTCTTTAGAGTTCATGATGTAAGTACCATGCTCGTCTTCGTAAGCTGCCATTTTTTCTTCTGGACGGTGTGCTTCAGAAAGTAGAACGACTTCATCTGTTGGTTTGCCGCGACCAATTGTGGTTTCAGGACGCTCGTCTTGTACTTCGACAGGCTGTGCTTCCGTCGGGTCGAATTTCTCTACGATGTCACCAGCGTCGTTTTCTTTACCCTCTTCAACTTTGTATTCCCAGCGGCATGCGTTAGTGCAAGTGCCTTGGTTAGGGTCACGTTTGTTGATATAGCCAGAAAGTAGGCAACGACCAGAATAAGCCATGCATAATGCACCGTGAACGAATACTTCAAGTTCAGTTTCAGGGCAATGCTCACGAATTTCTTCGATTTCTTCTAGAGATAGCTCGCGAGAAACGATCACACGTTCCACGCCATTCGCTGCCCAGAACTTAACGGTCGCCCAGTTTACAGCGTTCGCTTGTACAGAAAGGTGAATTGGCATTTCTGGGAAAGCTTCACGAACCATCATAATTAGGCCTGGATCTGACATGATCAATGCGTCAGGACCCATCTCTACGATTGGCTTAAGATCACGGATGAACGTTTTTAGCTTCGAGTTGTGTGGTTGAATGTTACATACCACATAAAGCTTTTTGCCTAGGGCGTGGGCTTCATCGATACCGATTTTTAGGTTCTCGTGGTTAAACTCGTTGTTACGTACGCGAAGGCTGTAGCGAGGTTGGCCAGCGTAAACTGCATCTGCCCCGTAGGCGAATGCGTAACGCATGTTTTTCAGGCTGCCCGCTGGAGATAGTAGCTCAGGCACGAATGCTTTCTCAGTTGTCATTGCTCAATTCTCTTTTATCTGATCACAAGTCAGGCCAATTCCACCTAATGGAAATGGGGCGCAAATTTTACGTCAAAATGTGAACTGTGACTAGGGTAATTGTGCTTCAGATAGAAAAACGCCCTCAAAAAAAGTGAGGGCGTTATGGTTAACCTTTATACAAAATTAAGCGTTAGGATTCGGTAAGCCGCCTAGCGCATCGTATAGGTTGGGAAGGAAAGCACTGAACTCTCCACACATTAGAGAGAAGTCTGCATCAAATCGAGCTGCTTGATCTTCACGTGGAATATCATCGTTTTGATCTTTCAATTCATCAGAGAATTTTAGACGTTTGATGCCTGCATCTTCCGTCATAATGAACTCAATACGATCTTGCCAATTAAGCGCAAGTTTCGTCACGACTTTATCCGCAGCGATGTGGTTGCGGATTTCATCAGTGGTTAGCTCTTGCTTCTTACAGCGAATCACACCACCTTCTTCAAGTACGGATTTTAGCTCAGCTTCGTCCATCATGCTGATACCTTGAGGTGTGTCACCGCTTTTCACCCACTCGGTTAGCGTAGTTTCAATCGCCACTTCTGGAATAGCAGGAACAACAGGTAGACTACCCATGGTTTTACGAAGCAATGCTAATACATCTTCTGCTTTTTTATAGCTGCTTGCATCAACAAGGATAAAACCTTCTTTTGGCATGATGAGCACGTGAGTGTGGCTGCTGCGGCTGAATGCGCGCGGCAGTAAATCCATTACGATGTCATCTTTCAGGTTGTCTTTCTCTTTCTTCTTCAGAGGACGACCTTCTTGCGCTTCCATTGCTTCTACTTTTGCATTCAATGATTCTTTGATCACAGAGGCAGGTAGCATTTTCTCTTCTTTCTTGGCGCAAATCAGAATGCGGTTTTCTGACACGTGAGTCATCATATCGCCATGTCTACCCATTGCACTGACCCAGCCAAATTTCTGTTTGTCTTGACTGCCACACGGGGTGAATCGGAATTCAGACAGCTGAGTTTCTAGTTGTTCGGCGTTAAAAGTAACCTCGCGGTTAACGCGGTATACCAGACAGTTTTTAAACCACATAAATCTTCTCTAGGCTTGATGACAAGGGACTAATCATAGGGAATTTTTGTGCTGATGTCTTAATAGAAATGAAAAATATCCGAATGAACCTCAAAAGAAAGTTATATGAAAATTTGTTTTCAAAGGTCACAAAAGTGTCATAATTGGTAGTGATAATGCTTATGCATAGAGAGGCGCTTTGTCTCTTAAATTCATTAGCTCAACGAACATAAGGTTACTCAATTATGTCTAGAAGGATTCTGGTTGTTGAAGACGAAGCTCCTATTCGCGAAATGCTGTGCTTCGTACTTGAGCAGAAAGGTTACCAAGCGGTAGAAGCGGAAGATTACGATACTGCAGTAACCAAACTGGCTGAACCCTTCCCTGATTTAGTTTTACTGGATTGGATGTTACCAGGCGGTAGTGGCATTAACTTCATCAAACATATGAAGCGAGAGGAATTAACGCGCAACATTCCAGTTGTGATGCTTACCGCTCGTGGTGAAGAAGAAGATAAAGTGCGCGGTTTAGAAGTCGGTGCGGATGACTACATTACTAAGCCATTCTCTCCTAAAGAGTTGGTTGCACGCCTAAAAGCGGTGATTCGTCGCGTTACCCCTACTGCACTAGAAGATGTAATTGATGTACAGGGATTGAAGCTTGACCCTGTATCGCACCGTGTTACGGCTAATGATGCGCCATTAGACATGGGCCCTACAGAATTTAAGATGCTTCATTTTTTCATGACGCATCAAGAACGCGTATACAGCCGTGAGCAGCTATTAAACAATGTTTGGGGCACTAACGTGTATGTCGAAGACCGTACGGTTGATGTTCACATTCGCCGCCTGCGTAAAGCATTGGAAGCTGCAGGGCATGATAAGCTGATCCAAACTGTTCGTGGTGCTGGATACCGCTTCTCGACGAAGGCATAAATTAACACGCAGCTTATCGGTACCATTTCTGGAGTTATGAGTGGTTGAAAGATTAACGTGGAAAAAGCTGGCTTGGGAGCTGGCTTTTTTTTACACCCCATGGGTGATAGTAGGTTGGATATTCGGTTATATGCCGTGGTTGCTTTTGGCTGCTACGGCATTGCAGCTTGTGTGGCATTTGCATAACCAAGTACGTTTATCTTCTTGGTTATGGGATGAAAAACGCCTCACGCCACCATCTGGTAGCGGTAACTGGGAATCTTTGTTCAATGGGTTGTATCGCTTACAACAGCGCCAACGCCGCAAACGAAAAGAGCTTACTAATCTTATTCGTCGATTCCGAAATGGTGCAGAATCGCTACCCGATGCGGTAGTGGTATTCCGTGCTGAAGGCAATATTGTTTGGTGCAACAAGCTGGCTCAGCACTTACTGGGCTTCCATTGGCCAGAAGATTCAGGTCAACCTATCTCCAATCTCATTCGTACACCTGATTTTATCAAGTACCTCAACAAGAAAGACTTTTCAGAGCCATTAGAAATGCGTTCACCACTCAATGTCGAACGCATGCTAGAACTACGTATCGTACCGTATACCGAAGGTGAACATTTGATGGTGGTGCGTGATGTTAGCCAGTTAAAACAACTTGAGGGAATGCGTCGCAACTTCTTTGCCAACGTATCTCATGAACTGCGTACACCAATGACGGTGCTACAAGGTTATCTTGAGATGACAGAAGATCCTGATATGGTCGTGGGTCCTATGTGGAGCAAAGCTCATGGTGTCATGACGGAGCAGCTTAACCGCATGAACAGTTTGGTGAACCAACTACTGACACTATCTAAAATTGAAGCGGCACCTATGCATGAGCTTGAGGAAGTCGTGAATGTGCCCGCGATGCTTGAAGTGTTAGAAAAAGAGGCGGTTAGCCTTAGTGGGGACAACCAACATAAATTGAAATTTGATGTTGATGCTAGCCTACGCGTGCTGGGCGATGATGACCAGTTACGTAGTGCTATCTCTAACCTCGTTTATAATGCCGTCAAATACACACCGCCTGGTGCGAACATTAATGTTCGTTGGTTCCAGACCTCTCAAGGCGCATGCTTAGAGGTGGAAGATAGTGGTGATGGTATTGAACCTCAGCACCTCCACCGACTTACTGAGCGTTTTTATCGAGTGGATAAAGCAAGATCACGTGATACTGGTGGAAGTGGTTTAGGGCTTGCCATTGTAAAACACGCGCTGAGTCACCATGACTCTCATTTAGAAATTCACAGTGAAGTAGGCGTGGGTAGTAAGTTTTCTTTCGTATTGCCTGAGCGTTTGGTGGTGAAATAATGGCTTTACGATTAGCAAAAACATTCAGTTTATTCGCGCTTGTTTGTTCTTTTATGGCTGCCGCTCAAGATAAACCATTGCCGAGTTATCATAAAACGACGGGGATTGTCGGGAACTTGCTCTCTGTTGGCTCCGATACACTTGCGGGTATGACAACGCTTTGGGTTGAAGAGTTTAAATCCATTTACCCGAATATTAATGCGCAAGTCCAAGCGTCTGGCTCTTCTACTGCCCCTCCAGCATTGACCGAACAAACAGCTCAGTTTGGTCCCATGAGTCGCCCTATGCGTTTAAGAGAGATAGAAGCGTTTGAACGTGAACATGGCTACAAGCCAACGGCGCTTAGGGTAGCCATCGATGCAATCGGTATTTTTGTTCATCAAGATAATCCAATTCAAGGTCTTAACTTTAGTCAATTAGATGCTTTGTTTTCTGCCACGCTACGCTGTGGCGAAAGTCAATTTGTAACAAACTGGCAGCAACTCGGTCTTGAATCACAGTGGGCAAAGCGAAACGTACAGTTGTTTGGTCGTAACTCCGTTTCTGGAACTTATGGTTACTTCAAAAGTAATGCCTTGTGTGGCGGCGATTTCAAGACTCGAGTTAACGAGCAGCCAGGCTCCGCGTCAGTAGTGCAAGCTGTAGCGTCAACCATCAGTGGAATTGGTTATTCCGGTGTTGGTTATCGAGTGGCAGGCGTGCGCTTAGTCCCTGTGGCTAAAATGGGAAATGACTACGTGACTCCAACGCGAGAACATATTGTTAGTGGTAAGTACCCACTATCACGTTACTTATATGTTTACGTGAATAAGCACCCTGATTACCCATTAACACCAATTGAAGCTGAGTTTATTCGCTTTATCTTTTCTGCTCAGGGACAAGCGTTGGTTGAGAAAGATGGTTATGTGCCCATTACGGCAGACTTTGCAGAAGAAGAGTTAAAAAAAGTCGGCCTGTAAGCCGACTTTTTATTTAGGTATGGACAGTACGAGATCAGAAAGTGAGTGTCCACTTCGCGCTGTCCCAACGTTCTTGTTCTTCCTGTAAATCCGCGTGAAGTAATTTATTGTTTTCTAGCCATGCTTCATCTGTGCATGTGAGAATCCATTCGTCATTTTTGATAGATAAGGTGATATCAGGCAATGGATCTTCATTACGCTGCCCATTTAATACGATAGAAAGTCGTAATATTTTGATGAGGCTTATAACGTCACTCTGTTTATAGAGGTTGAAATCTGGTAGTTCTTGCAATTTGAGCGCTTTACGCTGGAAGCGAGCTAATGTTGCAAGCACTAATTGCTGCTCACGGTTGAAGCCTTGTAGGGTGGAGTGCAACAGAATATAAAAAGAGTGGCGATGGAAACTACGCAAGTTAATACTTAATCCGACTTCATGAAGCAACGCTGCCCACTCTAGTAAGTCAAATAACTCACTCTTTTTCTTAATGCCTAGTTCAGAGCGTACCTGACATAACATCTCACGTGCATGCCCCTTAACACGAGCGGCATGCTCTAAGTCGACCCGGTGCTTGTTGGCTAAATTTTCTGTGGTGCGCATGCGAATATCGGAGCGCGCAAAACGCTCTTCCATTTCGTACAACAGGCCTTCGCGCAGAGCACCATCGGAGAAAAACATCTGCTCAATGCGAAGCGCTTTGAAAATCGCGGACAAAATCGCTACGCCTGCTGCGAATACGGGTTTACGTTCTTCTGTTAGACCAGTCAGTTCAATATCTTCAATTGAATCAAATTTACACAGAGTTTCGATAAGTGTATCCAGTCGACTCGCTGTGATCAGGCCATCTTCAAAACCTAATCCTACTAGCACTTCTTGAATCGCTTTGATGGTTCCTGATGAGCCGAGAGCAATATCCCAGCCCTTTTTACGATATGTTGAGGCGATGGACTCGAGTTTTTGTTCGGCCGCTAACATCGCCTTACTGAAGTTTTTGCCTGACAGTTTGCCGTTTTTAAAGTATTGCTCTGTAAAACTGACGCATCCCATCTGTTTACTGTTGAGAAGCTCAGGCTCAAATTCTTGTCCAATAATCATCTCGGTACTGCCGCCTCCGATATCGATGACTAGTTTGGAGTTGGATTCTACTTGAGTGTGCGCGACACCTAAGTAAATCAGGCGGGCTTCTTCTTCTCCAGGGATAATTTCTATTGGGAAAGGCATCACTTCTTTTGCACGCTCGATGAAAAGGTGGGCATTTTTAGCGCGTCTTAGTGTGTGTGTGGCGGCGATACGTACATTTGACTCATCAAGCCCTTGCAACCTTTCAGCGAACATGGCTAAGCATTCTAGCGCACGCTCCATTGCGGCGTGACTTAAGTTCAATTCACTGTCGAGTCCTGATGCTAAGCGAACACGTTGTTTATGACGACTAACCAGTTGTAGGTCACTGCCAACAACTTTGGCCACCACCATATGGAAACTGTTTGAGCCGAGGTCTATCGCGGCAATGTAGCGAGTATCTTGTTCAAGTATTTGAGGCATCTGAATTTTGTTTTCTAGTTTGCTTTTCTATATTTTTAAGATAGTCATAGATAGCGATTTGAGAGCGAACTTTTTTGCGATTACCTCGTGGTACGTAAGCGTTACTCATTTCTTTATCTATTAAACGAGCCTTTACTGTATCGGTAAAATGGATATTCGTTATATCAATAATTCTCTGTTTCAAACGTGGATCACGGACTGGTACTGCTACCTCGATACGGTGATCAATATTTCTTGTCATCCAGTCTGCGGAGGAGATATAAACTTGCGGATCGCCATCATTGTGGGTGATCACCACGCGAGGGTGCTCAAGAAAGCGGTCAACAATACTGATGATGCGAATATTGTCGCTGATCCCCTCAATGCCCGGTACTAATGAGCACATACCTCGAATGATCATGTTTATTTTTACACCGGAAGTACTTGCTCCATAAAGCTTATTGACGATGCCTTTATCGACTAGGTTATTGACCTTGATCGTAAGAGCGGCTTTTTTCCCTAGCTTGGCATTCGCAATTTCATTATCAATTAAGCGGTAGATTTGGGTTCGAGAATTACGAGGAGATACCATAAGGTGATTGAACTTCACTGGTCGGTATGGATTCTCAATGTAACCGAAGACATTACGGACTTCATTAGTGATTTCTTGATCTGCCGTAAGCAGGGAGAAGTCGGTATAAATTCGTGCCGTCTTCTCATGGAAGTTGCCTGTGCCGATGTGTGCGTAGCGAATAATTTCTTCACCTTCGCGGCGGCTAATCATCAGTAGCTTTGAGTGAATCTTAAGACCAGGCGCACCAAAGATGACGTGCACACCCGCTTCAGTTAATACTTTTGACCATTCGATATTGGCTTCCTCATCAAAGCGAGCTTGCAGTTCGACGACCACAGTGACATTTTTGCCGTTGTGCACCGCATCAATTAAAGAGTTCATCAAGCGAGAATCTTTCGCGACGCGATAAATGTTAATCTTGATACTAAGTACTTTGGGATCGAAGGAGGCTTGGCGCACTAACTCACTAATGTGGTCAAAAGTGTGGTAGGGATAATAGAGCAGAATATCTTTCGCTTTAATCGCGTCAAAGCTGTTGGCATAACCTTCGAAATCGGCACATTTCATTGGCGGGAGAGGTTTATTTTCAAGATATTCTCGTCCAACATTTGGAAAGCCGATGAAGTCTTTAAAGTTGTGATAGCGTCCGCCGGGGATAAGGTTATCGTAGTTAGAGATATTAAGTTTGTTACACAGAAACTCTAACATTTGAGGCGGCATATCGCGTTCGTAGACGAAGCGAACGGGCTTTGCTGTCAGTCGCTGATTGACACCCTCTGACATTTGTTCAAGCAAGCTGTACTCGATTTCATTGCGTAAATCGTATTCAGCGTCACGCGTCATTTTCATCGCATAGCCGCTAAGCTCATCATAATCAAAAAAGCCTTTGAACAGCTCGTCCAAACAGTGGCGGATAATATTATCAAGTAAGATGATGGTTTTTCGACGCTTTCCTTTCTGTTCTGGTACCATCACAAAGCGGGGAAGGTGATCGGTCGGAATTTCGATCAGAGCGTACTGGTAATGTTCTTCTTTACGCAGTTCTACGGCGATGTAAGCGTACTCGTCTTTGAGAAATTGCAGAACATCGATCTCGTCTTTCATTAGGAGGGGAGTGATATGCGGCATTACCTCTCTACGGAAGTATTTCGCGATCCACTTTTGTTGCGATTCATCCAGTTGTTGCTCGTTGACCAAGAAAATGCGACGTCGCGCCATTTCTCGAATCAACTCGCTGTAAAGCTCATCAAATTGTTCGTTAAGCTTTAGTGCTTTCGACTGCATTTTGGTTAACAGTCGTTTAGGGCTATCACTGCCACCGCGCTCTTGGCTGATTAGGATTCTGCGCTTCACGTCCGCAAAGCGTACTTTGTAAAATTCATCTAAATTGTTGGAAAAGATCCCAAGAAAGCGAATACGTTCGATCAAAGGGACGGTTTTATCGGCAGCTTCTTGTAATACTCGTTCGTTGAAAGACAACCAACTCAGTTCTTTTTCTATATATAGTTTTTCTGCGCTCATAACCTTACCTAGCCAAAAGTGAAGTATTACGTACTCATCTTGGAAAAATGGATGAGTGAGAACATTATGAGATTTTCATTACAGATTTATTTCATACCACGCATTGCATAAGAGTTGTATTCTTTTCAGGTGTTTAATGTGATCTGTAATATAATTGTCATCTTAACGACATATTCTAGTACTAAGTCAAAAAAGGTAGAGATTTAAATGGCACAAGCCGAGTTTTCATTGCAGGAAAAAGATAAGAAACGACTGATAAAAGATCGTTTAGTTCGACTTGCAGTGACATCTGGTGGTGTCGGCGTACTCGCGGCGCTTATTTTGATCTTTGTCTACCTCGCCATGGTGATCATTCCGCTTTTTTCTGATGCGGAGATCAAAACCAACCAAGCCATTCGAGCCACTCATATTGAAACACCACTTGCGATTTCAGTGGATGATTACGCTCAGCTCGCGTTCGTTCTAACCCAAAGTGGTGAGATTCAATATTTGTCGATGGACGATCCTACGAAACCTGCGGTGTATACACAGCAAATCGCCCAGAAACCCGTTGCTTTCTCTCAATCTGCTCCTGGGCTAGGTTGGTATGGATTTGTTGATGGGCAGGGTAAAGCGAACCTTTTCAAGCCAGAATTTAATGCTACATTGAGAGAAAATACACGTCCTCCGGAAGTGATTGAGCTAGACACCAGCATGGATCTGACACTAAGTACGCCTCAAGATCCTGTGACTCAGTTTGTATTTGCAGCTTCGACGCCCTTACCAACGGTTGTTTGGCAGACGCAAAGTGGTGAAGTGAAAGCTCGCTGGCAAGTGGCTTCGTCTTTGGGTACGTCTCCTACAACGATCGATTTTACGTTCTCTTCAGGCTTTAATACGCCTCAGCAAATGTTGTTGACACCTGACGGTGAAACGCTTTATTTGCGCGATGGCTCTGAGTTGATCGTGTTAAAGAAAACCGCACGTAAATTTGCTGTGCGAGAGGTGGTCGATCTCACTCAAGGTGATAAGAAGCATTCCGTTCGTACGATAGACTTATTGGCTGGTGCTTACTCGCTTTTGGTGACGCACAACGATGGTCGGGTGTCGCAATGGTTTGATACGCTGCAAGAAGAAAAACGCACGTTAACGCATATTCGTGATTTTAAATTGGCATCAGAGCTTAAGTATTTGTTGCCGGATTCTCATCGAAAAGGATTTTATAGCTTTTACACCAACGGCACGTTGCAAAGCCATTATACAACCAGTGAAAAACTGGTGTTGTTTAAGCGTGCGTACCATCAAGCGCCCGCAATCGCAGCAATGTCTAACAATGAACGCTACTTAATCACTTGGCAAAATAATGCGTTAAATGTTGCGGAAGTGGACAATGCCTATCCGGAAGTTTCATTGTCTTCATTATGGCAAGAAGTGTGGTACGAAGGGTATCCTGAGCCTGAATTTGTGTGGCAATCGACTTCGGCGAGCGATAACTTTGAGGCTAAGTTCAGCCTAGTACCTATTGCGTTTGGAACGATAAAAGCGGCGATGTTTGCGATGCTGTTTTCAGTACCGCTCGCAGTGCTAGGTGCTATTTATACGGCTTACTTTATGTCGCCACGCATGCGTCGTGTAGTAAAACCGTCGATTGAGCTAATGGAAGCACTGCCGACGGTGATCATAGGTTTCCTCGCGGGATTGTGGTTCGCGCCTATTGTCGAAGATCATTTGATTACGATCGTCGTTATGCTGTTTGTTTTGCCCTTGAGCACCATGATTATGGGCGGGCTATGGGCATTAATACCGCAACCTTTGCGGAATCGTCTGCCTAATGGTTGGCATGCTTTAGTGCTCATGCCTGTCATATTGGTACTGATTGGGCTTGGAGTGTGGATTTCGCCTACGATTGAGCAGACGTTCTTTGGTGGCGATATGCGCTTATTCTTAACCGAGCATGGTATTGGTTACGATCAACGCAATGCATTGGTGGTGGGGTTAGCGATGGGGTTTGCTGTTATCCCGACGATTTTTACCATTGCCGAAGATGCCATTTTCTCTGTACCGAAGCATTTATCGGATGGCTCTTTGGCATTAGGGGCCACGCCTTGGCAAACTTTAATCTATGTTGTCTTGCTTACTGCAAGCCCAGGTATTTTTTCTGCCATTATGATGGGCCTGGGACGCGCTGTTGGCGAAACCATGATTGTATTAATGGCAACGGGCAATACGCCATTAATGGATTGGAATATTTTGGAAGGATTGCGCAGCCTGTCGGCGACCATCGCCGTTGAGTTGCCAGAGTCGGAAGTTGGAAGTTCGCATTATCGCCTGCTGTTCCTAGCTGCATTGATTTTATTTGTGTTTACGTTTGCAGTAAACGCGCTTGCGGAGTGGGTTCGTCAGAGACTGAGAGATAAGTACCGTGCGTTGTAATAATGGTTTGAATAAAGAGCGAGTAATAACGTGTTAAATTGGATTCGTTCTGGCGCACCGTGGATATGGCTAACAGGCGGTGCAGTCAGCATCAGTTTGTTGTCGGTATTAGGGTTGTTACTCCTTATCGGCTGGAAAGGCCTGACTTACTTTTGGCCAGCGCCTTTGTATCAGTGGAATGTTGCAGCGCTGACTCCTGTACAAGGCGAAGTGCTACATGAAAATACTATTCTGATTGGTCAAGTGTATGAGCGCAGCTTTGTACCGAAGAGTTATTTGCCTGAAAGCGCAGCACAACAGTTAGAAGAGGATGAAGATTTTGCCACGCGACTCAACATCAAAATCGCTAACCGAGAGTTGTATCCCGCCGATTTTATCTCCGTATTGCAAATGCAGTTGGATGAGCCCACGATGCCAAAAGAGTGGGCGGTGATAGAGCGCAGTAGCGGTGGTTATTTCTTTGGTAAGCTGGTGGCGTTTCAAGATGGTGATAATATATACACCAGTGATATTCAATCGGTACTAAATAAAAAGCTTGATGATGCAGAAACTCTGCGCCATGAGATTGATTCTTTGGTGGTCGATCAGCTTAAAGAGCTTGGTTGGAAGCTAGAGCAGTTGCGATTAGAAAAGCGCAAGCATGAATTGAATGACACGCTGACAGAAAGCTTCTTAAACGAAAACCTGACGAAAAAAGAGCAGATAGAAAAAGCGCTTGCGACGTTAGATTTGCAACTTGATGGTTTACGACTTCAGCTCTCTGACTATGCCTTGATTGTCGAGGATATGACGGGGTCACAAGTATCGATTCCGCTCGAAGACATTTTGGACTACTGGTATCCAAACCAAATGTCACTGCCTGATAAAGTCATGCATTGGGGAAAACAGGTTTGGAAGTTTTTATCTGAAGATCCAAGAGAGTCTAACTCCGAAGGAGGCGTGTTCCCTGCGATATTTGGTACGGTTTTCTTAGTACTCATCATGTCGATCATTGTGATGCCACTCGGGGTGATCGCCGCTATCTATCTACATGAATATGCTAAGAATAACGCTCTAACCAGAGTTATTCGTATTGCGGTTATAAACCTAGCGGGTGTTCCATCGATTGTTTATGGCGTGTTTGGTTTAGGTTTCTTCGTTTATACGATTGGTGCCTCTATCGACAACGTATTCTATGCGGAGAAGCTACCGGCACCAACCTTTGGTACGCCGGGT
This sequence comes from Vibrio sp. 970, assembly GCF_033339075.1. NCBI lineage: Bacteria > Pseudomonadati > Pseudomonadota > Gammaproteobacteria > Vibrionales > Vibrionaceae > Vibrio > Vibrio sp. 970. The sequence continues at coordinate 15,861 of NZ_JAWOTW010000020.1, forward strand.
TTGTTATGGTCAGCACTAACTCTTGCCGTGCTGACGCTTCCAGTTGTGATTGTGACGACAGAAGAAGGTTTAACTCGAATTCCGAGCTCCGTACGACATGGCTCTCTGGCACTTGGTGCAACTCAGTTCGAAACGCTATGGCGCGTGGTTTTGCCTATGGCGACGCCAGCTATTATCACAGGTTTGATCCTTGCGATTGCTCGTGCAGCTGGCGAAGTAGCACCACTGATGCTGGTGGGGGTCGTGAAATTGGCATCCAGTTTACCGGTTGACGGACAATTCCCTTATGTGCATTTGGATAGAAAGTTCATGCATTTAGGTTTTCACATTTACGATGTTGGCTTTCAAACCTCCAACATCGAAGCGGCGCGACCATTAGTTTATGCCACCTCTTTCTTACTCGTAACAGTGATTGTCGGGCTAAACTTAACAGCAATCAGTATTCGCAATAATTTACGAGAAAAATACAGAACGTTAGGACAAGATTAAGTATGTTTAATTTTGATAGTACATTAGGTTATGAGCCACCATTGGATGTTCATAATTTAACGGATGAACAAACAGCCATCTCAATCGAGAACCTTAATCTGTTCTATGGTCAAACTCAGGCGCTGCATGATATTTCGATGCGAATTCCCAAAGGGCGAGTCACCGCTTTTATCGGTCCTTCAGGGTGTGGAAAGTCGACGTTATTACGTTGCATCAATCGCATGAACGACTTAGTGGAAGGGTGTCGAGTCACAGGTAAAGTGCGTCTCCACGGCAAGAATGTTTATCATCCTAATGTCGATGTTGCGACACTTCGACGCCGAGTGGGGATGGTGTTTCAAAGACCCAATCCATTTCCTAAGTCTATTTATGAAAACGTAGTTTATGGCTTACGCTTACAAGGTGTAAAAAACAGCCGCAGTTTAGATGACGCAGTGGAGCGATCCTTGCGCTCGGCGGCGTTGTGGGATGAGGTAAAAGACCGCTTGCATGAGAACGCATTTGGCTTATCTGGTGGTCAGCAACAGCGCTTGGTCATTGCGAGGGCGGTGGCGATTGAGCCGGAAGTCCTGTTATTGGACGAGCCAACATCAGCGTTGGATCCAATCTCAACTTTAACCATTGAAGAGCTTATCAATGAGCTGAAGACTCAATATACTGTCGTTATCGTTACCCATAACATGCAACAAGCGGCGAGAGTGAGCGATCATACTGCATTCATTCATATGGGTAAGTTAATTGAATACTCTGACGCGGATTCGATCTTCACTTCGCCAATGAAGAAACAGACCGAAGATTACATTACGGGTCGCTACGGTTAAGTCGCGACTCTATACGGAATAAGGAACATCATGCACTTTGGACGTCATATTTCAGGACAATTTAACGTAGAGCTAGAATCGATTCGTACTCATGTATTAACCATGGGAGGCTTGGTAGAGCAGCAGCTTTCGTATGCTATTCAAGCCTTGCATAAAGAAGACATCGAACTGGCGCGTAAGGTTGTGCGTGACGATCATAAAGTGAATGCGATGGAAGTCTCGATCGATGACGCCTGTACACGCATTATTGCTAAGCGTCAGCCAACGGCAAAAGACTTGCGCTTAATCATGGCTATCATCAAAACGATCACGGATTTAGAACGCATCGGTGATGTGGCGACACGCATTGCTTACGTTGCCATTGAAAGCCCATCATCAAAAGAACGACAATTCCAAGTGTCGTTAGAGCCTCTCTGCCGTCAGGCAATTAATATGCTGCATCAGGTTTTAGATGCGTTTGCCCGCATGGATGTAGAAGCGGCAGCAGAGGTGCATAAACAAGATGACAAACTAGACGCCGAGTATGAAGCGGTGATTCGTCAGTTGATGACTTACATGATGGAAGATCCAAAAAATATCCCTAATATTCTGCAAGTGATGTGGTCGGCGCGCGCGATTGAACGCGTGGGGGACCGCTGCCAGAACATCTGTGAATACATTATTTACTTCGTGAAAGGGAAAGATGTACGCCATCTAGGTGATCAAAGTATTGATGACGTACTGAAGTAACTGACTTCAATAAATAGACCAGCTTTTAGGCTGGTCTATTTATTAGAGAGAAGGAAAGCACGTCAATATTTATCAGGAACGAAGGTCTGATCATCAATGGGCGCTCTGACGTAACCTTCTTTATTGAGTTCAGGTAATTCGATGGGTGAGTACTCAAGTGCTTTGTAATCAATCTGGCTTAGTAAATGACTGATACAGTTCAAGCGCGCTTTCTTTTTGTCATCAGAAGGGACGACCCACCAAGGGCAGCTTTTCGTGTCTGTATAGGCAAACATCTTATCTTTTGCTTCCGAATACTCCGCCCAGCGATGACGTGACTCCAAATCCATGGGGCTGAATTTCCAACGTTTGATCGGCGTATTAATTCGACCTAGAAAACGTTTTTCCTGCTCTTCGTCTGAAACCGAAAACCAATACTTAATCAGAATAATCCCAGAGCGTTGCAACATTCTCTCGAATTCAGGGCAAGAGCGTAAAAACTCCTCGTATTCGTCTGGAGTACAGAACCCCATGACTTTTTCGACACCTGCTCGGTTATACCAACTTCGGTCAAATAAAACGATTTCACCAGCAGATGGTAAATGAGCGACGTAACGTTGGAAGTACCATTGCGTTTTTTCTTTTTCGGTCGGTGCAGGCAGAGCCACTACGCGACAAACACGCGGGTTTAGCTTTTCTGTAATTCGCTTTATCACTCCGCCTTTGCCCGCAGCATCACGGCCTTCAAACAGAACCACCACTTTTAACCCTTTGTGTTTGACCCACTCTTGAAGTTTTACGAGCTCAACTTGAAGGTTTTTGAGCTCCTTTTCGTATTCCTTTTTCTTCAATTTAGACATACACCTTTCCTCACTCCTTGATAAACAATATGTTAGCACTCAAAAGCTATGCGCGTGAGGTTACGGTGGTCTATTTGAGAGTTGCTACGACATTGGTTATGGCTTGTGTACTTGTGATGGGGATTAAAAAATCATCGACATCGGATGCGCCCATTTTGCTTTGTTCAGCAACAAAGGTCATTTGGCTAGGGCGTGTGGTTTTGCCTGACAGATGGATTTCAGGAACTTGAGTGTCTTCTACTAACGCACGTACGTTACTCGCATTAACGCCAGCCCCCGCCATGATTGCTATGCGTCCTTGGGCTTGCTTAACCAAAGCTCTAAGCACATCGATCCCTTGTGGTGCTGAAGGCGCAAGACCGGAGGTTAAAATACGTTCACAACCTAAGCTGATCACTTCTTCCAAAGTTTTTTCAGCGTCACGACACTGGTCAAAGGCACGATGGAAGGTCACGCCTAAGCCAAGCGCTTGAGCAAATTCACACAGCGCAGCCGCGTAAGGCATATGAATATCACCGTCTTGAGTGAGCACGCCGAACACGACACCGCTCAAGCCTGATTGGTGAGCCGCTTCAATATCCCAACGCATCATTTCGATCTCTTCTTCATTGTAGAAGAAGTCACCTTGGCGTGGGCGGATCATGGCATAAACTGGAACACTCGAAAGCTTAGCCGCTTGCTGCATAAAACCATAACTGGGTGTTAGTCCGCCTAAAGCCAAAGAGGAGCAAAGTTCAATCCGAGTGGCGCCGCCAGCAATGGCGTAGTGCAGAGATTCAATATTATCGATACAGACTTCTAGGTGAGTAACCATGTTCATTCATCCTGCTAACGTTACAAATAGGTGTTGTGGCTAAGATATTAACAGGGCAAGTAAGCAGAATCTGTATGGAGGGGATGATAAATAGAGGTAAAGTTTACGCTAAAGCGTTACCTCATTTTGGCGGTTTATCTGAAGGAAAAAGAAAGCCCAGAGCAGAGGCTCTGGGCTTTGATAGGACTTTACTTAGACTGATTGGCGTTTGCGGTTTTCCGCATTAGCTTATTGCTTTATATACATCCAACCATCACACCCGTTGAGCTAGGGTGAAGGTCTATTATTTTTTGCCTAGGTCAGCTGCGTGCTCAGATAGGAACGCTGCAACACCTTTTGGAGATGCGTCCATACCTGCTTTACCTTCTTCCCATTGTGCAGGACATACTTCGCCGTGCTTCTGGTGGAAGTTAAGAGCGTCAACCATGCGTAGCATTTCGTCGATGTTACGGCCTAGTGGTAGGTCGTTAACTACTTGGTGACGTACAACGCCTTCTTCGTCGATTAGGAAAGAACCACGGAAAGCAACGCCTGCTTCTGGGTGCTCAACGTCGTAAGCTTTACAGATTTCGTGCTTAACGTCAGCAACTAGTGGGTACTTAACTTGACCGATACCGCCATCTTCGATAGCAGTGTTACGCCATGCGTTGTGAGAGAACTGAGAATCGATAGAAACACCGATTACTTCAACACCTTTAGCTTGGAAGTCAGCTAGACGGTTGTCGAATGCGATTAGCTCAGATGGGCAAACGAAAGTGAAATCTAGTGGGTAGAAGAATACTACTGCTTTCTTACCTTTAGTGAACTCTGCAAAGTTGAAGTTTTCAACGATTTCACCGTTACCTAGAACAGCTGCTGCAGTAAAATCAGGGGCTTGACGACCTACTAGTACCATTTTTTTGCTCCTAAAAAGTATGGTTAGCTCCAAACCGAATTCAGTTGTGTCGGTTTGGTTCGTGTTTGTACGAGACAAACTATAGTACAGATTGTAGTATTGAAAAAAGCGAAATAAATAGATTGAGTTAATCGAAAAAAACGATAATAACAAAACTCTTAACTCGATCACTGGAACGGCGGTAGATACAAATACAATTATGAATAAATGGCCCAGTTTGAAGCAGTTACACTATTTAGTCACACTGCATGAAACAAGACATTTTAGTGACGCTGCAGAGCGTTGTTTTGTCAGTCAGTCGACTTTAAGTAAGGGTATTCAAAACTTAGAGGAATTGATTGGCTGTCCATTATATGAAAAGAAAGACAAGAAAAGTCCACTGGTTTTTACCCAAACAGGAGAAATGGTAGTAAAGCAGGGGCGAGAGCTGTTAGCAAAAGGGCAAGATTTGGTCGAGCTTGGACGTATGTGCCAAGGCGACGATATGCAAGGCCAGCTAAAAGTAGGATGTATACCAACAATTGCTCCGTTTTTACTGTGTGATTTGGTACAAGAGGTGAACTACCGTTTTCCACAACTGAATCTTTTATTAAGAGAAGACACGACGACAAACTTACTTCAAGCGCTCAGACATGGTGAGCTGGATGTGCTTATTTTAGCGTTACCAGTCGAAATTGATGGGATGGAAAGCCGAGTAGTGGGTAAGGATCCGTTTCGAATGGTTATAAGCGCTAATCAAGCCCAATCGGTCCCTGTGCCGATTCGTTACGCGGATTTACCTGACGAATCCGTCTTCCTACTAGAGAAAGAACATTGCTTAACGGAACATGCGGTATCAGCGTGTAAATTAACAGATAAAGAAAAAATCAATCCGTTTACGGCAACCAGCCTTCATACACTGGTGCAAATGGTTGCGAATGGTTTGGGAACAACGTTCATTCCTCAAATGGCTATCGACCATGGCTTGCTGCATAACCAGAATTTAGTCGTGATCGATCCTCCAGGTAAACAAGCTTATCGCGAAATCGGCTTAGTTTGGCGTCCGAGCTCGTCAAGAACGAAAACATTTAATCAACTTGCAGAAGTCGTTCAGAGCTGCTTTAGCTATTAGTATTAGCCCTTACTTCTCCATTATTTATCTAAAAGCGCACTGGAAACAGTGCGCTTTCTAGTATTTTATTCTGTTGGTAAACTTTGACTTGTAAAATTTTACAGCTCTTCTTTGATGAAGCTTTCATAAAATAGTGAAATTTCACAATGTTAATTTTACACAAAGCCCTGCATACCTTGTTTGACCCCTGTTTAAATCCATCTCTTCAGCCCTTGTGAATACAAGGTGTTTGTTTACCAGTCTATATTCATACGCTTGTTTGAAATGATAAAACGACTTTAAATTTAATGTAATTTTATTACGTAATAACTTACAAAATAAGGTACTTGATAGATGGTTTTTACCTTGCGGAATAAAACTTTGAATTTTCTGTTTTGTTTATATTGGGGGTTTCACTAAACCCCTTGTTGATATAGCTTATTTAAAGGCCGATACGACTTATGTCTAGATTGAAAATACACGTAGCATTACGCAATCTATCGACATGGCTAGACGAGTTGAACACAAAGTTAAAGGATGTAATTTGTTGTTCATAACTTACAAATGTAGCTTTACGCTGACTGCCCAAGATTGATAAAGCACGTTAAGGATGAATGATTATGCTTGCTCAGACAGAACAAAAAACACAACAACTAAAGCAAACCCAAGGCATGCTTGAGGTGAATGGAGTCGTTGCTCCAGAACATCAAGCAATTTTCCCTGTTGAAGCCCAAACCTTTTTATCTCTACTGTGTGAAAAATTTGCCGGACGTGTTGAACAGTTGCTGGAAGCAAGAGAAGAGAAGCAAGCACGTATTGATGCTGGTGAGCTACCAGATTTTCTACCAGAGACACAAGACATCCGTGAAGGAAGTTGGAAGATCCTAGGAATCCCACAAGATTTGCAAGATCGCCGTGTGGAGATTACCGGACCAACTGACCGCAAGATGGTGATTAACGCACTGAATGCGAATGTAAAAGTGTTCATGGCAGACTTCGAAGATTCAATGTCTCCTGCATGGAGTAAAGTGCTGGATGGTCAAATTAGCTTGCGCGATGCTGTTAATGGCACCATCAGTTACACCAATCCTGGCAATGGCAAACATTATCAGCTGGAAGATGACCCAGCGGTGTTGATCTGCCGTGTTCGCGGCCTTCATTTAAAAGAAAAACACGTTACGTGGCACGGTCAGATCATTCCAGGTGCGCTATTCGATTTCGCTCTGTATTTCTATAACAACTACAAAGCGTTACTTCAAAAAGGCAGTGGCCCTTATTTCTACCTTCCAAAACTGCAATCGCATCACGAAGCGAAGTGGTGGAGCGAAGTGTTCCATTTCACGGAAGACTACTTCGGTTTGGATACAGGCACCATCAAAGCGACTGTGCTGATTGAAACCTTACCAGCGGTATTTGAAATGGACGAGATTCTGTTCTCGCTTAAAGAACACATCGTTGGTTTGAACTGTGGTCGCTGGGATTACATCTTTAGCTACATCAAAACATTGAAAAAACACTCAGACCGAGTACTGCCAGATCGCCAAGTGGTAACGATGGACAAGCCATTCTTAAACGCTTACTCGCGATTATTGGTACGTACTTGCCATAAACGAGGTGCTTTCGCGATGGGAGGAATGGCCGCATTTATCCCAGCTAAAGACCCGAAAGAGAATCAAAAAGTATTAGACAAGATCCAGACTGACAAATCGTTAGAAGCTAACAACGGCCACGACGGTACTTGGGTGGCTCATCCAGGTTTGGCTGACACTGCTATGGAAGTCTTTAGTGCTGTGCTGGGTGAACGCACCAACCAGTTGGATGTGAGCCGTGCAGAGGATGCGCCTATTACAGCAGCTGAACTGCTTGAGCCTTGTGAAGGCGAGCGCACTGAAGGCGGAATGCGCCACAATATTCGCGTTGCGCTGCAATACATCGAAGCTTGGATTTCTGGCAATGGTTGTGTGCCGATTTACGGACTGATGGAAGACGCAGCAACGGCAGAAATCTCACGCGCCTCTATCTGGCAATGGATTCAACACGGCAAGTCGCTAGACAACGGATTAAAGGTCACTAAAGAGCTGTTCGAGCTCTATCTCAAAGAGGAGATTGAAGTCGTGAAGCAAGAAATTGGCGAGCAGCGCTACCATGCGGGTCGATTTGAAGAAGCAGCAGACTTAATGGCAAGGCTCACGACGAGCGATGAACTGACCAACTTTTTGACAGTTCCTGGTTATGACTACCTGGATTAATAAAGAATAACTGTAACACCAATAACGTGAAGGATTTTCAAGGCAGATAGGGAAGTACTGCCTGAGAACGGAAACTCAACGCACACGCATAAAGTGCAAATTATAAAGAGGGATAGACCAATGACTAACTTAACTCGCCGCCAACAAATTGAAGCTCTGGAAAAAGACTGGGCAACTAACCCACGCTGGAAAAATGTGAAGCGTACTTACACTGCCGAGGAAGTGGTGGAACTGCGTGGCTCTATGGTGCCTGCAAACACAATTGCACAACGTGGTGCAGACAAACTTTGGTCACTGGTCAACGGTAGTGCGAAAAAAGGTTACGTAAACTGTCTTGGTGCGCTAACGGGTGGTCAAGCGGTTCAACAAGCTAAAGCAGGTATTGAAGCGATTTACTTGTCAGGCTGGCAGGTAGCGGCGGATAACAACACCGCTTCGACGATGTATCCAGACCAATCTCTTTACCCAGTAGATTCTGTACCGTCAGTAGTAAAGCGTATCAACAACTCATTCCGTCGTGCAGACCAAATTCAGTGGGCTGCTGGTAAGACGCCTGAAGATGAAGGTGGTATTGATTACTTCCTACCTATCGTAGCGGATGCTGAAGCGGGCTTTGGTGGTGTGCTTAACGCTTACGAACTAATGAAATCGATGATCGAAGCCGGTGCCGCGGGCGTTCACTTTGAAGACCAGTTAGCATCGGTGAAAAAGTGTGGCCATATGGGTGGTAAGGTATTAGTTCCTACGCAAGAAGCGGTACAAAAGCTCGTTGCAGCTCGTTTGGCTGCTGACGTAGCGGGTACAACAACATTAGTTATTGCTCGTACTGATGCGAATGCGGCGGATCTCATTACTTCAGATTGTGACCCATATGATAAAGACTTCATCGAAGGTGAGCGTACTCAAGAAGGTTTCTACCGCGTTCGCGCGGGTATCGACCAAGCGATTTCTCGCGGCCTGGCTTACGCACCATATGCAGACTTGATTTGGTGTGAAACGGCTACGCCATGTTTGGAAGAAGCACGTAAGTTTGCAGAAGCAATTCACGCTGAATACCCAGATCAATTGTTGGCGTACAACTGTTCGCCGTCCTTCAACTGGGAGAAGAACCTAGATGCAGAAACCATTGCTAAGTTCCAACAAGAGTTGGCAGACATGGGCTACAAGTACCAATTCATCACGCTAGCAGGCATTCACAACATGTGGTTCAACATGTTTGAACTGGCGCACGCTTACGCTCAAGGTGAAGGTATGCGTCATTATGTTGAGAAAGTTCAGCGTCCTGAATTCCAAGCAGCTGAAAAAGGCTATACGTTTGTTGCGCACCAACAAGAAGTAGGTACAGGTTACTTCGATAGAATGACCAATACTATCCAAGGTGGTAACTCTTCAGTGACAGCATTGACAGGTTCGACCGAAGAAGACCAATTCTAATTGGCAGAGAAACACTTCCTTAATCAGCGTCAGTAATGGCATTTTGAGCGGCAACCCTGCCGCTCTTTTTTCGTTTAACCGGTGTAAAAACGAAACTTACAACAAAGAGAATACGCTTGCGTACTACTCTTCCTGCTCGATTTCTTCAGGTTCCACTTCTTCTTGCAGTTCCAATAAGTTAATCGCAATGGTCACAAAGTCACTGTCAGTAATGATGCCGACCAATCGACCTTTGGTGACAACAGGTAGACAGCCAACTTTATGCTTTTGCATATAGATAGCGCTCTCTTTGAGCCCCGCGATAGGCTCTGCCGTCATGATATTGGTGTGCATCATTTCGTAGAGCGGTGTGTCTAAAGTAAAAGATTGTTCAGCCTCATCTGGGTGCAAGCTCGATTCTTGAGCAGCAAGAATGTCGCGTTGAGTCACCAAGCCTTGTAAGTGGTTATTGGCATCAACAACCGGAATGTGTCGAATATCAAGCGCATCCATCATGCTTTTTGCATCACGCAAGGTGTGCGTGCGCAGTAAGGTATGAGGATTACGAGTCATCATGTCTTCAACCTTGATCATAGAGACCTCCAGCAGCATTGTCCTTCTCTTAAATATAGAGAATATTTTTCTGTATATCTGGGAGCTAACTCGTTTTTCATCAATTAAATAGCACAATGCTGATGGGCTGCGTAATCTGTGTTTTATTGGTGTTTTTATTAATTTGAATAAGTCGGTTTGTGTGCGAGTCAGTTGGCATTTTTAGTTGATATTGAATGTGTTCCCAAGGTAATCCAATGAATTGAATCGCACATTTTTATTCGCTGGATTTTCCAAGATTCTTCTCTCGAAGAAGATACGTCCAGGCTTACCAAATTGAAGACAGCAACCTAGATGAAACGAACAACGTGTAACAAACTTATTGCGCTGGCAGTGGCGGCATTCAGTGTGCCATCAACACAGGCGATTGTGTTAGGAGATGAACAAACCGATCCTGTTGACCGTGTTACTTTGCGAGCAAGTAATATGGCAGAGTTTCCGCTGTGTGGTGGAACGATGCTGACAGAGCAATGGGTACTGACTGCGGCGCACTGTGTGGTGATGGGACAAGGAACCAATGAAGCAACCTACTATGTGACCCCGCCGGGTGAGCTGTCGGTGAATGCGAATGTGTATGAACTTAATTCTGCAGGGCTTGATAACTTCTATCCGGTGTCTCACGTTGTGGTTCATCCGGATTACACTCGGATTTCAAAAGCTGAGACCGACAGTAATGGCAACGTGAAACCTATCCAAACCGGTTTAGATTCAGACATCGCGTTGCTGTATCTCACGCGCCCAGTGGCAAACGCGAACTTTGCTGACCTAGCGAGTAAAGTTGACATGGAGAGTATCGAAGCACGTTTGGTGGCGGATTGGAACGATAATTACCTGACCAATCAACGTGTCGAAAATGTGCAAGTGTTTGGATGGGGGGCTACTCAGCCGGATGCTTCTGAACCTTCTAATACGCTCAAAACCACCATTAGCACATTTTTACCCATCGACAAATGTTATGAGCGTTTAGAAATTGGCAGCAGTTTTCCGGGGATCATTGATTCAAGAGACAACCAAACCAAAATTTGTACGCTACCAACACAAAACCATGTATTGGAGCCAGATAGCCATACTCAATATGGCAACTCTGCATGTAAAGGTGACAGTGGTGGCCCGTTGGTCGATGTGGCGACCGGCAAACAAATTGGTATTGTTAGTGGCGGCCCCCTTATTCTACCAACGTGTGGCTCTTTGACGATCCCAAGTTTCTACACCAAGGTGAGCCACTATTACGACTGGGTACAGTCTTACATCACTGCCGATGCGCCACCAAGTCGTTACATCATTGCGCCGAATTTTATCAAAAGTGCTAACAATGAAAGTGGTGACAATAAAGAGTGTCACGATGGCATTGCGACCAATAACTGTGATTTCAAAGGCTCAGATGATGAAGGTGGCAGTCTAGGGTTTTGGTTATTGGGTTTATTCGTGCCGTTATTCTTGTGGCGAAAGCGTGAGGTTTGATAGGGCGATTGGAATGCCAAACTAATAAGCAGCGGTATACGCTGCTTTGCTTTTTTCATGTTTTCTCTTTTGGGCTCAAATTAAAAATAGTGCCAAGTAATCGAGGCTTTTCACGTTTTATTACACTCTTCACCATGGCTTTTACTGCTATATTCTGGTGATTTGCTTGCTATTGCAGCATGTAAACATATACTAGTCTGCTGCGAAAAACTCGTCGCAATTTTATCGTCGCCTAGACGTGATTTGACCAATAGATAAGACAAGTAACATGCAAGTATCAGATTTCCATTTCGACCTTCCAGATGAACTCATCGCTCGCTACCCTCAACCAGAGCGTACCGCTAGCCGACTGCTGCAAATGGACGGCAATACCGGAGAGCTCATTGATGGCACATTTATTGATGTATTGGGCCAAGTTCAACCCGGTGACTTAGTGGTGTTTAATAATACTCGTGTTATTCCTGCTCGTCTTTTTGGCCGCAAGGAGTCGGGCGGTAAATTAGAAGTGCTAGTGGAGCGCATGTTGGATGAGAAAAGCATCCTCGCGCACGTTCGTTGCTCTAAATCACCAAAACCAGGTACAACCATTATTGTTGGCGAGAATGATGAATATTCAGCAGAAATGGTTGCACGCCATGATGCTTTATTTGAACTGAAATTTAGTTCTGATAAGACGGTACTAGAAATTCTGGAAGAAATCGGCCATATGCCGCTTCCTCCTTACATCGACCGTCCAGACGAAGATGCAGATAAAGAGCGTTACCAAACGGTATATAATCAAAAGCCAGGTGCGGTTGCGGCACCGACAGCGGGCCTTCACTTTGATGATGTTCTCTTGGAGAAAATCAAAGCGAAAGGTGCAGAGTTTGCTTACGTTACTTTGCACGTTGGGGCGGGTACATTCCAGCCAGTAAAAGTGGAAAATATCAACGATCACCACATGCATGCCGAGTACGTAGAAGTACCGCAAGAAGTCGTCGAAGCAATTAAAGCGACGAAAGCGCGTGGCGGACGAATTATTGCTGTTGGTACAACATCTGTGCGTTCACTTGAAAGTGCAGCGCAAGACGCATTGCAAAAAGGGACTGAGCTGGCCCCATTCTTTGGCGATACAGAAATCTTTATTTTCCCTGGTTACGAATATCAGTTGGTGGATTGCTTGATCACAAACTTCCACTTGCCTGAATCAACACTGATCATGTTGGTGAGTGCATTTGCTGGATACGAGAACACCATGAATGCTTACAAACATGCGGTGGAAAACAAATACCGTTTCTTCTCGTATGGCGATTCAATGTTCATCAAGAAGAAAACGGCGTAGTTAAAAATAGATTTACGAGTGCTAGCAGTAAGCTAGGAAATAAAGCATCCATTGCTTTGTCTCTCGCAAGGAAAAGCGACCGCTCCTTAAAGTAGGGTAGAGCCCTAAACACTCAGTCAGACTGTTTCTCTGACACCCGGAGGCATCGTGAAATTAAAATTCGATCTTAAGAAGAAAAACGGCAATGCACGTCGTGGTCAACTGACTTTCGAACGCGGCACTGTTCAAACTCCTGCGTTCATGCCAGTAGGTACTTACGGTACCGTTAAAGGTATGACACCAGAAGAAGTAAAAGGTACTGGTGCAGAAATTTTGCTAGGTAATACGTTCCACCTGTGGCTACGTCCTGGTCAAGAAGTGATGAAAATGCACGGTGACCTGCACGATTTTATGAACTGGCACGGTCCTATTCTTACTGATTCAGGCGGCTTCCAAGTATTCAGCCTTGGTAAGATGCGTACGATCACTGAAGAGGGTGTTCACTTTCGTAACCCAGTAAACGGTGACAAGATTTTCATGGACGCAGAAAAGTCGATGGAAATTCAAAAAGACCTGGGCTCTGACATCGTTATGATTTTTGACGAGTGTACGCCTTACCCAGCGACACACGATGAAGCGAAGAAATCGATGGAAATGTCATTACGCTGGGCACAGCGTTCACGTGACCACTTCGAGAAGCTAGAAAACCCGAACAACCTATTTGGTATTGTCCAAGGTGGTGTTTACGAAGATTTACGTGATGTGTCGGTAAAAGGTCTAACGGAAATCGGTTTTGACGGTTACGCGGTTGGTGGTTTGGCAGTAGGTGAGCCTAAAGAAGACATGCACCGTATTCTTGAGCATACTTGTCCTCAACTTCCTGAAGACAAACCTCGCTACTTGATGGGCGTAGGTAAGCCAGAAGACTTGGTTGAAGGTGTTCGTCGTGGTATCGACATGTTTGACTGTGTAATGCCAACGCGTAACGCACGTAATGGTCACTTATTTGTGACTGGTGGTGTGATCAAGATCCGTAATGCGAAACATAAAACGGATACAACACCATTGGATCCGCATTGTGACTGTTACACTTGTCAAAACTACAGCAAGTCGTACCTTCACCATTTAGAGCGTTGTAATGAAATCTTAGGCGCTCGCTTGAATACAATCCATAACCTGCGTTACTACCAGCGTCTGATGGAAAGCATTCGTAAAGCAATTGATGAAGATCGCTTCGATGAATTTGTTACTGAGTTCTATGAGCGTCGTGGCCGTGAAGTGCCACCACTAGCAAAAGAGCAGTAATTGAAAAACTAAAAGAATTAAAGCCTTTGGCATGTCGCCAGAGGCTTTTGCTAATAAAGTAGGCTAACGCACGTTATTTTTGAGAGAGCGATCTCTATTAGTTACTCTCAGACTTGAATCTAAAATGCGAAAGCCCAATTTGTTTGATTATCAATAAAATATAATGAGGATGTTTTAATGTTTATTTCTCAGGCTCACGCAGCAGCAGAAGGCGCGCCAGCAGGCGGTGGTTTTGAAATGCTAATCATGCTTGGCATGTTCGCAGTGATCTTTTACTTCATGATTTACCGCCCACAAGCGAAACGCGTAAAAGAACACAAAAACCTAATGGCTTCTATGGGCAAAGGCGACGAAGTTTTAACTAGCGGTGGCCTAGTGGGTAAAATCACTAAGATTGCTGAAGACAATGACTACATTTCAATTGAGCTTAACGCGAACAATGAAGTAGTAATCAAGAAAGACTTCATCACTGCAGTGCTACCAAAAGGTACGCTTAAGTCTCTATAAAACAGCTAAAGGATCCTCGCTGTGCTAAACCGTTATCCATTATGGAAGTACTTGATGGTGCTTTTTGCCATCATCACCGCTGCGTTATACGCACTTCCAAATATCTACGGTGAAGATCCGGCTATTCAAGTTACAGGGGCGCGTGGCGCCTCTGTAGATATGTCAACGCTGGATGCTGTCACTACTGCTCTTAACAAAGAGCAACTTTCTCATAAATCCATTGCTCTCGAAGATGGATCAATTCTTGTTCGTTTTAACGACACTGACACACAAATCAGTGCTCGTGATGTCATCAGCGAAGCGCTAGGCAAAGACACAATTGTTGCACTTAACCTTGCACCTTCTACACCCGATTGGCTAGAAGCGATTGGCGCGTCACCATTGAAGCTAGGTCTTGACCTTCGCGGTGGTGTTCACTTCTTAATGGAAGTGGATATGGATGCAGCGATGGAAAAGCTTGTTGGTCAACAAGAAGAAGCTTTCCGTAGCGAACTTCGTGACGCCAAGATTCGTTACCGTGCAATCCGCCCTTCTGGAAAAGAAGCGGTAGAAGTGTTGTTGCGTAACGAAGAGCAATTAGCAGAAGCGAAAGCAACGCTAGAAAAGAATCACCCGGACATGATTTTTGTCGATTCTGATTCAAATGGCCGTTACGCTCTTACTGCAACCTTTACTGAGCAACGTTTACAAGAGATCCGTAACTATGCTGTTGAGCAAAACATTACGATTTTACGTAATCGTGTCAACGAACTAGGTGTTGCGGAACCATTGGTTCAACGTCAAGGTGCTAGTCGCATTGTAGTTGAACTGCCTGGTGTTCAAGACACTGCTCGTGCAAAAGAAATTCTCGGAGCTACGGCAACGCTTGAATTCCGTGAAGTTGATGATAAAGCTGACCTATCGGCAGCGGCAAATGGTCGTGCGCCAGCAGGTAGTGAAATCAAGATGGACCGTGATGGTCGCCCAGTTGTGCTTAAGAAGCGCGTTATTCTTGGCGGTCAAAGCATCACAGATGCAAGCTCAAGTGTTGATGAATATGGTCGTCCACAAGTTAACATCTCGCTAGACAGCGAAGGTGGTAATAAGATGTCTGCGTTCTCTAAGAAGAACATTGGTAAGCTAATGGCTACCGTGTTTGCAGAATACAAAGACAGTGGCCGTCGTACGCCTGAAGGCAAAGTTATTCTGGATAAGCATGAAGAAGTCATCAACCAAGCAACGATTCAATCGGCTCTTGGTCGTAACTTCCGTATCACAGGTATCGACTCTGCTGCAGAAGCACACAACCTAGCACTTTTACTACGTGCTGGTGCACTGATTGCACCTATCTCTATCGTTGAAGAACGTACCATTGGTCCATCAATGGGCCAGCAAAACATCGATATGGGTATCCAAGCATGTATCTGGGGTATGGTTGCCGTAATGCTATTTACGCTGCTTTACTACCGCGGCTTTGGTTTGATTGCAAACATCGCTCTAATGGCAAACTTGGTGCTTATCATTGGTGTTATGTCGATGATTCCAGGCGCTACCATGACGCTTCCGGGGATAGCCGGTATCGTGTTAACAGTCGGTATGGCGGTTGATGCGAACGTACTGATCTTCGAGCGTATCCGTGAAGAAATTCGTGATGGACGTAGTCCACAACAAGCGATTCACCAAGGTTATGCGAATGCATTCAGCACGATTGCTGATGCGAACATCACAACACTAATTACTGCAATCATTCTATTTGCGGTCGGTACAGGTGCGGTGAAAGGTTTCGCAGTTACTCTATCTATCGGTATCTTAACTTCAATGTTCACCGCCATTATTGGTACACGTTGTATCGTGAACCTGATCTACGGTGGCAAACGCGTTGATAAATTGTCGATCTAAGGCTGGGAATTAATATGTTTCAAATTCTAAAAGCAGAGAAGACGATCGGCTTTATGCGTTGGTCGAAAGTAGCATTCGTTTTTTCAATTATAATGATTGCTGCTTCTATCTTCACTTTGTCAACCAAGTGGCTTAATTGGGGTCTAGATTTCACTGGCGGTACGCTTATCGAGGTAGGTTTTGAACAGCCAGCAAACCTTGAAGAGATTCGTGCAGCACTAGATTCAAAAGGCTTTGGCGATGCGACAGTACAAAACTTCGGTAGTGCTCGTGAAGTCATGGTTCGTCTTCGTCCACGTGATGACGTTTCTGGTGAAACGCTAGGTAACCAAATCATTGGTGCTATCAAAGATGGTACTGGCGAAAGCGTAGAAATGCGTCGTATTGAGTTCGTAGGTCCCAACGTTGGTGATGAGCTAACAGAAGCTGGTGGTCTAGCGATCTTGGTATCGCTGATCTGTATCCTGCTTTATGTATCGATGCGATTTGAATGGCGTCTAGCGGCTGGTGCGGTAATGGCATTGGCTCACGATATTATTATCACGCTAGGTGTCTTCTCGTTTCTACAAATTGAAGTTGACCTGACCATCGTAGCTGCGCTACTGACGGTTGTGGGCTACTCACTCAACGATACCATCGTTGTATTTGACCGGATTCGTGAAAACTTCCGTAAGATGCGTAAGGGCGAACCTTCAGACATTATGGACGCCTCAATCACTCAAACGTTGAGCCGTACATTGATTACATCTGGTACGACGTTGTTCGTGGTAATTGCACTGTTCATGCAGGGTGGTGCTATGATTCACGGCTTTGCAACCGCACTTTTACTCGGTATCACTGTAGGTACTTACTCTTCTATCTACGTAGCATCAGCACTGGCTCTAAGACTGGGTATCCAGAAAGAGCACTTGATGCCACCTCAAGTAGAAAAAGAAGGTGCAGAGTTCGACGAAATGCCATAAGGCAGATTGAGAACCGAAAACAAAAACCGCTGAGCAATCAGCGGTTTTTTTGTATCTGAATAGAGTCGTGAGCTTGTAGAGCCTCTCTGTATGAAGAGCCTTCAGCTACAGCTAAGTCGATACGAAGCAGTAGATACAAAAAAGCCCTGCTCAATGAGCGGGGCTTTCTAAAGTCATCAGCGTGACGGGCTATATATGACTTTCAAATATTACTTAAGGATCGCGCTGTTACCGTTTTCGCGAATGTGCTTAAGGATAGATTTTACGCCACGAGCGCTTGAAGCAACGATGTTACCAGACTTCATGTAGTCAGTGCCGCCAGCAAAGTCTGTTAGGATTGCGCCAGCTTCACGAGCAATAAGCTCACCTGCTGCCATATCCCAAGGTTTTAGGCCTAGCTCGAAGTAACCATCAACACGGCCAGCAGCCACGTAACAAAGGTCTAGAGCAGCAGAGCCGCTACGACGGAAATCAGCACACTCAGTGAATAGCGCACCAACGATCTTGATGTAAGACTCAGCGTGTTGTTTCTGCTTGAATGGGAAGCCTGTTGCTAGAACAGTACCTTGAAGGTCTTTTAGTTGAGCAACACGAATACGTGCACTGTTTAGTTGAGCGCCGGCACCGCGTTGTGCAGTGAATAGCTCGTTTTGCATTGGATCGTAAACACAAGCAACTTCAGTTTTACCCTTAATACGAACAGCGATAGAAACCGCGAAAGTTGGGTAACCTTTTACAAAGTTAGTGGTGCCATCCAGTGGGTCGATGATCCATTGTACGTCTTTATCTTTACCTTCGATAAGACCTTGTTCTTCAGCAACGATACAGTGCTCAGGGTAAGACTGCTTGATAGTATCGATGATGATGTATTCTGCTTCTTTGTCTACGTTAGTGACAAAGTCATTAGTGCCTTTAAGAGTAGATTCTACTTTATCAGTGTTTTCTAATGATTTAGCAATATGATTGCCAGCCTTTCGCGCAGCGCGAATAGCAATGTTTAGCATTGGATGCATACGAATTTCCCAACGGATGTTAAAGAACAAATGAAAGCGGCGGCGAGTATACCAGAGATAATTAAAAAGGGAAGTGGTTATTTTTTGTTCTAAATGCGACTGGTTGAGTGTACAGAGCATACTGCGGACGAGAACAATAACCAAGAATGAGAAGAGAGGTCTGCTTGCCTCTAGGGTGTCTTAAAAAACTATGATAACATTCTGCGGTTTTAATTTAGGTAGCAAACACAGATGTTGGATCAAGTAAAAATTGTACTCGTAGGTACCTCTCATTCAGGCAATATTGGCTCAGCAGCTCGAGCAATGAAAGTGATGGGTTTAAACCAACTAGTATTAGTCGATCCACAATGTGAAGTGGATGAACAAACTCTTGCTTTAGCTGCGGGTGCTGGTGATATTGCTCAAAATGCAAAGATTGTCGGCACATTAGAAGAAGCTGTTGAAGATTGTGGCCTTGTTGTGGGTTCTAGCGCCCGCTCTCGTACATTAGAATGGCCAATGCTCGAGCCACGTGAATGCGGTGAGAAATTTGCAGTTGAAGGCCGAAAGCATCCGGTTGCGCTCGTGTTTGGCCGAGAAAGAACTGGTTTGACAAACGAAGAGCTACAAAAGTGCCACTACCATGTTTGTATTCCCGCTAATCCTGAGTACAGCTCGCTTAACCTAGCGATGGCTGTACAAACTCTCAGTTACGAAGTGCGAGTTGCACACTTGAACTTAGAGCAAAGACAGTTTTCCCCAAATGAATCGGAAGAATACCCGCGTCATCGAGAACTCGAAATGTTCTTCGAGCATCTTGAAAAGGTGATGGTTGAGACCCAGTTTATTAACAAAGAGCAACCTGGACAGGTGATGAATAAGTTGCGCCGTTTGTTCTCTCGTGCTCGACCAGAAACCCAAGAACTTAATATTCTACGAGGCGTTTTGACTTCGATAGAAAAGAAGTTCTGAGTGAATAATAACCACTTTAGGTGTAAGGATGAATACCTGAGTAAAATGGTCAAATAAATACTTGACCAAATTACTCAGGTATGGAAAAATCTTAACCATTACAAACCATGTGGATACGGTGTGGTATGAAACTTACATCTAAAGGAAGATATGCGGTGACAGCCATGCTGGATGTGGCACTGCATTCGCAACAAAACCCTGTACCTCTGGCTGATATTTCAGAGCGTCAAGGGATCTCGCTCTCTTACTTAGAGCAGCTATTTTCAAAATTGCGTAAAGCAGGTCTCGTTGCCAGCGTTCGTGGTCCTGGTGGTGGTTACCGACTTGGTGCCGACGCTCACAGTATCGCTATTGGTACCGTGATTGCTGCCGTTGATGAGTCAGTAGATGCAACCAAATGCCAAGGTAAAGGAGATTGCCAAGGTGGAACACGTTGCCTTACTCACACGCTGTGGCGTGACCTAAGCTCTCGCATTAGTGACTTTTTGAATAACATCACTCTTGGTGAGTTGATGACAGACAATGAAGTACTCGAAATTTCTGATCGTCAGGACATTGATCTGGCGGTAACCCATGGGCTATCAAACAAAAATACAACCGCCGCGCCCATCGGTGTAAACGTCCGCTCTTAGCGGTCAGCTTTTTACATTGGAGTAGAGAATGAAACTGCCGATTTATCTTGATTATTCCGCTACATGTCCAGTTGATCCACGTGTTGCTGAAAAAATGGTTCAGTACATGACAATGGATGGCACATTTGGCAACCCAGCGTCGCGTTCGCACCGTTACGGCTGGCAGGCAGAAGAAGCGGTCGATACTGCTCGTGAGCAAATTGCTGACCTTCTAAATGCAGATCCTCGCGAAATCGTATTTACATCTGGTGCGACAGAATCAGACAACCTTGCTATTAAAGGTGCAGCGCACTTTTACTCGAAGAAAGGCAAGCACGTAATCACTTGTAAAACAGAGCACAAAGCCGTTCTTGACCCATGTCGTCAACTTGAGCGTGAAGGCTTTGAAGTGACTTACCTTGAGCCAGAATCAAATGGCTTGATCGATCTAGAGAAGCTTAAAGCGGCAATGCGTGATGACACAGTGCTTGTGTCTATTATGCACGTAAACAACGAGATTGGTGTGGTTCAAGACATTACAGCGATCGGCGAATTGTGTCGTGAGCGTAAAATTGTTTTCCACGTGGATGCAGCGCAATCTGCAGGTAAATTACCAATCGACGTTCAAGAGATGAAAGTTGACCTAATTTCGCTTTCTGCTCACAAAGTTTATGGCCCTAAAGGCATCGGTGCACTTTACGTTCGTCGTAAGCCTCGTATTCGTCTTGAAGCGCAAATGCACGGTGGCGGCCATGAGCGTGGTTTCCGCTCTGGTACACTACCTACTCACCAAATCGTAGGTATGGGTGAAGCATTCCGTATTGCAAAAGAAGACATGCAAAAAGATTACGATCATGCTTTAGCGCTTCGTAACCGTCTTTTTGATGGCGTGAAAGACTTAGAAGCAGTGACGGTAAACGGTGACTTTGAGCAGCGTGTACCACACAACCTAAACATCAGTTTCGCATTCGTAGAAGGTGAATCACTACTAATGTCGCTTAAAGATCTAGCGGTATCTTCTGGTAGTGCTTGTACGTCTGCAAGCCTTGAGCCTTCTTACGTTCTTCGTGCCCTAGGCATGGATGACGAATTGGCTCACAGCTCGGTTCGTTTCTCGTTTGGTCGTTTCACGACTGAAGAAGAAATTGATTACGCAATTGAACAAATCCGCGTTGCAGTGACTAAGCTACGCGACATGTCTCCTCTATGGGATATGTACAAAGAAGGGATTGATTTGAGCACTGTTGAATGGGCTCACCATTAATCTCAGGGATTGAAATAGAGGATTCGAGGTAATTTATCATGGCATACAGCGAAAAAGTAATTGATCACTACGAGAACCCACGTAACGTTGGTTCATTCGATAAAGAAGATCCATCAGTAGGTAGCGGCATGGTTGGCGCTCCTGCGTGTGGTGACGTAATGAAGCTTCAAATCAAAGTGACACCTGAAGGTATCATCGAAGATGCGAAGTTCAAAACATACGGTTGTGGTAGTGCAATCGCATCAAGCTCACTAGTAACTGAGTGGGTAAAAGGTAAGTCAGTTGATGAAGCGGCAGCAATTAAAAACTCTGAGATTGCTGAAGAGCTAGAGCTTCCACCAGTGAAAGTTCACTGTTCTATTCTTGCTGAAGATGCAATCAAAGCAGCGGTTGCTGACTACAAGAAAAAACACCAAGAATAATTATTCCGTAATATAATGGGAGCTTTGACGCTCCCATTCCAATCGAAATTTAGACAGACTAAGGTGCAGTATGGCCATCACAATGACAGAATCAGCGGCAAGTCGCGTAAGAGCATTCCTAGATAACCGAGGCAAAGGTATCGGTTTACGTCTTGGAGTGAAGACGACTGGTTGTTCCGGCATGGCATACGTACTTGAGTTTGTTGATGAGCTCAATGAAGAAGACGAAGTATTTGAACTCTCTGGAGTGAAAATTATCATCGATCAAAAGAGCTTAGTGTACCTAGATGGTACTGAATTGGATTACGTGAAAGAAGGGTTGAATGAAGGTTTTGAATTCAACAACCCTAACGCGAAAAGTGAATGTGGTTGTGGTGAAAGCTTCAACGTCTAATTGATTGTCCTTCTGGGCAAACGAGTCCGGAAGGCTTTACTAGGACCCGAACTTAATGAATCACTTTGAATTATTTGGGCTACCAAGTCAGTTTAAGCTGGATGGTAGCCTTCTTTCTTCTCAGTTCCGAGAACTACAAAAACGCTTCCACCCGGATAACTTTGCAACGGGCTCAGAACGTGACCGTTTGATGGCGGTGCAAAAGGCGGCGCAAATCAACGATGCCTATCAAGTTCTGAAAAATCCTATTTCTCGCGCCGAGTATATCCTCGCAGAGCAAGGTGTTGAGATCCGAGGTGAACAGCAAACGATGCAAGATCCGATGTTCTTAATGGAGCAAATGGAACTGCGCGAAGAACTGGAAGAGATTGCTGACAACTCCGATCCTGAATCGGCGCTTTTTGACTTCGACTCTAAGGTCAGCAAAATGTACAAACAGCATCTGGCAAGCGTCGAGCAAGAGCTTGATGATGGTCTATGGGCTGAAGCCGCAGACCGAGTTCGTAAGCTAAAATTCATTGCCAAACTAAAGAACGAAATTGAGCTAGTCGAAGACAAACTCCTCGGCTAGTAAGCGTGACAAGGACCTATCATGGCACTACTTCAAATCGCAGAACCGGGCCAAAGCTCGGCACCTCATGAGCATAAGTTAGCAGCGGGTATCGACTTAGGTACTACCAACTCTTTGGTTGCTTCTGTACGTAGCGGCGATGCAACTCCACTTGCGGACGAGCAGGGCCGTACTATTTTACCTTCAGTCGTTAATTACGCTGAGGAAACGTTAACGGTCGGCCACGAAGCCAAAGCCAAAGCAGAGTTTGAACCAGAGAACACGATTATCTCTGTAAAACGTTTGATCGGTCGTTCATTAAAGGACATTCAGTCCCGTTACTCTTCACTTCCTTATCGTTTTAAAGAGAGTGAAAACGGCCTGCCAATTCTGCAAACACCTCAAGGTGACAAAAACCCGATTGAAGTATCTGCGGACATCCTAAAAGTATTGGGTAAGCGAGCTGAAGATACGTTAGGTGGTGAGTTAGCAGGTGTCGTTATTACCGTTCCTGCTTACTTTGATGACGCGCAACGTGCAGGTACAAAAGATGCGGCGAAATTAGCTGGTCTTCATGTTCTCCGTCTACTTAATGAACCAACCGCTGCGGCAATTGCTTATGGCCTAGACTCTGGTCAAGAAGGTGTGATTGCGGTTTACGATCTAGGTGGCGGTACTTTTGATATCTCTATCCTACGTTTATCGAAAGGCGTATTTGAAGTATTAGCAACAGGTGGCGATTCTGCATTAGGCGGTGACGACTTCGACCATCTATTTGCCGATTATTTAATGGAGCAAGCGGGTCTAGAAGCGCCGCTTTCTGCAGAAAAGAACCGTACACTGTTGAACATTGCTACTGAAGCTAAGATTGCTTTCTCTGAGCAAGACAGTGTTGACGTTGACGTTTTTGGTTGGAAAGGCACCGTGACTCGCGAGCAGTTCGAAGATCTGATTCGTCCGCTAGTGAAGAAAACCCTGATGTCTTGTCGTCGCGCATTAAAAGATGCGGATGTCGACGCAGATGAAGTACTCGAGGTCGTCATGGTTGGTGGCTCAACACGCACATTGCTTGTACGAGAAATGGTTGGCGAATTCTTTGGCCGTACACCACTGACAAGCATTAACCCAGATGAAGTTGTTGCAATCGGTGCGGGTATTCAAGCTGATATCCTAGCGGGTAACAAACCTGACTCTGAAATGTTGCTTCTTGATGTGATTCCACTGTCGCTCGGTATTGAAACCATGGGTGGTTTGGTCGAGAAGATCATCCCCCGCAACACTACGATTCCCGTTGCGCGTGCGCAAGAATTTACCACATTCAAAGATGGCCAAACGGCGATGAGTGTTCATGTGGTACAAGGTGAACGTGAAATGGTTGATGACTGTCGTTCACTTGCTCGCTTCTCGTTAAAAGGTATTCCTCCGATGGCAGCGGGTGCGGCACATATTCGCGTGACTTACCAAGTTGACGCAGATGGCCTTCTTTCTGTTACGGCAATGGAGAAGAGCACTGGTGTTCAATCAGAGATTCAAGTAAAACCTTCTTACGGCTTAAGTGACAATGAAGTGGCGGATATGTTGCGTGATTCAATGACGCACGCAAAAGAAGACATGCAAGCTCGTGCCTTAGCTGAGCAGCGTGTTGAAGCCGACCGAGTGATAGAAGGTTTGATTGCAGCGATGCAAGCTGATGGTGATGACTTACTATCAGAACAAGAGAAACAAAACTTGATTAAAGCCATCGAAGCCTTGATTGAGCTGCGTAATGGTGATGATGCAGATGCGATAGAGCAGGGCATTAAAGATACCGATAAAGCGAGCCAAGATTTCGCATCACGCCGTATGGATAAATCGATTCGAGCTGCGTTGTCAGGTCAATCAGTAGACGATATATAAGAGATAAGTAGTTATGCCTAAGATTATTGTATTACCACACGACGATTTGTGCCCAGAAGGTGCAGTGTTGGAAGCAAACTCTGGTGACACCGTTCTAGACGTAGCGCTAAAAAACGGTATCGGTATTGAACATGCGTGTGAGAAGTCATGTGCGTGTACTACCTGCCACGTAATCATCCGTGAAGGTTTTGATTCACTCGAAGAAAGTGAAGAACTAGAAGACGACATGCTAGATAAAGCGTGGGGTCTAGAGCCTGAGTCACGCCTAGGGTGTCAGGCGAGAATTGCTGATGAAGACTTGGTGGTAGAAATTCCTAAATACACATTAAACCACGCTTCAGAAGATCACTAAAACTATCTTCCCAATATAGGGAAGAAGCAAAAGGAAGATGAGCAATGAAATGGACAGATTCTCGCGATATCGCGATTGAACTTTGTGACAAGTTTCCAGATGTCGATCCAAAAACAGTGCGTTTTACCGATCTTCATCAATGGATCATGGAGTTAGATGAGTTTGACGATGAGCCAAACCGTTCTAATGAAAAGATTCTAGAAGCCGTTATCATGTGCTGGATGGACGAAGCAGACTAAGTCTGTAAAACACAGCCTAGTTAACAATTCTTACTAAAAAAAGCGGACCTTTAGGTCCGTTTTTTTATCCAATTGACATTTTTGCCCTACATAATGCTAACATCCGTGAGTTATTTAAAAGAAGCAGCGTAGGCAACGCTGCTATAAGACAAGGAGAAACCATGTCTACACAGATGTCTGTATTTTTAAGTCAAGAGTCGGCAGCACCACATTGGGGTGAAAAAGCACTGCTTTCATTCGCTGAAAACGGCGCAACTATTCACTTAGGTGAAGGTCATGATCTCGGCGCAATTCAACGTGCAGCTCGTCAGCTAGATGGCCAAGGAATTCGTTCTATTTTTCTTTCTGGTGATAACTGGGATCTAGAGAGCGTATGGGCTTTCCACCAAGGGTTCCGTAACCCTAAAAAACATGGCTCAGTTGAGTGGGCAGCATTGTCTGATGAAGATCAAGCAGAGCTTCAAGCTCGTATTACTTCGACTGATTTTACCCGCGATATTATCAACAAAACGGCAGAAGAAGTTGCTCCTCGTCAGCTAGCGACAATGGCTGCTGAATTCATCAAATCTGTTGCGCCGAAAGGCACGGTGACAGCTCGTATCGTCAAAGACAAAGACTTGTTGGCAGAAGGTTGGGAAGGTATTTACGCAGTAGGCCGTGGTTCTGAGCGTACTTCTGCGATGCTTCAGTTAGACTACAACCCAACTGGTGACGAAAACGCACCTGTATTCGCATGTCTTGTGGGTAAAGGCATCACCTTTGATTCCGGTGGTTACAGCTTGAAGCCTTCTACCTTCATGAGTGCAATGAAAGCAGATATGGGTGGCTCGGGTACTATAACTGGTGGCCTAGGATTAGCTATCTTGCGCGGTTTAAACAAGCGCGTAAAACTGATCTTGTGTTGTGCTGAGAACATGGTTTCTGGCCGTGCCCTTAAGCTTGGCGACATCATCACTTACAAAAACGGCAAAACCGTTGAGATTATGAATACCGACGCGGAAGGTCGCTTGGTGCTTGCCGACGGTCTTATCTACGCCAGTGAGCAAAAGCCTGAGTTAATTATTGACTGCGCGACGCTAACAGGCGCAGCGAAGAATGCGTTAGGTAACGATTACCATGCGCTAATGAGCTTTGATGATGAGCTATCGCATCAAGCGCTTACGGCGGCAAACCAGGAAAAAGAAGGCTTGTGGCCGCTACCACTTGCTGACTTCCATCGAGAAATGCTGCCATCTAATTTTGCCGATTTATCTAATATCAGCTCTGGTGATTATTCTCCAGGTGCAAGCACTGCAGCTGCATTCTTGTCTTACTTCGTTGAGGACTACAAAAAAGGCTGGTTACATTTCGACTGTGCGGGTACGTATCGTAAAGCCGCTTCTGATAAATGGGCTGCGGGAGCAACGGGTATGGGTGTTCGTACACTTGCTCGTTTCCTCAATGAGCAAGCTGGAAAATAAGATTGATTGCAGCACTCTCTTGTTTGAGTGCTGCTCTTACCCAGTAAGTCACTTTAAAAGCACAACTATTATTACAAGTACAGAAAGGAAATTTTATGGCTCTAGAAAGAACATTTTCAATCATTAAGCCTGATGCTGTAGAGCGAAACCTAATTGGTGAAATCTACAATCGTATTGAAAAGGCTGGCCTACGTATCATCGCTGCCAAAATGGTTCACCTGACAGAAGATCAGGCAAGCGGCTTTTATGCAGAGCATGAAGGTAAAGAGTTTTTCCCTCCTCTAAAAGAGTTCATGACATCTGGTCCTATTATGGTTCAGGTATTGGAAGGTGAAAATGCGATTGCACGTTACCGCGAGCTAATGGGGAAAACCAACCCAGAGGAAGCGGCATGCGGCACTTTGCGTGCTGATTACGCACTCAGCATGCGTCACAATTCAGTTCATGGTTCCGATAGCCCTGAGTCTGCCGCTCGTGAAATTGAGTTTTTCTTCCCTGAATCAGAAGTTTTCTCTCGCTAACTCGTTCATGCATCACTTTTGCGTGATGATCTAGTTCGTAACAACCTCGGATTTGTCCGAGGTTTTTTATTCCGTGTTCTCCATTTCATCGGCGAGTTCATTCGTAAGTACTCGCGAAGACGTTGGCTAATCTGAGCACCTTACAGGGGGGAAAGCTTAGTTACGTGTGTTTGTTCTCACTGCTTTCTCTGCACCACTTCTACGCTTTTGCTGTCGGTTGTCTAATCATTATTCTCACCGCAAGGTCTGTTTAAAATTTAATCGTTTTTATTTTAATGCCTTAGCAAACTCAGGGTCTTACACCCCTTGTTGTAGCTGCATAAAGGCTGTACAATTCGCGCCCTTATTCTTGTTTCAGTCATTGAGAGGCAACATGACCACTGAAAAAATCAATCTACTCGACTTTGATCGCAAAGGCATGCGTCAGTTTTTCGCGGAAGAACTTGGCGAGAAAGCGTTTCGTGCCGATCAGGTTATGAAGTGGATCTACCATTTCGGTGTAGATGACTTCGAAAAAATGACAAACATCAACAAGAAGCTGCGCGAAAAGCTTTTACACAAGTGTGAAATTAAAGCACCAACTGTAGCAGAAGCTCAGCATTCTTCAGACGGCACGATCAAGTGGGCAATGAAGGTTGGTGATCAGGATGTAGAAACGGTTTACATTCCAGAAGATGATCGCGCAACGCTTTGTGTATCTTCTCAAGTAGGTTGTGCATTGGAATGTAAGTTCTGCTCAACAGCACAGCAGGGCTTTAACCGTAACTTGAAAGTTTCAGAGATCATCGGTCAGGTGTGGCGTGCTGCACGTGAAATTGGTCTTGAGAAAGAAACAGGCCGTCGCCCAATTACGAACGTCGTGATGATGGGTATGGGTGAGCCGCTTCTTAATATGAAGAACTTGATTCCAGCACTGGAGTTAATGTTGGATGACCTTGGCTTTGGTTTGTCGAAGCGTCGCGTAACCGTATCAACATCAGGTGTGGTTTCTGGTCTTGATCAGATGACGGGCAAAATCGACGTTGCGTTGGCGATCTCTCTTCATGCGCCAAACGATAAGCTGCGTAGTGAAATCATGCCAATTAACGATCGTTGGGATATTCAAGATTTCCTAGCATCCGTTCGTCGTTACATTGCTTCATCTAATGCAAACCGTGGCAAAGTAACAGTCGAGTACGTGTTGCTTGATCATGTGAACGATGACATGGACCATGCACGCGAGCTGGCTGAATTGATGAAAGACACACCATGTAAGATTAACTTGATTCCGTTTAACCCGTACCCAGGTTCACCTTACAAGAAACCAAGTAACTCACGTATTGATCGCTTCCAAAAAACATTGATGCAATACGAGCACACAGTTACGGTTCGTAAAACGCGCGGTGATGACATTGATGCCGCATGTGGTCAGTTGGTCGGTGATGTAATTGACCGAACTAAACGTACGGCAATGCTGAAAGCGTCACGCGGTGCCGATACCATTGAAGTGAAAGCTGTATAAACGACCGGAATTCAAAAATAGCCAGAGCCATTCGCTCTGGCTATTTTGTTTATTGTTTAGGACATTTTCGCCAAGATTTGGGACTATCACTCTTCAACCTAAGGTTATTTGGGTATAATTTCGAATTCCTTTGTCAAAGTTTGGACAAAAGCTTGAGCTATCTGTTAGTTTGAGTGTAAAGAGTTTTTGTCTTCGTTGCGCATTCGCTTATCATGGTATGTAACACTAACGATGACACCGATAATTCTCAGCACTTTCTCACATACGTTTTGCTGATTTTTGCAAAACGGGTATTCGCACTCAGATCGCTGAGAGTTTCTTAAAATTATTATTTTTGGTTAACGCGTTTAGGCTAGCTATCTTTAAAGAGGCTTAAGAACAATAACGAAAATACATGACCACGTTAGCCACTAAAACAGATTAAATACCGCCATTATGACAGAACACGAAAATACGAATGAAGTGCCACTCTCTATTGAAGCTGGCACATTACTGAAAAACAAACGTGAATCCTTGGGAATGAGCCAAAAGCAAGTTGCCGATCGCCTGAGGCTTCGCATTTCTGTGATTGAAGATATTGAAAATAACCGATTTGAATCTCAACAAGTCGCGACATTTACGCGTGGTTACTTACGCTCTTACGCTAAATTCGTAGGTCTTGATGAGAAGGTGGTTTTGACGGCGTTAGAGCAGACTGCCGATGCTCAGCCTCAAGAGCAAGAAATTGAAATGCAAAGCTTCTCTCGTAAAACAAAAGACGAGAAGCACAATAGCCGTATTATGCTCCTTACTTGGGTTATCGGGCTGGTCATTATTGGCATTTCAGCGGCATGGTGGTGGCAAAACCAACAAGAGAATAGCCTAACTAAGGAAGTAACGGATTCAAGTGTTGAAGCGCCGCAGCCCACTGCTCAAGAATTAGCTGATATCGATTTGATGACGGCTGAAGAGTTAATCGCAAGCACTCCTGAAGAAGTTGCTTCAACTAATGAAGGCATTGCTGAATCGACTGAAGCACCCGTTGAGCAAGGGGCGGATCCTTTGCTGACTGAAACTGAAAATACAACAAGCGTAGATTCTGAAGAACCTGTTGCCGTGATTGAAGCGGCGGAAGAGGAACAGCCTGCGCCAGTAGTACCTGAAGGCATGACACTTCTTACTATGAAGTTTAAAGCGGACTGTTGGATTCAAGTAAAAGACACCAATGGTAAAACGCTGGTAAGTGGTACTCATAAGCCAGGACAAGATGTAGAACTTACCGGAAAAGCGCCATTTAAAGTGATATTAGGCGCACCGGAAGGGGTTACAATGACATTTGCAAGTGAACCTGTCGACCTTTCTGGGTATACTTCAGGCAAAGTAGCTAGATTCACTCTACCGTTATAAAAAATTATGCAACACGAATCTCCAATTATTCGTCGTAAATCGACGCGTATTTATGTGGGTGATGTGCCAATTGGTGATGGTGCGCCAATTGCAGTACAGTCAATGACTAACACTCGCACGACTGACGTAGAAGCGACAGTCGCTCAAATCCGAGCACTAGAAAAAGTCGGCGCAGATATCGTTCGAGTTTCTGTGCCTACGATGGACGCAGCAGAAGCTTTCAAACTGATTAAACAGCAAGTTTCTGTACCATTAGTGGCTGATATTCATTTCGATTATCGTATCGCGCTGAAAGTTGCGGAGTACGGAGTTGACTGTTTACGTATCAACCCAGGTAACATCGGCAATGAAGAGCGCATTCGCGCTGTTGTTGATTGCGCTCGCGATAAAAACATCCCGATCCGTATTGGTGTCAATGGTGGATCTTTGGAAAAAGACCTACAGATGAAATACGGTGAGCCAACGCCAGAAGCCTTGGTTGAATCGGCGATGCGTCACGTAGACCATCTCGATCGTCTTAACTTTGACCAATTTAAAGTTAGCGTGAAAGCTTCAGACGTTTTTCTTGCGGTGGATTCATATCGTCTGCTGGCGAAGAAAATCGATCAGCCTCTTCATTTAGGTATCACAGAGGCGGGTGGTGCTCGAGCTGGCGCTGTTAAGTCATCTGTTGGCTTAGGTATGCTGCTATCTGAAGGGATAGGCGATACGCTGCGTATCTCTTTGGCTGCCGATCCAGTTGAAGAAATCAAAGTCGGTTTCGACATCCTTAAATCTCTGCGCATTCGCTCTCGAGGCATCAACTTTATTGCGTGCCCAAGCTGCTCACGCCAAGAATTCGATGTGATTGGTACGGTGAATGCACTGGAGCAACGTTTAGAAGACATCATCACGCCAATGGATGTGTCTATCATCGGTTGTGTGGTAAACGGCCCTGGTGAAGCAGAAGTTTCTCACTTAGGTCTAGCAGGTAGTAACAAGAAGAGCGCATTCTACGAAGATGGTAAACGCCAGAAAGAGCGCTTTGATAACGATGACCTTGTGAATAAGCTAGAAGCTAAGATCCGTGCGAAAGCAGCTATGATGAATGGCGAAAACCGCATCGAAGTTAAAGTACAAGATTAATCTCAACGAGAATTACGGTAAGTATTGTGGCAAAAACAATTCAAGCAATTCGAGGCATGAACGATTGCCTCCCAACTCAGTCGCCACTGTGGCAAAAATTAGAAAACACAGTGAAAAATGTAATTAGCGCATACGGTTATAACGAAGTGCGCATGCCAATCGTTGAAGAAACAAACCTATTCAGCCGCGCTGTTGGTGAAGAAACAGACGTCGTTTCAAAAGAAATGTACACCTTTGATGACCGTAACGGCGACAGCCTAACACTTCGCCCTGAAGGTACGGCGGGTTGTGTACGTTCATGTATCCAAAACAGCCTGATCAACCGTGATGAACAGCGTCTGTGGTACATGGGACCTATGTTCCGCCATGAACGTCCGCAGAAAGGTCGTTACCGTCAATTCCACCAGTGTGGTGTTGAGGTGTTTGGTCTAAATGGTCCAGATGTTGATGCAGAGCTTATCATGATGACGGCGCGTTTATGGCGTGAGCTAGGTATCAATGAACATGTCCGTCTTGAGCTGAACTCTATCGGTTCTCAAGAAGACCGCGCAGACTACCGTACTGCACTGGTTGCATTCCTTGAGCAACATATTGATGTGCTAGACGAAGATTGTAAGCGTCGCATGCACACGAACCCATTGCGTGTTCTGGATACGAAGAACCCAGACGTTCAAGCTATTTTAGGTGATGCGCCTCGCCTTTCAGATTACTTGGGTGAAGAATCTAAAGCGCACTTCGCAGGTCTATGTGAACTTTTAGACGCCGCAGGTATCAAATACACAGTTAACGAACGTCTAGTTCGTGGTCTGGATTACTACAATCGCACGGTATTTGAGTGGATCACTGAGAGCCTAGGTGCTCAAGGCACTGTATGTGGTGGTGGTCGTTACGATGGCCTTGTAGAGCAATTAGGTGGTAAACCAACACCAGCGGTTGGCTTTGCAATGGGCCTAGAGCGTCTAGTACTGATGCTAGAAACGTTGGAACTGACAGACGTTCGTCGCAGTGTTGACGTGTACGTAGTCACAGCGGGTGAAGGCACCATGATGGCAGGAATGAAGCTAGCAGAACAGCTTCGCGAGTCTGTTCCAGGCGTTCGTGTGATGAATCACTTCGGTGGCGGTAACTTCAAGAAACAGTTTAAACGCGCAGACAAAGTTGGTGCTGTTG
Organism: Vibrio sp. 970; assembly: GCF_033339075.1. Taxonomy (NCBI): domain Bacteria; kingdom Pseudomonadati; phylum Pseudomonadota; class Gammaproteobacteria; order Vibrionales; family Vibrionaceae; genus Vibrio; species Vibrio sp. 970. Next base: position 48,080 of record NZ_JAWOTW010000020.1, read on the forward strand.
TAGCATTAGTTCTGGGTGAAAACGAAGTTGCGGATAATACCGTAGTACTGAAAGACTTGGCTGGTGGTGAGCAAGAGACTTACAACCAAGCAGAAGTTGCAGAAAAGATCGCAGCACTGATTTAAGTCTTTTAGTAATCTAACAAAATTACATCCTAGTTCGTAAGCTAAGGCTCCCAAATGTGGAGCCTTTAAACGAAATAGGAACAATGGCAGCTAAGCTGCCATTTACATGTTTTAAGAGGACAGGAAGTGGAACTTTACGATACTGAAGAACAACAAGTTGAAGCCATTAAAGACTGGTGGAAGGAAAACGGCAAAGCCGTCATCATCGGTGCGGTTGTTGGTTTAGGTGGTCTATTCGGCTGGCGTTACTACCAGGATTCTGTGATTCAGGCGAGTGAAGCAGCTTCTCAAAGCTACACGACAGCAATGAATGCTTTGCAAGACAAAGGCACTGATGCTCAAGCTGACGTGAAAGCTTTCATTGAGTCAAATGAAGTAAAAGAATATTCAGTATTGGCTGCGCTACAACTTGCTAAAGCACAAGTTGAAGCTCAAGACCTTTCTGCTGCATTGGAGCAACTGAAGTGGGCGCAAAGCAACACTCAAGATGCTGCGTTGTTACCATTGATTAGTTACCGCATTGCGCGTATTGAGACGGAAATGGGTAACTTCGACGCTGCAACGGCAGAGCTAAGTAACGTCACTGATACAGCATGGACAGGTCGTATTGCTGAACTTCGTGGCGATATTGCGATTCGCCAAGGTGACAAAGATGCTGCGTACGCTGCGTATACTGAAGCTCAGCAAGCGGCAGATGCAAGCCCGACACTACAAATGAAATTGGACGATCTGGCGAAATAAGGACCGCATTGGATGAAAAGAGTCTTTAAGAAAGCCTTGCTAGGGGCGTTAACAATGGGAGTACTTGCCGGTTGTGCAGGTGAGAAAGACACCATTGTAATGGCGCCACTACCTCAGGTAGACAGTCAGTTTACAACCAGTAGTGAGTGGAGCACATCGGTTGGCGATGGTGTTGGTCATTACTTTTCAAAACTATCCCCTGTATTTGCGAATGATACATTGTTCGTGGCAAGTCGTGATGGCTTAGTAAAAGCGCTGGATCCTGAGAATGGTAAACAACGTTGGCAAACGGACCTAGAAGAAGATGTCATTGCTCGTCTCTCTGGTGGTATCACAGCGGCATACGGAAACCTCTACATTGGCTCTGAGAATGGTGAAGTCATCTCTCTTGACCAAGAAACAGGTGAAATTGTTTGGCGTGTAAAAGTTGGTGGTGAGGTACTGGCGAAGCCAGTTGCAGATTCAGGCCTTATTATCATCAATACTAGCCGAGGCATGTTGATTGCCCTTAATGAGAGTACAGGTGAGCAACGCTGGGCATTGAGTACAGAAGTGCCGAACTTAACTTTACGTGGCGACAGTACTCCGACTGCAATTGGCGGCGGTGTATTTTGGGGAACGGCAAATGGCCGACTCGCAGCTGCTATCGTTGAGCGTGGTCAGTTGATTTGGCAACAGCCTGTTGGTACTCCAAAAGGCGCGACAGAAATTGATCGTTTGGTTGACGTTGATTCATCGCCAATTGTGCTAGGCGGTACTCTTTTCACCATTGGATACAATGGTCAACTTATCGCCATTGACTTGCGTTCAGCGAACCCGATTTGGAAGCGTAATTACTCATCTGCGACAGACATTTCTACAGATGGTAGTCGCATCTTTGTGATAACGGAAAAAGATCATGTTGTTGCCGTTGATTCACGAAGCGGGACTGAGTTGTGGGAAAACAGCTTGCTTGAGCACCGACAACTTACAGCGCCAGTTATTGTTGGCAATTATCTCGTTGTCGGTGACACGCTTGGTTACCTTCACTGGATGGATCGTTCAACGGGCGAATTTGTTGCGCAGCAGTTTGTCGATGATAGTGGCTTGGCAGTTGGCCCGACGTTATTGTCGGATGGTTATGTGATTACAACTCGCAACGGCGATGTAAAGAAACTAACCATTAACGAATAATATCGTGATATAATTCACATTCGGCTCCTGGCTGGTGACAGCTAGGAGCCGTTTTGTTGTTTGAATTTATTAACCCTGACGTGGTTATAGGTAAAAAGCTGGTTTGATTTGGCATCGAGCAAGTCGTTACCTATAACTACAGAAGAAAGATTATTGTAGAGGTTGTTATGGTACCTGTTGTAGCTCTAGTAGGGCGTCCGAACGTAGGTAAATCTACACTATTTAACCGATTGACTCGCACTCGTGACGCGTTGGTTGCGGACTTTCCAGGCCTAACGCGAGACCGTAAATATGGCCAGGCGAGACTTGGTGAAGAGCACGAATTCATTGTGATTGATACTGGTGGTATCGATGGCACAGAAGAAGGCGTGGAAACAAAGATGGCAGAACAGTCATTAGCCGCGATTGATGAGGCTGATGTTGTATTGTTCCTTGTTGACGGTCGTGCTGGTCTGACACCTTCAGATGAAGCAATTGCGGCGCATCTGCGTAAAATTGAAAAGCCAGCGATGCTGGTAGTAAACAAAATCGATGGTATTGATGCCGATGCGGCGTGTGCTGACTTTTGGCAGCTCGGCGTGGATGATATGTACCAGATTGCGGCCGCTCATGGCCGTGGTGTGACCGCTTTGCTTGAGCGTGCTTTATCTCCATTCTTTGATGATCTACTAACAAGTGAATCTGAAGAAGGTGAGATTGAAGACCTGACTGGATTCGAAGACGAAGAGCCTCTTGTTGAAGATTACACTGAAGAAGACGCAGAAGCAGAGTTCAAGCGCCTTCAAGAGCAGCCGATTAAGTTGGCGATCATCGGTCGTCCGAACGTAGGTAAATCGACACTGACTAACCGTATTCTGGGTGAAGAACGTGTAGTTGTATACGATATGCCAGGTACAACGCGCGATTCTATCTACATCCCGATGGAACGTGATGGACGTGAATACGTACTAATTGACACCGCAGGTGTTCGTCGTCGTGGTCGTATCAATGAAACGGTTGAAAAGTTCTCTGTTGTTAAGACGCTGAAAGCGGTAGAAGATGCAAACGTCGTTCTACTGGTGATTGATGCACGTGAAAATATTTCAGACCAAGACCTAAGCTTGCTTGGTTTTGCACTGAATGCTGGCCGCTCAATTGTCATCGCCGTTAACAAGTGGGATGGTCTAGACAGTGACGTGAAAGAAAGCGTGAAGAAAGAACTGGACCGCCGTTTAGGATTCGTCGATTTCGCGCGTATCCACTTTATTTCTGCGCTGCACGGTACTGGCGTTGGTCACTTGTTTGAATCTATTCAAGAAGCATATAACTCGGCGACAACGCGTGTGGGTACGTCAGTACTGACGCGTATCATGAAGATGGCTGTGGATGATCACCAACCGCCAATGGTTCGTGGTCGTCGTATCAAACTCAAATACGCACACGCAGGTGGTTACAACCCACCGATCGTTGTTATCCACGGTAACATGGTTCGTGAATTGCCAGATTCGTATAAACGTTATCTGATGAACTACTTCCGTAAGTCTCTGGAAATTATGGGAACACCGATTCGCATTAACTTCCACAACAGTGATAACCCATACGAGAACCGTACGAATAAGCTTACGCTATCACAAGAGCGTAAACGCAAACGTATGATGTCGATGGTGAAAAACCGCAATAAATAATGAAATTCGAATACCCAAGTTTCTACTTGGGTATTTTTTTATCAAAAGTAATCGTAAAAATGACTATCACAGCAACAAAGACTCGTTTTTGTCATCAAACATGGCAATTAGAAGCACAAATACAGCTCGTTCAATCTACGGAAGAAGTGACTTACGTTATTACAGATGTCACGCCGTTCCATCCCGTTAGTCACATATGGCCGGATCACCCTGCAGATAAAGGAACGTTGAAGGTGAATGGGTCTGAGCATGACGTAGTAGATTGCCAAGTTGGAGCAGTGGAGCAGGAGAGTGGTGCTTTGTATGTGGGTAGTGACATCCCTGTAAAGCGTGATGCTGAAGGTTGGGTGTTTGTCGTCGTGCATGTTTTATCACGTACGGAATCATTTGCAATTAATGACTTGGTAACATTAGCGGTAGATAAAGACTATCAAAATGCTGTGAGTCGAGGCCACACTGCAGGACATTTAGCGTATTTGGCGTTGAATAAAGTACTATCGGAAGACTATTGGCGAAAAGACGCAGACCGCAAAGACCCACATGGTTATTATGACTTTAATAGCTATGCGCAAGTTACTAGTTATGTCACTCCAGACAAGTGCCTCGATACGTACCGTTTAGGCAAAACACTCCGTAAAAGAGGATTAAACAGTGCAGATATGCTGAATGACCTCCAGGCGATTGCAGAAAAAGTGAATGGCCAACTGGTTGAATGGCTTCAAAGAGATGCGATGATCACCATGGAATGCCACGGCGATAGATTAACGGATTCTCGCTATTGGAAGTGCGATTTAGGGGAAGGTCAATTAGCGGTAATCCCTTGTGGTGGAACGCATGCGAGCCATTTAAATGAGTTTGCTTTTATCCAAGTTAAACTCGTTAAGCTCGACGCTCAAACTATCGAAATGCACACCAATGTAAACACTGCTTTCTGAATAAGATCTTTTTATTAAATTCTAATTTTTCGTTTAATTAAATCCCTATAAGGTTTTTTATTCTGCCTTAGATTGGAATGCAGAATATGTAACTTATGCTTTCGGTGTGTGGTTATATAAATATTCTTTTAAGGGGTGATCGCTGATCAAGGAGTAAATATCAGACGATCAGTATAAGATCCTACGTATCAAGTATGGTTATCGCCTCGTGAAACTTGTTAGGGCGGTGATGAAGATCAACATACTTGTTCGTTATTTTGAGTAGCATGCGTTACTCGAAATTGCTTAGTTTAGAGAGAGGAACGGGATATGCAGCAGAACATTTGCCCGACTTGCAATGTCGAACTGGAATGGACAGGACAATACCATTGTGCACAGTGTGAATCGGATTTTAAAAAAGTAGGTTTTTGCCCTGATTGTGAGGCGGAGCTGGAGAAGCTGCAAGCATGCGGTGCTGCGAGTTACTTTTGTAATGTGTGTAATGAACTCAAATCAAAATCACGTGTCCGATTTGAGTTCCAGAAAGTCAGTTAACCAGAGTTTGTATTCAGTTAACGGTAGAACGAACGTCGCCTTCGGCTAACCAGGTAATCAATACATCTCCCGACTTTACATCTGAAGATTGCGTAATTACTTTACCTTGCTCAGTTTGAGTAATTGAGTAACCTCGTTTCAATGTCGCTAGTGGGCTGACGGTGTCCAACTTTTCTGCGGCAATCGCGAGTTGATGGCGCATAGTCAGTAATTTGCGATCCATTGCATCCATGAGCTTTTGCTCAACACGTTCTAGCTTCGACTTCTGCTCGGCAAGGCGTGTTACAGGAGAATTTAATTGCAGCCGATAATGTTGACGCTCGATTCGCTGTTGACGCAAGGCAATAAAACGACTCATCGCTCGCTGTAAGCGCATGTCCAACTCATCTAACTGTTGCGTCTGACGTTGCAAGCGATAGCTTGGGTGCTGTCTCTCTAGACGGTGCACTAATTGAGCAGATTGCTGCTTTTGTTGTGCTAGGTAGTAACGCATCGCGCTCGCTAACTTATGCTGGCGGGTAACTAAAGCTTGATCTTTGTGGCTGTTATCACGGCTTACTAGCTCAGCGGCTGCTGATGGAGTAGGCGCGCGTACGTCGGCGACAAAATCAGCTATTGTCACGTCAACTTCATGTCCAACGGCGCTAATAATAGGAATTTGGCTTGCTGCAATCGTGCGAGCTAATATCTCGTTGTTAAAGCACCATAAGTCTTCTAATGAACCACCACCTCGGCCCACAATTAGCACATCACATTCATCACGGCTGTTAGCGCGACCAATGGCTTGTGCAATTTGAATGGCTGCGTCCTCACCTTGTACCACTGTCGGATAAATCACAACAGGTAGGGAAGGATCACGACGTTTCAATACGTCTAAGATATCGTAAAGCGCGGCACCAGTTTTCGATGTGATGACGCCAACACGTTTAGGGTGCTCAGGCAAAGATTGCTTATTGATTTGCGCGAACAACCCTTCTGCTGCAAGCTTCATTTTCAGCTCTTCAAACTCTTGTTGAAGACGGCCATCACCTTCCGGTTGCATGCTTTCGATGATCAATTGGTAGTCACCGCGAGGCTCATAAAGAGACAGACGAGCTTTTACTAGGACTTGATTACCGTTAGCGGGCTTGAAAGTAACGCGGCGATTGTTACCACGAAACATGGCACATTTAACTTGAGCGCGAGAGTCTTTAAGAGTGAGGTACCAGTGACCAGAGACAGGAGCTGAAAAGTTGGATATCTCTCCGACGAGCCAAACGATCCCCATTTCGTTTTCAAGGAGTAAACGAACTTCTGCGTTGAGACGAGAAACAGTAAAGATGTTTTGATTGGTCTTGGAGAGCACAGCTAATCTCTTAGACGTGAGTATGGAAATTAGCGGCAATATAATACATAGCAAGGGGGTAATTGCAAGAAAAAAATTAAAAAATTTGTGGTCAAGCGATTGCGTTAACCGTATAATCCCTCCGCAATATCTAATCCAAATGTAGCTAGTTGCTAACGCAGGTTACCCTCATTATGCGAAACGATGAGATTGGATTGTTCTTTTTACTCCTCTAATTGTGAGATATTGCAAATGCTAAGAATTGCCAAAGAAGCGCTGACATTCGATGACGTACTACTTGTGCCAGCACACTCCACCGTTCTCCCAAACACAGCTGATCTTCGCACTCAGCTAACTAAGAACATCACCCTAAACATCCCAATGATTTCAGCGTCTATGGACACTGTTACTGAAGCTCGTCTAGCAATTGCGCTAGCGCAAGAGGGTGGCATTGGCTTTATCCACAAGAACATGTCTATTGAGCAGCAGGCAGCCGAAGTTCGTAAAGTTAAGAAGTTCGAAGCTGGTATGGTAACTGACGCGGTTACTGTAAACCCTGACGCGACCATCGCTGATGTTGTTGCACTCACTGAAAAGCATGGTTTTGCAGGTTTCCCTGTTGTCACTGAGAGCAATGAGCTTGTTGGTATTATCACTGGTCGTGACGTTCGTTTTGTGACGGACCTTTCTAAGAAAGTATCTTCAGTAATGACGCCAAAAGAGAAGTTGGCAGCAGTTAAAGAAGGTGCAACACGAGAAGAAGTGCAAGAGAAAATGCACGAAGCTCGTGTAGAGAAAGTATTGGTTGTGAATGATGAGTTCCAACTAACCGGTATGATTACTGCGAAAGACTTCCACAAAGCAGAACGTAAACCAAACGCATGTAAAGATGAGCGTGGTCGCCTACGTGTTGGCGCAGCCGTTGGTGCTGGCGCTGGTAACGAAGAGCGTGTTGCTGCTCTAGTTGAAGCAGGCGTTGACATTCTACTTATCGACTCTTCACACGGACATTCTGAAGGTGTACTAAACCGCATCCGCGAAACTCGCGCTGCTTACCCAGATCTAGACATCATCGGTGGTAACGTAGCAACAGGTGCTGGTGCTAAAGCACTAATCGAAGCTGGCGTAAGCGCAGTGAAAGTTGGTATCGGCCCTGGTTCTATCTGTACAACTCGTATTGTAACGGGTGTGGGAGTTCCACAAATCACTGCAATCGCAGATGCGGCAGAAGTGGCTAATGATTATGGTATTCCGGTTATTGCTGACGGTGGTATCCGTTTCTCAGGTGATATCTGTAAAGCAATCGTAGCAGGCGCATCATGTGTGATGGTTGGTTCTATGTTTGCTGGTACTGAAGAAGCGCCGGGTGAAGTGATTCTATACAATGGCCGTTCTTACAAGTCTTACCGCGGCATGGGTTCTCTTGGTGCTATGTCTCAAGGTTCTTCTGACCGTTACTTCCAGTCTGACAACGCAGCGGACAAGCTAGTACCAGAAGGCATTGAAGGTCGTATCGCATACAAAGGCCGTCTAAAAGAGATCGTACACCAACAAATGGGTGGTCTACGTTCAAGCATGGGTCTAACTGGTTCTGCAACTATCGAAGATATGCGTACGAAAGCTGAATTTGTACGTATCTCTGGTGCAGGTATGCAAGAGTCTCATGTACACGATGTTCAAATTACTAAGGAAGCGCCGAACTACCGTCTAGGGAACTAATTACCCAACGGAAACGTTTGCTTTTTCCTTGAAGCATTAAGAAGAGGCGAGTACACTCGCCTCGGTTTTAATCACTTAGCCTTAAAAAGACTGCTCAAAATGACTAAAAATATCCATGACCAACGTATTCTGATCTTGGACTTCGGTTCTCAGTACACTCAATTAGTAGCACGCCGCGTACGTGAAATCGGCGTTTACTGTGAACTATGGAGCTGGGATGTAGAAGAAGCGGATATTCGCGAATTCAACCCAGATGGCATTATCCTATCTGGCGGTCCAGAAAGCGTAACGGAAGAGAACTCTCCACGCGCGCCTCAATATGTGTTTGATTCTGGTGTTCCTTTGCTTGGCGTATGTTACGGCATGCAAACCATGGCGGAACAGTTAGGAGGCAAAGTAGCGGGCTCTAACGAACGTGAGTTTGGCTACGCTCAGGTTAAAGTTTCTGGTGAATGTGCTCTATTTAAAGACCTTGAAGCAACTCAAGACGTTTGGATGAGCCATGGCGACAAAGTAGTAGAGATCCCAGCCGATTTCGTAAAAGTTGGTGAGACAGACACTTGTCCTTACGCTGCGATGGCGAACGAAGAGAAGAAATACTACGGTGTTCAGTTCCACCCAGAAGTGACACACACAAAAGGTGGCCTACAAATGCTTGAGAACTTTGTTCTTGGCGTATGTGGCTGTGAGCGTCTATGGACTTCGGAATCTATCATCGAAGACGCGGTTGCTCGCATTAAAGAGCAAGTGGGTGACGACGAAGTTATCCTAGGTCTATCTGGTGGTGTTGATTCATCGGTAGTTGCGATGCTGGTTCACCGCGCAATCGGCGACAAGCTAACGTGTGTATTTGTTGATAACGGTCTACTTCGTCTAAACGAAGGTCAACAAGTAATGGATATGTTCGGCGACCAATTTGGTTTGAACATCATCAAGGTTGACGCTGAAGAACGCTTCCTAAAAGCACTTGAAGGCAAGTCTGACCCAGAAGAGAAGCGTAAGACTATCGGTCACGTATTCGTAGATGTATTCGATGAAGAGTCTAAGAAGCTGAAAAACGCGAAATGGCTAGCTCAAGGTACGATTTATCCTGATGTAATCGAGTCAGCTGCATCTAAGACTGGTAAAGCGCACGTGATCAAATCGCACCACAACGTGGGCGGTCTTCCAGATGACATGGAAATGGGTCTTGTTGAGCCACTACGTGAGCTGTTCAAAGATGAAGTACGTAAGATTGGTCTAGAGCTAGGCCTGCCTTATAACATGCTTTACCGCCACCCATTCCCAGGTCCAGGTCTAGGTGTTCGTGTTCTTGGTGAAATCAAGAAAGAATACTGTGACTTGCTACGTCGTGCTGATGCTATCTTTATTGAAGAGCTTCACGCTGCAGACCTATATGACAAAGTATCTCAAGCGTTCACGGTATTCCTACCAGTTCGCTCTGTAGGTGTAATGGGCGATGGCCGTAAATACGACTGGGTTGTATCACTGCGTGCAGTAGAAACCATCGACTTTATGACGGCACACTGGGCGCACCTACCATACGACTTCCTTGGTAAGGTATCTAACCGTATTATCAATGAAGTTGATGGCATTTCTCGTGTTGTTTACGACATTTCTGGTAAGCCACCAGCGACTATCGAGTGGGAATAATGCTCCTTTAAGCAAGGTCTGGCACTAACAGGCACTAAATCATATCTAAGTCCGCGTAATTGCGGACTTTTTTTGTTTTTGGCTTAGTCATTTTTGGCAATGTCTGGCAACGCCAAGCACGGTTTGACCGTGGTATTTTGATGGGTATGATTCATCGGTAATGCCATGGATTACGCCCGATACCATGCTGAGTGTTTTTGATGGGGCATGGTATTAAATTTATATATCTATCTGTTTTGTAAAGATTAATCTCTATTTTTTTAGAGGTTTTTCAGCATGGTATCAAACAAGAATAATAGGTCGAAACATGCTGACTGATACCAAGCTACGCAATCTCAAACCCAAAGATAAACTTTACAAGGTCAATGACCGTGATGGCCTCTATGTTGCTGTCACTACCGCAGGCTCTATCTCTTTTCGCTACAACTACTCGATCAATGGTAGACAAGAAACCATTACCTTTGGTCGCTACGGAGTAGGAGGCATCACGCTAGCAGAAGCGCGTGAGCGTCTCAATGAAGCGAAGAGAATGGTTACTGATGGAAAGTCACCAGCTAAAGAGAAAGCACGTGCTAAGGCGAGAACGAAAGATGCTGAAACCTTTGGTGCCTGGGCCCAGAAATGGCTGCGTGGCTATCAGATGGCCGATTCTACCCGGGATATGCGTCGCTCAGTCTATGCACGAGAGTTAGAGGGCAAATTTGGCAATCAGAAGCTTACCGAAATCACCCATGAAGATCTGCGAGCACTGACTGATGCGATAGTAGAGCGTGGCGCGCCCGCAACGGCTGTACACACGCGTGATATTGTACTCCAGGTGTATCGGTGGGCAATTGAGAGAGGGCAGAAAGTTGAGAATCCGGCAGATCTGGTGAGGCCCGCAAGTATCGCGCGGTTTGAGCCAAGAGACCGAACGTTAACACCGGCTGAGATTGGTTTGATGTACCGCTATATGGAAAAGGTAGGTACAACCCCTTCGATTCGTGCTTCGGTAAAGCTGCTGTTGCTGACTATGGTACGCAAAAGCGAGTTAACAAATGCAACCTGGAATGAAATTAACTTCAGTGAAGCGCTGTGGACGATCCCCAAGGAGAGAATGAAACGACGTAACCCGCACCTGGTATTTTTGTCACGCCAGGCTATGGATATTCTGATCGCCTTGAAGACATTTGCCGGTGGGTCTGATTACATTCTTCCTTCCCGTTATGACTCTGATGCTCCAATGAGTAGTGCGACGATGAACCGAGTCATGGATTTGACATACAAGGCCGCGCAAAAGGAAGGTCAGTCACTAAGTAAGTTTGGGCCGCATGACCTGCGACGAACAGCGAGTACACTGCTGCATGAAGCTGGATACAATACGGATTGGATAGAAAAATGCCTGGCGCACGAACAGAAAGGGGTGAGGGCAGTTTACAACAAAGCCGAGTACCGAGAACAGCGCGCGGCCATGTTGCAGGATTGGGCTGACATGATTGACGAGTGGACTGCTTAAGTTTTATTCCATTATTAGGTACTTTTTTTTAAGGTTTCAGTAGAATAATCCTTTTTCATAGTAAGGCATTATCTCGTCATATGCTTTTTCATAACCATCTGATTTTAGGAGACTATACTTTTCTGTAAGTTCTAATTGATGATAACCATGCATATTGCTTTCTAGTGATACAGCTCCAATAATAACTTGATTATTTACACCTAGATCTTCTGTACATAAAGAAATTAACTTTTCTGTACCTTCTTTGTCTAAATCTTGTTGTTTAGGAGAATCGATTACAATTGGCAACATACTTACTGTAGAGTGTTTTTCCATTGTTTTTAGTAAAGCATAATGATATGCGAAAATAGATCTCGGACTTCGGCTTCCTGTCTTACTCTTAGTAATTTTTCCATATTGTATTAAAGGGGCAATAATAGGTGAACCTATTCCTAATCTATCCTGAGCTATAGCTAAAAATGATTTAAAATCATCATTTATACTTTGTGTTCTTTTTTTATCGGTAAACTCATTTTGTTGTTTTGTTAATGATTCTAAAGCCGTAGTTTGAGCACCGATTTTTTCATGGAGGTTCTTTATTTGTTCATCGAAAGTGAATTCTACTTCCTTACTTGCTTGTGACTTAATTACATCGTGTAGGGTCAATTCACCTCGAACTTCTTTCATCATTAGATTTAATTCTGAACTTAAGGCTTGAGATTGACGTAATTCTTCCTTAATTGTATTGATTTTATTGTCTAAAATTTGTTTTTCGTCATACATTTGAGGGAGAATTTCTAAAATCTGCTCTCGACTTTCGAACATGTGATATTTTTCAACAGCATCATCATTTGTGTGATCACCAAAATTATCTAATAGGTCTCTGCATACTTCTATTTCACTTGCTATTGAGTCTCTATTATTAAGTAGTTCTAGAAGCTGTAACCTGAACTCTGATTCTTTACTATTCAGTTCCTGGCACTTTCCTAAAAATTTGTTTAGTAACTCTTGGTAATAGTCAATATCTATATCAAACAATACGCGTCCAAAAGATTCTTCAAATCTTTTCTTTGCTGCAAGAACTACTTTCAGTGTTGCGCTCAGTTCCTCTAGTTCAAGTTGTATCGTTTTTATTTCACCAACGAGTTCGTAGTATTCTTTAGGTTTTATTCCTGAATGAAATTGAAGAGAATTCTTTTGCCAATCATCATACATGGTTAATCCTGTAAATGATGATAATACAGTATGCCAGCCATTATCTTGATCAATATAAAAAGGTAAATATAAACAAGCAGGGTTGGCCTGAGTTTGTTTGCCTGTTTTTTTATAAGAAAGCTGTAGATTGAAATCAAAAATATCTCTTACTTTCTTTGCGATCGCACTCATATGACTAGATGTTACAATAGGCTTTGTGTCTTCGGAATTTGAAAATATTGATATTCTTTTATTATGTCGTATAAATGAATATAATTTACCCTTAACGCTTATGCATACTTTGGTAATGACATCGTCATCTTTCCAATCTTTATCAATCCGACAATCTCCGCCTAATGTAAAATATAAAGATTTTATTAGACTGGATTTACCTGTATCGTTTTCACCAAAAATAATATTAACCTTAGGTGAGAACTCAAAGTTAAACCCTTTTTTATCTCTTCTTGAAATAATAGATATACTTTTAAAATGTATGAGGTTCATTATTGCTCTCCTCCTACGATATTTTTAATTATCGAGTAGATAATGATGCACTCTTTTTGAGGGCCAGTTAACGCCAAGGAATAATCAGGAATGGAAAGTTCTAATGATTTTACCGTATTCACTATACACTCATGCATGGATGTTTCTGCTGCTTGCTTATCGAAAAGTAAATCAGCCTGATCTAAATACATCTTTTCAACACTATTGGATGATTTTACTGAAATGCTTATACGAGTAAATATTGATTTTAGAGAAAGTAATTGAATGGTATTTTTTCCCATTTCTGCCAGTATTTGTCTAGCACTTTCCCAATCTGGTTGTAGTGATTTTGTAGCGCAGATATTTTCAAGAGTTTCTTTTACGAAGTCAGAAGTAAACCCTTTCTTTTTAATAAGTTCATCAAAACTTCTAATATCAGATGATCTTACTTTAGCTCTATCTCTGCACGCACTCTCTAGGGTTCTAGCAAATGATGATGGATTAATTTCAATATTATCATCAAAATAACTTTCAAAAAAATCGCAAATTTTACCTTTTAAGTGCGAAGAGTGACCTTCTAAACTCAAGTCGGAAGTTAGGAATGTTAGTTTGGCCAGTTCCAAATTGTTGGTACTAGATAACTGTTTAGATACTTTTTCTATTAAATTATCCTGATCTCCTTTTTTGAGATCAGTGGCTTTAAAGTGATTTCTCTTATCGAAACTGAAATAGGCATTAGACACAAACATCAATTCAACGTCTGAATTATCAAACTTTCTTTTTTGCTCAAAAAGTTTACCGATAAAAGAAATTGGTTTTGCCTTAGTAGCAGTAATTAATTTATTCAATGTCCAAGGCTTTTCATTAGTTTTAACCTGAGCAAAGGTAGCTTTTTGAGGGTTTGTTGCAGAGTCAAGGATAAGTACGTCATCATGATACTCAAAAACGAAAACATACTCTTTTCCTTGTAGTTCATATTCAAACATATGAGAAAGAGCCCAGCAGGCTTGAAAATCAAACCCTCTTTGAGCTATTTCTCCACCTCGCTCCGATTGAGGAACTTCAATAAGCCTTTTAGCTAGCACCATTATAATCCTTTATATAACTCACAAGCCCTCCAAACCAACTCATAATTTTCACTAATGGTAGTATCTCATTTGGAGATACTACCATTAGTGAAAGATAGCCATAAAATTATGCGATAACATTTTGTTTTGTATAGTGTATCACTATAGACGCCATTTTTTCGAGTCAGAAAGCATGACTAAGTGAAGCGTATCTCAAAGTGTTAAGTCATACCGGGTGAGTGGATATGTAATCTGATTTTAGCCGCTAAATCTTTTAGGTCTTCGAACCAGATAGTAGAAACTCTTCTCGAATTGATTTTATCGCTTTCGAAACAGCTTGATTTGACAACGGCTTACCCGTGATTTTACCCAGCAATATACCAATATTTTCATTAGATTTGTTCTGTTTGCGAAGAACCAACATGCGTTTTTTATTGTCCGTTAGCCGAGAATCTACCATCTTGCGTGCTAAGTTGCGCAGCTCGGGCACATTAGTTGGGTCCAGTGAAGAGTCCAGCATGAAGTGGTAAAAGTACTCATCAATTAATCTATCTCCGGACTTAGCGTTATGACGGTCTGGATGCGCGATTTGGCGTCGTAATCTCAAGACTTCTTGCTCAAATTGTTCTGCAGAGCGTCTGGCTTGCTTATATAGAGAATTCCAAGAACCATCATGAAGCTTGGGACGATGGTTTAGACAGTAATTCGTACTCAGATCCGGTCGCTTTTTCTTTCCGTCTTTTTCATCATTGTCACGATCATTGTTTTCTCTCTCAATATATCCGTGTTTCGTCCATGTATGCATGAACTGTGAAAACTCTGTTGGGCTTCCACACAAGGCACACAGTCGTGTTTTTTTATCCGACTTTAAACTGATATCAGGCGCTAGTTTTGATCTATTAGGTTTCTTTCCTTCACAAATCATAAACAATGATTTGAGCATATCTTGAGTCGATATGAACAGTATGTCTTGCTCTGTATGGGAACTCTTATCAACAAAGTCGCGTAAATAAAAGTGAATTTGGTCGGCCGTATAACGAAAACCTCTCAACTTGATGAGGTCACTATAGTTACACTTTTCTCTTGAGATAGGGCAAAAGGACAAATACTGGTTTGGAAGGCTACTCAAGTATTCCGATATCACGGGATCAATTACCTGTTTAATCAAGTTTATGATGTTGTGGCTTTTAGACTCTTTCGAGTATGAATGCCATTTCTCCCTAAAAATGCGAATGGCATTTGCCACAGACTTGTCAGAATTCTCCCATACAGGGATATAAAACTGACCTAGTCGTTCTGACGCATCTACCTCAGTTTCAAATCTTTTCATATCCAACTTTTTTGTCCAATGATTAGTCTAATCTACAGGCAGCTCCTGGCATTATCAACCCAAGAATGTTGAAAAGGAGAGGGTTATGAATCCATCAATGACAAACAAAACGCTGATAAATCGCAAGACCTTACTCAGCATGATCCCTTTGTCTGATCGAACCATCTATAACCTGGAACAGCGTGGTGAGTTTCCTCGTCGTATTGTTCTGACCAGCCGAAGTGTTGCTTGGGACCTAGCTGAAGTGGAGAACTGGATAGAAGAAAAGCGCAGGTCTGCGTTAAAAGCCGCAAGACCCGGTTTTATTTGGTAAGTCTGAGTCCACATGACGCTTAAAGATGTAACGGATGTTCAGGCTAGGGGAACCACTCGGCAAAAAAGTGCCTCGGGTGCCACCGGTAAGCTAGAGCTAAGCACGAAATATATCGACAACATCATAGCAATCCAGGAGTACAGTGCTCAGGAGGCTAATGAACTCGGCTTTATTGCTCGGCTTTTGATTCAAGCAACCATTCCGCATAGCAAACCCAAATCGAATGAGTGGAGTCGCAAGAATGGTAATTTCACAATGCACATGATGGCCCCCTCATCGGTAGGTTTGCCTTATGGTTGCTATGCACGTTTGCTTCTGGTTTGGATGACTACTCAAGCAGTAAGAAATAAGTCCAGATTGGATAAGGGTTATATCGGTGAGACAGAGGCGCGTAGGCTTGAATTAGGGAATTCTCAGAGAAGCTTTATGGCCGAACTAGGGTTATCGGGAACTGGGGGGAAAGATGGTTCTATTCCGCGTTTGCGTGAGCAGATGAGCAAACTTTTTAAAACCACCATTAGCGTTATGTTTACGGAACATAATGAAGGTGATGAATATATTTCTGAGGATGAGATTGGTGCCAGAGTAGCGGATGTTTCACATATATGGTGGAGCACAAAGCATCCAGATCAAAATTCATTATGGGGCTCTTGGGTAGATCTGTCGCCAAAGTTTTTTCAACTGATAACAGATAAACCAGTTCCTCTAGATATGAGGGTATTACGGTTGATTAAGCGTTCTCCTATGGCTCTCGATATATATTGCTGGGCAACATACCGAGTCAGCTATTTAAAACGTTCAACAGTCATTCCCTGGGAAGGACTAATGGACCAAATAGGAGCCAATTACCCTAATACTCCTCAGGGACATCGAGATTTCAGAAAACGGTTTCTCGATGGGCTTAAAAAGGTTCAGTATGCATGGCCAGAGCTAGATGCTACTTCAACCGAAAAAGGATTGCTTTTGAAACCAAGTGCTCCACAAGTACCTCGACGGACAAAGCGATAGAGTGAACGGTATGAAACAGTATGTACGCACCATTCTAGATGTTATTAAGCCTGGGTATTTAGAAAGTTATCCACGCATGTTCTGTCCCGCTTTAAAGGGGGTATTTTGCGCATGTTCTGTCCCGGCTTACGCATGTTTTGTCCCGGAGTGCGCATGTTCTGTCCCGCAAAGTGCCAAAAAGTTTTTTAATAACAGGTGGTTGTAGAACTCCCTATAGTACTTTCCTGTAGGTATACCTATATAAAAATTAACCTGTAGTTAAGCAAACAAATATTGTGGATAAGATTTATAAAAATAAACTGCTTAAAACTGTCAATGAAATCATTTTTTGGGAAGTTATGTATTTTCAATTACATGAAAATAAAATGTTTTTTATTCTTTTTTTCTTGGCGTCTAAACATTCATTGACACTTGAGGGGCAGTTAAACACGAAGGCTTTGAATTTAGCCTAGAGCGGAAAGTGTTAGGAAAGCTGTGTTTTTCTGTGTCGTGATATTGGAGTAAAGCCAACACGCATAAATCGCTGTAGACCGCTATTTTAGCGCTATTGAATCATTATAAGTGCGCTGTCATATCGCTATAAGTATCGGACTTATCGGGTAAACATGGTTTACACGGGAATAAACAGTTAAATGCAGAGAAATGCACAAGGGCATGCATAACTTTCCGTGATAAAACCAAAGTTGAAATGCGGGCAGGATGTGTGAAGTAGGCCCTCCATGCAAGCATGGCGAAGCCTCTTCACTTATGACTTATTCGCACCTTCGGCACTCAACGTTGATCCTGCCCTGCGGGGCCTGAAAGAGGAGACAAGCATGGCGAACAACACGAACAAGATCACTCGAAAGAATAGCCCACCGATTAAGGTCTATTGCTTACCGGAAGAGCGTGCGTTGATCGAATCCATGTCAGCACAGGCAGGGCTCAGTGCTTCGACCTATTTGCGCGAAGTCGGCCAAGGCTATCGTATCCAGGGAATTACCGATGCAGAGCATGTACGCGAGTTAGTGCGGGTTAATGGTGACTTAGGACGTCTGGGTGGATTGCTGAAGTTATGGCTTAGTAATGATGCCAAGGTGGCACATGTTGGGGCCAATACGGTCTTGGCAGTGCTTAATCGTATCGAGGCGACGCAAGATCAAATGAGTTCACTTATGGAGTCTATTCTTCGCCCGGGGGCGGACCAATGATCGCCAAGCATGTACCGATGCGTTCGCAAGGTAAGTCTGACTTTGCGGGCTTGGTGAATTACATCACCGATCACCAGAGCAAAGAGCATCGACTTGGTAACGTTCGTTTAAATAACTGTGAAGCGACAACCGTGCGCGATGCGATCAGCGAAGTGTTAGCAACTCAATTCGCGAACACCCGAGCGAAGAGTGATAAAACCTACCACCTCATAGTGAGCCTCCCTAATGGTGAACAGTTAGAAGCGCATACTTTAGCCGCGATAGAAGAGCTCATTTGCCAAGGCTTAGGTTATGGAGAACATCAGCGTGTCAGTGCTGTGCACAACGATACGGACAATCAACATATCCATATCGCGATCAATAAAATCCATCCCACGCGAAATACAATCCATGAGCCTTATTACCCACATAAAAAGCTAGCGGAAATGTGCGAGGCCATCGAGCAGGATTTTGGTTTGCAGCCGGATAATCACATACCGCGCAAGCGCGGGGCCGAATCACGTGCGATGGATATGGAGCGGCATTCGGGTATTGAAAGCTTAGTGGGGTGGGTGAAGCGCGAATGCATGGACGAGATTAAATTAGCCAATAGCTGGCAGGCGTTGCACCAGGTCATGCAGGACAATGGTTTGCAGTTAAGAACCAGAGGAAATGGTCTAGTGATCGTTGCCGACGGTGAAGCGATCATCAAAGCAAGCACCTTGGGACGTGAGTTTTCTAAACCCAAACTCGAAGCGCGCCTTGGTCCCTTTGAAGCGACTGCATCGGATTCTGTTAAGCCGAGCCGCCAATATACACACCGACCTGTTCGCTTGAAGGTGAATACCACCGAGCTATATGCCCGTTATCAAGCAGAGCAGAAACGTGCCGAAGAGAGTAAAACGCAAGCCCTTGAACAGGCTCGTCGTGATAAAGATCGACAGGTTGATAACGCCAAGAGGAAAGGGCGTGGCCGTCGCGCAGCGATTAAGTTAACCGGTAGCAATAAGCTTACAAAGAAGCTTTTGTACAAACAGGCCAGCAATGCATTGAAAAGCGAGCTTGAGCGCATTCACAAGCGTTACCAAGAGCAACGGCAAACGATATATCAAAGCAATAAACGCCAAGCCTGGGCGGATTGGTTAAAGAGCCAGGCATTACAGGGAGATAGAGAAGCCCTCAAAGCGCTACGTAGCCGAGAGGCTGCACAAAAGCTTAAAGGCAACACACTGAACGGGGATGCAGTTCAGGCAGATCTCAAAGCAACGGTCGATACGATTACGAAAAAAGGCACCATTATTTATCGAGCAGGTAACAGCGCCGTGCGTGATGATGGTGAGCGTCTACAAGTGTTGACGGCTTCCAACCAAACCTGTGTCTTAGCTGCACTAAAGGTAGCAATAGAGCGTTACGGTAATCGTATTACCGTGAATGGTTCGCCTGAGTTCAAGGCGCGAGTAATCAAGGCGGCGGTAGATGGCAATCTGTCTATCAAATTTGCCGATCAAGGACTTGAACGCCGTCGTCAGGCATTAATGGCCCAGAATAACAGGGCCAAGCGGTCTGATAAGCTTGGCGTGTTACCGATTGGCAAAGTGCCACCTTCACGCCGTGGCTGGTTGCAAAACCTATCTCAGTTAGAGGTCTTAGCGATACAGTCAGGTCCTGTACCTGAAAAAGCTGTGGTCATGCCAGCACTAGAGCAGCGTAAAGCTAAGCTCCAAGCTGAGCAGGCTGCTAAAAAGGCGAAACGACAACATAAGAGCCGATCACGTTGATGTGATGGCAAAGGAATCGACGGAAGCCCTAACCGCTTCGGTTGGTAATAACACCGATGTTTAACCCTATTTGGCCGCGCGTTTTACGGTGTCGCGCAGGTCGGGCGCCGGGATAGTAAGTGGCGAGCTATCTCTGAAAAGGCCCACATTCACCGCTGGAAACGGCAGGAGTAGGGATCGAGCCCTACAGGTTGGTGAATGCAACTTTTAGTCATAACAACTAAGAGTAATTGATTATGCTAAAACGAAAAATTTTAGCGGCTAAAATTCCCGTGCTTGCTATCTCCTTGGCGTTAAACTTTTCCAATCCTGTATATGCGGGGATTCCGGTTGCTGACGGTACGAATTTAGTACAAAACATAATGTCGGCAATGGAAGCTGTTACACAGACTGCTAAACAAATTCAGCAATATCAAACCCAGTTGCAGCAGTACGAAAATATGCTGCAAAACTCAATGGCCCCGGCTTCTTATATTTGGGACCAGGCGCAGCGCACCATCAACGATCTGAACCAGGCGACCAACACGCTCGCCTATTACCAGAACCAGCTTGGCAGCCTCGATGCTTACCTGGGCAAGTTCCAGGACGTGGCCTATTACCGCAGCTCTCCTTGTTTCTCGGCGGTGGGATGCAGTGATGCCGAACGAGCCGCGATGGCTGAGAACCGTCGCCTGGCGTCTGAATCGCAGAAGAAGGCCAACGACGCGCTGTTTAAGGGACTGGAGCAGCAGCAAGACAATCTTGAAGCTGACGCCCGACAACTTAACCGCCTGCAATCTGCTGCCCAGGGCGCAGACGGCCAACTGGCCGCTATTGGCTACGCCAATCAGCTCGCCAGCAACCAGGCTAACCAGCTCCTTCAAATCCGTAGCCTGCTGATTGCTCAGCAGAATGCCGTTGGCACTCGAATGCAGGCGGATGCTGACCGCGAAGCTCAATATCAAGCGTCCCGTGAAAGGTTGTTCGATATGGGCGAGCCAACCGACCGCTCAGAAAACAGGGGGTTTTAATCATGAAGAATATCACCCGAGTTTTTATCGTTAGTGCGCTGGCCTCTTTCGTTCTGGTGGGGTGCGGTGAAGATGACGGGCCAAAGCCTGCAACGATCAACTGTGACAACCCAAACCTAACGAAAGAGCGGAGGGAAGAAGGACATTGCTTTTGGGATATGGGCGAACCCACTGACCGCTCCAAGAACAAGGGGTTCTAATCATGAGCAAGGTATTCATTCGACTTGTGATGACTCTGATCGTTTTACTGACTTCGAAAACAGCATCAGCGGCCATTGAGCCTAATGGTGTCTTGGATGAAGTGGCCGTGCGTTTCATGACGGCCAGTGCTACTTGGGGCACGGTAATTACAAACTATGCCGCCTGGCTGTTCTGGACGCTGGGTACTATATCCCTTGTTTGGACTGGCGGGACCTTAATCCTTAAACAAGCGGATATAAGAGAGTTCTTTGCCGAGTTCGTGCGCTTCATCCTGACGTTTGGCTTCTTTCTCTGGTTGCTCAGAAACGGCCCAGATTTTGCGACATCAATCATCGACTCGTTGAGAATGATCGGTGCTCAAGCCGGTGGCCTTCCGAGAGATCTAACCCCGTCAGAGCCTATTAGTATTGCGTTCGACATTATTGTGAAAGCTGGTGAGTCCTACAGCATCACAAGCCCGATAGATAACTTGTCTATCTTCTTAATCACGTTGGCAATTTTGGCATGTATGGCGGTAGTGGCGGCCAATGTGTTGTTGGCCTTGGTGACGGCTTGGATATTGATCTATGCCGGTGTCTTCGTACTGGGTTTTGGTGGTTCGCGCTGGACTTCAGATATAGCAATCAACTACTTCAAAAGCGTATTGGGCGTTGCTTTGAAGTTGATGACAATGACGTTGCTCATTGGCATTGCCATGTCGATCATGGACGGTTTCTATGCCGATCTATCCAATGATGCCCCTATGCGTGAACTGCTGGTGATCTTTGTCGTTTCACTGGTTCTTGTGATGCTCATTCACTCGGTTCCCAATGTGGTCGCCAGCCTAGTTCCTGGAGGCGGCGCGGCGGCAGGTGCTGGCAGTATCAGTGCCGGAGCGATGGCCGGAGCGGCTGTTGCCACTGGCGGTATGGCTGCCGGTGCAGCAATGGCTACCGCCGGCGGTGCGTCTGCTATTCAAGCTGCATTTGCAAAAGCGGGTGAGAACGTAGCGAACAATACTGACGTTATGTCGAGCCTGGGCGGAGCATTTAGCGGTGGCAGCGATTCTGATGAAGCTGGCTCCTTTTCCCAAGCTTCCGGTCAATCTTCTAGTGGTGGCGAATCCTCTGGCGGCTTTAAAGGCAGCGCTGTAAAAGCGGGGCGTATTGCAGCGGATACCGGTGCGAATTTGATGAAGGGAATGGGTGATATAGCCGGGGATAGAATCAGTGGCACTACCGGAGGCCGTTTAGCCAGCTCGATCAGAAACAATACGAAAGATGACGGGGATAGTGATGACCAGGAGGGCGACTGACGACGCTTCACCTGCATTTGACAACGATAGCTTAGGCGGTGGCGGTACTGGCTGGATGAATCAAACCGGCGGCTTTGATGACCTATCCAGTGAGGACCAGGAAGAAGCCCGTCAAGCACACGTAGAATGGCAAGAGCGCGATCCGGAAAAGCACACCTTCGATGTTGAGGACTACGTTTCATATGCCCAGGAACGCCAGCAGGAGCGTAACGAAGAGGTTGCCAGCTTTGTTAAAAAGGTCGCATGGCCTAACTAAATAAGGATTACTGATTATGGAGTTTAACTTTCCACCTCAAAACCTTGCGGAGGTAATTGGGTTCTTCGCAGTGATGTTCATTGTGATGCTGGCCTTCTATTTTTTTGGGCAGTGGCTGCACAGCACCGGACACGGCCCGAAGATGAAAGCCATTGCCGACAAAATGGAGGTATTCCAAAACAGGTTGGCCGGGCGTGCTTACAAGGACATGACGAGATCGATCGATCAAATCGACAAAATGAGACGCTGGCGGTTTGGCCGACACAAGTAGTTAGAAAGCACACGGGCCGGTGATGGTGCACCAGCCCGCATTTTCACATACCACCTGTCAGAGAGTTGACACATGACAACCACATATAATATCGAAGTTCAGCAAGCAATGCGTCAGGCAGCTATCAGGCTGGCCGTCCTAGAGCTCATCGACCAGGAAGTCGCCCTGTAGGTTTCGCCCGCCGTGAAGTCCAGTCGCCAATATGTTCACGATCCTTGCATTTCTTTAATAAACCTAGATGGCGCTTGGTATTTTGTATCTCCCCAAGGCATTAATCTATATTGAGGATAGCTTACATAAAGCCATCTTTTAGCCCTTGTTACAGCAACAAATGCACTATTTCGTTCTTCATTTACTTTCTTTTCGGAATTTGCTCTGTAATCGGGAAAAACGCCTTCACACATTCCCATGAGAAATACAATGTCTTTCTCTAGACCTTTCATTGTATGAACTGTACTTAATGTTAGTCCTGTTTTTTCATGTTCTTCTGTTATTTGTCCAAGAGATACTGCATTTCTATATGCTAATAATGTTTCTCCCAACCCCTTTTTCTTGAATTTTGTCCAAGAATGTCGAAACTCTTCTAATTCCTCCATGCTTAGTTTTAGATCCTCAATTTTAGCACTATTATTGCTTTCTTTTTTCGCAATATCTTGGATTTTTTCTCCCAAATCTCTGACAAGTTTTCGTATATTAGGAGCGGATACATCAAGAGAAGAAACTTCTTTCAAAACTAGATATAATAGATCTTTGTTATGTAATTTTCCAGATATTACCTTTTCTGATAGGGATGTTAGAATTTCTTTATTATCCCAGTTATTAGGAGCTTCTACGTTTAAAATTTTACAAAGCTTATTTCCGTCAACCCAATCTTTGAAGTTTAATTTTAGTCTTATAGAGTAATCTAGAACTTTACCAAATAATGATGTTGGCTCATTCCCTCTTTCGCTCTTTCTTAGATGATAGTCAATATTCTCGCCAACAAGAACTTCTTCAAGCTTTTTGAATACAAATCTATTTCTAGCTATAACTACAATTCTATTCAGCGATATTTCGCCTTCAATCTCAGGATGATTCTTTAGGTTTAAGAGGTTATTGATATTATCAACTATCCATTGAGCTTCTTCATTCTCATCACTTAATCGTTGAATTTGAAATATACCGTTCAGAGCTAAATTATTTACAGTTTGTGTTCCTGGCTTAAGCCTATTTGCAACTTCAATGACAGCTTTTGTACTTCTGTAGTTCTCTTTTAGTTCTAATCTGAGAGGAGAAAAATCGTTAACAAAGTATTTTGTTAAATAATCTGATGATGAACCATTAAATCCATAAATCATTTGGTGAGGGTCACCAACCATCATCACGCTTTTTATCTGATCGCCACAGAAGGCCTTAATAAACTCATACTGAGCTCTGTTAAGATCTTGAGCTTCATCAACACAAACGTATTTATACTTTGCTCTATATATCTTACCAACCCAATCTTGAGTTAATAATATTCTATGTGCGTAAACAAGAATATCATCAAAATCAATGCCAT
The DNA here is from genome assembly GCF_033339075.1 of Vibrio sp. 970. Taxonomy (NCBI): domain Bacteria; kingdom Pseudomonadati; phylum Pseudomonadota; class Gammaproteobacteria; order Vibrionales; family Vibrionaceae; genus Vibrio; species Vibrio sp. 970. Next base: position 72,336 of record NZ_JAWOTW010000020.1, read on the forward strand.
TACTGTTTAACAAAGCTCGTTGATAATCTTCAAAGTACTTCCATATACTTACGTTATTTGAAAATCGATTATTGGCTTCATCCTCCGTCATCAACTCTCTTTTTATAATCGAAAAAGCTTCCATGTAATTAGATAGAACTTGTTCTCTGCTCTTCAATTCTTTTTGGTCGGAAACATTAAGGTAATTATCGATATCGATGCCATCTTCACGTAATGACTGGAGAAAGACCTCCATACGATCTTTATCTCTCTCATAAATATGTAGTTCACTTGGTAAGCCAATAGTATGCCCATATTGTTCTAAAATACGCTGTGCTACTGAATGAACTGTAGATATCCAAGTCCTATTCTCTGCCAAATCGCAGTTTGACAGACGTTGCTGCATTTCTTCAGCTGCTTTATTAGTAAAAGTTAAGGCTATTACACTTCCTTTGGGTGAGCTATTTAGTAGAAAACGAACTCTTTCTGTTAAAACCCTAGTTTTTCCAGAACCTGCGGACGCTAAAACTTGAAGTGCAGAATTAATAGGAGCTTGTACAACTTCTGATTGTGCGGATGAAAGATTAATCATTTAGTGCCCACTCCTTAACTTTATTAAATGCATCGATAACTGCTTGAGGAATTAGTTGTTCAGACTGCTTACCATTTGGATTGGAAGAGATAACTTCGGATAAAAAACCAGCGTAAGAAGCTTTTGAACCCCTCATTTTTTCAATAATTTGATTTGAATCTAATGATGAAATTTCTTGAGTTTTTGCGGCTACCCAGCCTGGTATATCACGGCCTCTAGTTTCGGCAAGTACCATTGCACGGTTAATTTCTTCGCGCATATCGAGGCTAACAAGTTCAGCCTCAATATCATTCCCTTCATTTAAGTAACTAATGCCAAATTGATCTGCGGTCAGCTTTATAGGTGTTTCGTCTCGAACTTTATTTAATTGAGATTCAACTTCATCTTTTGTAGTTCCGTCATTATCACTAACGATAAACACCGGTATAGCAAAACTGCACGCCATTTTCAAAAATGGCTTATAATTTTTCCCAGCAACACTTATACAACTTATTCCAACAGAGAAAGGTGAGTAGCCAAAGTGTTTCTCAAACATTGCAGGTATTAGTTGTTCTTCGGAAACACCTTCGAAAAGGATTATAGCCTTGGAAAATAGTATATCGCCACGGACTCTCATAACCTCTCTACGTAAGATATTTATATCTTCTCTATCTAAGCCGCTAATTAATTGGGTTGAATATATAGCTCCCCTTGACCGATATAATCCTCTTAGATCAGAAAGTTCAGACATAGATGCGAGGTATGGTGAGTGTGTACTTACGATAACTTGACCATCAATCTCAGATAATTGCTGAAATAGTGTTCTCTGAGCATTAACATGAAGGTGAGCTTCGGGTTCTTCAGCTGCTATTATTGGAAAAAATGGTTCGGCTTCGTTTTCATGACTTTTTGCCATCAGCTCAACCATTGCTTTTACTGTAAGCATTGATGCCCAACTTCGAGTACCCATGCCGTGATACTCCATTGAATATGAGTTGCCGCCTTCTTCTCCGAAATGGATGCTGAACCTTTTAGATAGATCTCTAATTTTTTTAGGAAATGGTGACAGTTCTGCTTTTCCTTTGCCATCAAAAGACTGACTCAGAGAGTCTAGATGTCCTTTTAAAGTTGTTAGCGGTTGACTTTTATCTATGGCTTGTTGGTTTACTTCTGATATAAGTTCCTCGAGTGCTTCGACATCCTCAGGGTTGTACTCAACGCTTGATAATACCTTTCCAACAAATGAAGAGCGCTCTTTCAACTCATTATGTAAATCTCGCTGAGCATCTATGGGTACATATGGCATAGAGCGTATACGGTTTCTTATTTTATTTTTATTTGCAACAGCTTCATTTATCCAGTTTTCTGCAACCCATTGCTCTAGAGAGTACCTTTCGAGCTGGAAACCACCCCGTACTGTATCCTGAGTGGCGATTGTTCTCATTGCAAAAAACTGATTCCCAGCTGCTTCTTGTTGAATCTTTTCTCCAAATTCCTCTAACCATATATCGTCGAATATTGTCTCTCTTTTCCCCGAAGTATCTACAGGAATAATCCTGATATCTATTACAATTGCATCGGAGCGTTTATCATTCGAATCTATATGGAAGTCTTCATCGGTAAGGTAGCGAGAGTAGTCGCCAAGGGATAGCTGTAATGCTTTGATTACTGAAGTTTTACCGGCATTGTTCATACCAATAAGAACAGCCGTTTTCGGTAATGAAAGTTCTAAATTCGATATACCTCTAAATCCGCTGATGCGAACTCTGTCAACAAGAATGCTCACTATGCCACCCCTTAGCAAAATATTACTTATTTGAAATCAATACACTACTCCATACATAGCATATCATACTCTCAATCAATAGGTGTTAGAGCGCGTATAGACGCTAGAGTTTGACATTATTTATTGAGCTATTTTTGGTTTCCCTTTTTAAGTAATTGTATTAAAAGTATTTTATTTGGGCTAGGGGCATGATTGATTATTGCACGAAGTTGGTTAACTGATGACAACTGTATCGCGTCAAAGTTGTAATGTTAGAAGCTGTTTTGGTATAAAAATATTTAGAACAAGAGTCAGTACCACTTACACTGACTCGGCATTAGGGATGAGTTACTTGGTCGAGGATTTACTCGGCTTTAAGCCCGGAGTGTTTCCTGGAGTTTTTTTGTTGTCACGTCGACGTTGATCTGGTTTACCAGTCGACTTGGCTATTGGTTTTGGCCCTGGTTTCAAACCCATGATTTGATCCTTTTATTTAACGAGGTTATTCCTCGTTGTATAACCTTTGGGCGGTATTGATGGCTTTCAAGATGTGTATGAAAAACAATCTAAAAATATCCCTAAGGTCTCTTGCTGGTAACTCATGTTTTGATGCGTTTTAAAAATGTACTGCGACAAGTTGGAGGAACAATATGGATAGAATTACCTCAGGTCCGCGACGGCTTAGTGTTGAAGAGATACAAGAGCTTCGTCGTGATATGCAAGAATCCTCTGCCTGGGCCAAAGCAGAACTAAAACGTAGACGAGTAGCAAAAAATCAAAAAAATTCTGCGCATGGTATAGATAATGGTATCGAGAAAGGTGACATTTCTAACTAGCTGTTATTTCGATGTATTTTGTGCCCGTTGATATTCGAGTGGGAGTGACGGGCACTGGCTGGCAATGTCTAGCAACGGCAGGCATTTCGGCTGAGGGTAAAAGAACTTTCCGCTAAGCGATAGACTGTATGTAAACACAGTATTGCAAGGACGCGGAACATGCCTCATGTGGCGGCCAGGACGGCCAGCCGGGATCGGGATACTGGTCGTTACCAGAGCCACCGACCCGAGCAAACCCTTCTCTATCAGATCGTTGACGAGTATTACCCGGCATTCGCTGCGCTTATGGCAGAGCAGGGAAAGGAATTGCCGGGCTATGTGCAACGGGAATTTGAAGAATTTCTCCAATGCGGGCGGCTGGAGCATGGCTTTCTACGGGTTCGCTGCGAGTCTTGCCACGCCGAGCACCTGGTCGCTTTCAGCTGTAAGCGTCGCGGTTTCTGCCCGAGCTGTGGGGCGCGGCGGATGGCCGAAAGTGCCGCCTTGCTGGTTGATGAAGTACTGCCTGAACAACCCATGCGTCAGTGGGTGTTGAGCTTCCCGTTTCAGCTGCGTTTCCTGTTTGCCAGCCGGCCCGAGATCATGGGGTGGGTGCTGGGCATCGTTTACCGCGTCATTGCCACGCACCTGGTCAAGAAAGCGGGCCATACCCACCAAGTGGCCAAGACGGGCGCGGTCACCCTGATCCAGCGTTTTGGATCGGCGCTCAATCTGAATGTTCACTTCCACATGCTGTTTCTCGACGGTGTGTATGTCGAGCAATCCCACGGCTCAGCGCGTTTCCGCTGGGTCAAGGCGCCGACCAGCCCAGAGCTCACCCAGCTGACGCACACCATCGCCCACCGGGTGGGTCGCTATCTGGAACGGCAAGGCCTGCTGGAACGGGATGTCGAAAACAGCTATCTGGCCTCGGATGCGGTGGATGACGACCCGATGACACCCCTGCTGGGGCACTCGATCACTTACCGTATCGCTGTCGGTTCACAGGCGGGGCGAAAGGTGTTCACTTTGCAAACTCTGCCGACCAGTGGTGATCCGTTCGGTGACGGGATTGGCAAGGTAGCCGGGTCCAGCCTGCACGCCGGCGTGGCGGCCAGGGCCGATGAACGCAAGAAGCTCGAACGGCTGTGCCGGTACATCAGCCGCCCGGCGGTATCCGAGAAGCGGCTGTCGTTAACACGAGGCGGCAACGTGCGCTACCAGCTCAAGACGCCGTACCGGGACGGCACCACGCACGTCATTTTCGAACCATTGGATTTCATTGCAAGGCTGGCCGCCCTGGTACCGAAGCCCAGAGTCAACCTAACCCGCTTCCACGGGGTGTTCGCACCCAACAGTCGGCACCGGGCGTTGGTCACGCCGGCAAAACGGGGCAGGGGCAACAAGGTCAGGGTGGCTGATGAACCGGCAACACCAGCACAACGGCGAGCGTCGATGACATGGGCGCAACGGCTCAAGCGTGTTTTCAATATCGACATCGAGACCTGCAGCGGCTGCGGCGGCGCCATGAAAGTCATCGCCTGCATTGAAGACCCTATAGTGATCAAGCAGATCCTTGATCACCTGAAGCACAAAGCCGAAACCAGCGGGACCAGGGCGTTACCCGAAAGCCGGGCGCCACCGGCTGAGCTGCTCCTGGGTCTGTTTGACTGACGAGCCTGAAGGCCAACGATACCAATCAAAATGCTGCGTTCACAGCGCCGCGGCAGGGATCCGCCGTGCTGGTTGTCGGAAAAGGAGCCGCTAGTGGGAAAGAGGAGGGTAAATTTTCAGCGTTGCTGGCTCCCCGTCAGCCGGATTGGGTTGCATCGCAGGGGTGTCGAAAGAGTCAACTGCGGTCCAAAGCTGTTGGACTTGGGTGAAAAGGGCGTTTATTCTTCCTATACGTGCCGCGTTCCAGGCGGCGACTATGAGGGCTATGTCGATGCCCATGTGCGCCGGCTGGAGGCGCTACGCCGGGCCGGTATCGTCGAGCGGATCGACGCCGACCAATGGCGCATCCCCGATGATCTGGTCAGCCGTGCCGCCGCCCATGACGCCGGCCGAGACAGTCAGGCCAGCGTTCGCGTCCTTTCCCCGGTCGATCTGAACAAACAGATCGGATCGGACGGCGCGACCTGGCTGGACCGGCGGCTGATCCACGGCGAGACGGCCGACCTTGCGCCAACCGGCTTCGGGCAACAAGTCCGCGAAGCCATGGACCAGCGCCGCGAGCACCATATCGAACAGGGCGACGCCACCCGCAGCCGGGACAGCCGCGTCTTCTACCGGCGCAACCTTCTCGCCATCCTGCGGGAGCGCGAGGTAGCCGGCGTCGGATCGGATATGGCTTTGAGTAAGGGCCTGCCGTTCCGCGCCGCCACGGACGGCGAGAGCGTCAGCGGCAAGTTTACCGGAACCGTGCATCTATCGAGCGGCAAGTTCGCCGTGGTCGAGAAATCCCATGAGTTCACCCTTGTCCCGTGGCGGCCGATCATCGACCGCCAACTCGGCCGCGAGGTTATGGGCATCGTGCAGGGCGGGTCGGTGTCGTGGCAGTTAGGGCGGCAGAGGGGGCTGGAACGCTGAGTGCGCCCATGCCGCATTGCGAAGCAAAAGATAATCGGATAAAATGTAGCAATTCATATTCGTAAGCGTGGAGTAATCAGATGGGAAATTCCAAGTCAGCAGACAAGTAAGCCGCAACAACCAGTATTGTTGTTGCGGCGCTCTGTAAGGCTAGTCTCATCTGATTGCTGACGAGCAGACGTCGCCCGGTATTCCTTAATCGAGGGTTGATTCGTCATGACCACCACACGCCCCGCGTGGGCCTATACGCTGCCGGCAGCACTGCTGCTGATGGCTCCTTTCGACATCCTCGCTTCACTGGCGATGGATATTTATCTCCCTGTCGTTCCAGCGATGCCCGGCATCCTGAACACGACGCCCGCTATGATCCAACTCACGTTGAGCCTCTATATGGTGATGCTCGGCGTGGGCCAGGTGATTTTTGGTCCGCTCTCAGACAGAATCGGGCGACGGCCAATTCTACTTGCGGGCGCAACGGCTTTCGTCATTGCGTCTCTGGGAGCAGCTTGGTCTTCAACTGCACCGGCCTTTGTCGCTTTCCGTCTACTTCAAGCAGTGGGCGCGTCGGCCATGCTGGTGGCGACGTTCGCGACGGTTCGCGACGTTTATGCCAACCGTCCTGAGGGTGTCGTCATCTACGGCCTTTTCAGTTCGATGCTGGCGTTCGTGCCTGCGCTCGGCCCTATCGCCGGAGCATTGATCGGCGAGTTCTTGGGATGGTAGGCGATATTCATTACTTTGGCTATACTGGCGATGCTCGCACTCCTAAATGCGGGTTTCAGGTGGCACGAAACCCGCCCTCTGGATCAAGTCAAGACGCGCCGATCTGTCTTGCCGATCTTCGCGAGTCCGGCTTTTTGGGTTTACACTGTCGGCTTTAGCGCCGGTATGGGCACCTTCTTCGTCTTCTTCTCGACGGCTCCCCGTGTGCTCATAGGCCAAGCGGAATATTCCGAGATCGGATTCAGCTTTGCCTTCGCCACTGTCGCGCTTGTAATGATCGTGACAACCCGTTTCGCGAAGTCCTTTGTCGCCAGATGGGGCATCGCAGGATGCGTGGCGCGTGGGATGGCGTTGCTTGTTTGCGGAGCGGTCCTGTTGGGGATCGGCGAACTTTACGGCTCGCCGTCATTCCTCACCTTCATCCTACCGATGTGGGTTGTCGCGGTCGGTATTGTCTTCACGGTGTCCGTTACCGCGAACGGCGCTTTGGCAGAGTTCGACGACATCGCGGGATCAGCGGTCGCGTTCTACTTCTGCGTTCAAAGCCTGATAGTCAGCATTGTCGGGACATTGGCGGTGGCACTTTTAAACGGTGACACAGCGTGGCCCGTGATCTGTTACGCCACGGCGATGGCGGTACTGGTTTCGTTGGGGCTGGTGCTCCTTCGGCTCCGTGGGGCTGCCACCGAGAAGTCGCCAGTCGTCTAACCGACGACTGGTAGCAGGCCCGCTCCGATGCGGCGCACTAACCATCGAAACCTCGTGAATGTCGGTATCCTGTCTGGCAGGATACCGCTCATTTCCCTTGTTCAGTTCATCGCCGTCGCCGAGCATCTGAATTTTCGGCATGCGGCCAAGGCACTTGGTATCAGCCAGTCGAGCGTCAGCGCGCGTGTGAAAGCGCTGGAGGATAACCTTGGTGTCCTGCTATTTGAGCGCCATGCGCGGGGCGTTCGGCTAACAGACGCAGGCAGGCACTTCATGGAGCGTGTCACGGCGGGTGTCGATCAACTCGATCACGCAGTGAAGACCGCGGAGTGACGGGCACTGGCTGGCAATGTCTAGCAACGGCAGGCATTTCGGCTGAGGGTAAAAGAACTTTCCGCTAAGCGATAGACTGTATGTAAACACAGTATTGCAAGGACGCGGAACATGCCTCATGTGGCGGCCAGGACGGCCAGCCGGGATCGGGATACTGGTCGTTACCAGAGCCACCGACCCGAGCAAACCCTTCTCTATCAGATCGTTGACGAGTATTACCCGGCATTCGCTGCGCTTATGGCAGAGCAGGGAAAGGAATTGCCGGGCTATGTGCAACGGGAATTTGAAGAATTTCTCCAATGCGGGCGGCTGGAGCATGGCTTTCTACGGGTTCGCTGCGAGTCTTGCCACGCCGAGCACCTGGTCGCTTTCAGCTGTAAGCGTCGCGGTTTCTGCCCGAGCTGTGGGGCGCGGCGGATGGCCGAAAGTGCCGCCTTGCTGGTTGATGAAGTACTGCCTGAACAACCCATGCGTCAGTGGGTGTTGAGCTTCCCGTTTCAGCTGCGTTTCCTGTTTGGGGTCGTTTGCGGGAAGGGGCGGAATCCTACGCTAAGGCTTTGGCCAGCGATATTCTCCGGTGAGATTGATGTGTTCCCAGGGGATAGGAGAAGTCGCTTGATATCTAGTATGACGTCTGTCGCACCTGCTTGATCGCGG
>NZ_JAWOTW010000021.1:0-67676 GCF_033339075.1 Vibrio sp. 970
CTGTAGCTCACGCTATCTAGTGCTACCTCACCTTCAATATCGGAAGAGTTTGCCAACAACTGTTCTGCACTGATGGTAATGACTTCATCTTCATCAATGGTGTAACTGGTTACGCCTGCGATTGGTGGATCGTTCACCTCAAGAACGGTAATTCCCGCTGTTGTTGTATCAACCGCGCCGTCCTCGTCAACCACGACAACATCAAGGTTCACTTCACCATTGAAGTTTTGGTTTGGTGCAAAGCTGAACGTACCATCACCATTGTCGGTAAAGATACCTTCGCTGCCACTGTAGCTCACGCTATCTAGTGCTACCTCACCTTCAATATCGGAAGAGTTTGCCAACAACTGTTCTGCACTGATGGTAATGACTTCATCTTCATCAATGGTGTAACTGGTTACGCCTGCGATTGGTGGATCGTTCACCTCAAGAACGGTAATTCCCGCTGTTGTTGTATCAACCGCGCCGTCCTCGTCAACCACGACAACATCAAGGCTAACATCGCCTGTAAAGTTTTCGTTTGGTGAGAAGGTGTAAGTACCATCGCCATTAATTTCTAGCACACCGTCGTTACCGCTGTAACTCACGCTGCTGATCGCAACATCACCCTCGATATCCGACGAATTAGCCAGTAGTTGCTCATCACTAATGGTGATCGAGTTGTCTTCATGTACTGTGTAGGACGTGCTGCCCGCAACTGGAGGATCGTTCTCTGGCGTCACACTCACATCAATGTTGGCAGAGGTCGTATCCGTACCGTCTGACACATCGAACGTAAAGTTCACATCGCCATTGAAGTTCTCATTCGGTGCGAAGCTGTACGTGCCATCGCCATTGTCGGTTAGGACACCGTCCGTGCCAGTGTAAGTCACACCTTCAACGGTTAGGTTGTCACCTTCTACATCCGTCGCGCCTGTTAACAAGTCAGCATCGGTGAAGGTAAGAAGACCGTCCTCACCCACAGTGAACGCTTGATCTTGTGGCTCTGGTGCGTCATTGACTGGCGTTACCGTTAAGTCGAGACCAGCCGCAACCACTTCTGCCCCGTCAGTCACATCGTAGGTGAACTCGATGTCACCGTAGAAGTTCTCGCTCGGTGTAATGGTGAAGCTGCCATCCTCGTTCATTTCAACCGTCGCATTTTCATCATTGGTGCTCAGGTTGATTGCACTTAGGTCGTCACCATCAATATCAACGGCATGCTCCAGTAACTGCTCTTGAGTTAGCGTAATGCTGTTGTCTTCGGCGGTAACGGCACTGATATCACCCGTTACTTCTGGTGCATCATTGGTTGGCGAGATATGAATCGTCACATCTTGCGTCGCTGTCGCCGTTGTACCTGTATCCACATCGGTAGAAGTTGCGTTCACGGTTAGCGTCACATCGCCATTGAAGTCCGCAGAAGGGATAAACTCTAATCCTTCTAGCTCGCCTGGTTGTAGTGACCAAGTGCCGTCGCCATTATCAACACCCGCTGATAGTGCGCTGCCCTCTGGCACATCTTCAATCAAGATTGAGAGGTTTTCTGAACCATCGGTATCGGTTAACGCTGCATCGATATCAAGCGGCACTGGTGTATCTTCGGTACCAATGATTTGGTAATCCGCGTCCGCTACCGTGATTTCGATGTTGTCGATGCCGAATGACTCGTCAGGAATACTTTGGTTTAGCGTAGAACCAAAGCCTAACTGAAGCTGACCATCTTCCACCGGAACGGTTAAGTTCACTTGGTGTGCTTGGTCGTTCCAACCACTGAAGCCTTCACGTTGAGAGGCTCCGTGGATCACTTCACCCACTTCATTACCATCTGAGTCGTAAAGCGTTGTCGTACCATCTTGAGTACGGAACGCGGAGTTCTCCAAGGTGGTTAGCTGTTCGCCACCTACAAAGATTTGGAACGACTCGCCATCCCAAGAATCGATTTCGTAGAAGCTAAACGAGATATTCACTTCGTTGACATCGCTTGGGATCTCGTAGGTTTTGCTGACCGCTTCATCACCGCCAGTGCCACCAATACGACCCAACATGTCGCCCGTTTCGAAGCCTTGTGAACTTTCGGTGTTTGCGTTCCAACCGTTCGAGCCAGACTCGAAATTATCAGAGGCAATCACCAAGTCTGAAGCAATCGACAGCTCTGGCATATCAACCACAGATTGAACATCAATGTTCGCTTCAGCAGGAACCGTTGCAGTGCCATCGTTGACGTCAAACGTCACGTTCACGTTGCCATCGAAGTTTTCGTTTGGCGCGAAGGTGTACGTGCCGTCACCGTTATCGACTAACGTACCACTGTCAGAAGCAACGTTTTCAACCGTTAGGTTATCACCATCGATATCACCTGCATTTTGCAGCAATTGCTCTTCGGTGAAGGTGAAGCTTGTGTCTTCTTGCGTAACAAACTGTGGCTGACCAACCGTTGGCAAGTCATTCACTGGGTTCACAGTCAGATCGGCAGTGGCTTGAATGGTGGCATCGCCGTCCGTAATGTTGAAGCTCAGATCAATGTCGCCATTGAAGTCCGCATCTGGTGTGATAGTGAAGCTGCCGTCATCGTTCGCAACAACGGTCGCATTGCCGTCAACAGTGAGGTTCGCTGCGGTTAGGTCATCGCCATCTACGTCGCCTGCTTGCGCAAGAAGCTGCTCTTGGCTGAGAGTGATAGAACCATCTTCATCCACGCTGTAAGCCAAATCACCTGATACTGGAGCATCGTTGACTGGCAATACATCAATGTTTGCATTGGTTGCTACCGTTGCACCATCTTCATCGGTCACGACAACATCTAGGCTGACATCACCGTTGAAGTTTTCGTTTGGTGCGAAGCTGAATGTACCGTCGCCGTTGTCAGTAAAGATACCGTCGGAGCCGCTGTAGCTGACACTATCAATCGCGACGTCACCTTCAACATCAGATGCGTTCGCCAATAGCTGCTCAGAGCTAATGGTGATCACTTCGTCTTCGTTGACTGAGTAGCTAGTTGCACCGGCAATTGGTGGATCGTTCACCTCAAGAACGGTAATACCCGCAGTGGTTGAATCCGTTGCACCGTCTTCATCGACAACCACAACGTCAAGGCTCACTTCACCATTGAAGTTCTCGTTTGGCGAGAAGGTGTAAGTGCCGTCACCATTGTCTTGGAACACGCCATCTGCGCCACTGTAGCTCACGCTGTCGATTGCTACTTCGCCTTCTACGTCAGATGAGTTAGCCAATAGTTGTTCGTTACTGATGGTGATCGAATTATCTTCATGCACCGTGTAAGACGTGCTGCCTGCAACCGGAGGATCGTTCTCTGGCGTCACGCTTACATCGATATTCGCCGTCACGGTATCCGTGCCATCAGAAACATCGAAGGTAAAGTTCACGTCGCCATTGAAGTTTTCGTTTGGCGCGAAGCTGTAAGTGCCATCACCATTGTCGGTTAGGACACCGTCTGCACCTGTGTAAGTGACACCTTCAACCGATAGATTATCGCCATCGATATCCGTTGCACCATCAAGCAGATCTTCATCAGTGAACAGCAAGACGCCATCTTCACCAATGGTAAACGCTTGATCTTCTGGCTGTGGTAAGTCGTTAACTGGATTAACCGTTAGGTCAGCCGTTGCAACAATAGTGTCGCTGCCATCGTTGATATCGAACGTGATATCAATGTCACCATTGAAGTTCGCATCAGGCGTAATGGTAAAGCTGCCATCATCGTTTGCCGTAACCGTTGCATCACCGTCAACCACTAGGTTAGATGCGGTTAGCGCGTCGCCTTCTACATCCGATGCTTGAGCAAGAAGCTGCTCTTGGCTAAGCGTAATTGAATTGTCTTCATCGACACTGTAAGCCAAGTTGCCCGATACTGGCGCATCGTTGATTGGCAATACATCGATGTTTGCATTAGTTGACGCAGTTGCACCGTCTTCATCAACAACCACAACATCTAGGCTCACATCGCCATCGAAGTTTGCGTTTGGTGCGAAGCTGAATGTGCCGTCACCGTTATCAGTAAAGATACCGTCAGAGCCGCTGTAGCTTACGCTATCAATCGCAACTTCACCTTCAACGTCAGAAGCGTTCGCCAATAACTGCTCAGAGCTAATGGTGATGACTTCGTCTTCGTTCACTGAGTAGCTGGTCGCGCCTGCAATTGGTGGATCGTTCACCTCAAGTACTGTAATACCTGCGGTAGTCGAATCCGTCGCACCATCTTCATCGACCACGACAACATCTAGGCTCACTTCGCCATTGAAGTTCTCGTTTGGCGAGAAGGTGTACGTACCGTCACCATTGTCTTGGAACACACCATCTGTGCCGCTGTAGCTAACGCTATCAACCGCGACATCTCCTTCGACGTCAGATGAATTCGCCAGTAACTGCTCGTCACTAATGGTGATCGAGTTGTCTTCATGCACTGTGTAAGACGTGCTGCCTGCCACCGGTGGATCGTTCTCTGGAGTGACTGTCACATCGATATTCGCGGTCACGGTATCCGTGCCATCAGAAACATCGAAGGTAAAGTTCACATCCCCATTGAAGTTCTCATTCGGTGCAAAGCTATACGTACCATCGCCATTGTCAGTTAGGACACCATCTGCGCCTGTGTAAGTGACGCCCTCTACCGATAGGTCATCGCCATCAATGTCCGTTGCACCATCAAGCAGGTCTTGGTCAGTGAAGGTCAACACACCATCTTCACCAATGGTGAACGCTTGATCTTCTGGCTGCGGCAAATCATTAATTGGGTTAACGGTTAGGTCCGCTGTTGCAACAATAGTGTCGCTGCCGTCGTTGATATCGAACGTGATATCAATGTCGCCATTAAAGTTCGCATCTGGCGTGATAGTGAAGCTACCATCGTCGTTTGCCGTAACCCTTGCATCACCGTCAACCATTAGATTAGATGCGGTTAGCGCGTCGCCTTCTACATCCGATGCTTGAGCAAGAAGCTGCTCTTGACTCAACGTGATTGAGTTGTCTTCGTCGACGCTGTACGCCAAGTTACCCGAAACTGGTGCATCATTGATTGGTAAGACATCGACTGTGATGTAAGTATCGACCTCTGCGCCGTCTTCATCACGAATGGTCACATCCAACTGCACTTGACCATTGAAGTTTTCATTCGGAGCAAAGCTACAAGTACCATCGCCGTTTACTGAGAAGATACCATCTGGACCGTCGTAGCTGATGCCTACTAGCTCAACATCCCCTTCAACATCCGAAGCATTCAGTAGCACTTGAGATTCACTAAAGGTTAGAACTTGGTCTTCATCGATAGTGTATGCGGTAGGACCTGCGATTGGTGGGTCATTTACCTCAATCACAGTAATGCCAGCAGTGGTAGAATCCGTTGCACCTTCTTCATCAACAACGACAACATCTAGGCTCACCTCGCCGCTGAAATTTTCGTTTGGTGAGAAGGTGTACGTACCATCACCGTTGATTTCCAGCACGCCATCGTTACCGCTGTAGCTCACGCTATCAATCGCCACTTCGCCTTCTATATCAGACGAGTTAGCCAACAGCTGTTCGTTACTAATGGTAATCGAATTGTCTTCATGAACGGTGTAAGCCGTGCTGCCTGCAACCGGTGGATCGTTCTCCGGCGTCACGCTTACGTCGATATTCGCCGTCACGGTATCCGTGCCATCGGAAACATCGAAAGTGAAGTTCACGTCGCCATTAAAGTTCTCGTTTGGTGCGAAGCTATATGTGCCATCACCATTGTCAGTAAGAACACCGTCCGCGCCTGTGTAAGTGACGCCCTCAACAGATAAGTCATCCCCTTCAATATCGGTAGCGCCTGTTAGGAGATCCGCATCAGTAAAGGTCAGCACACCATCTTCACCAATGGTGAACGCTTGATCTTGTGGTTCAGGCGCATCGTTAACTGGTGACACCAATAACTCAAGGTTGGTTGAGACAACATCATCGCCGTCCGACACATCGAACGTAAAGGTGATATCCCCATTAAAGTCCGCATCTGGCGTTAAGGTGTAAGTGCCGTCGCCATTGTCTGTGATGGTGATGTTTTCATCATCCGTTGCCAAGTTCAGCGCTGTCAGTTGGTCTCCATCCAAGTCACGCGCATTAGCAAGCAAATCTTCTTGCGTAATTAGGATTGAACCATCTTCTTCAACCATCGCTGAAACAGGCAATGCTTCAGGCGCATGTTCAATGTGGGCACCTGTTGCATTGACGTAGATGGTTTGAGAAACGGTTTCAGAATCATTATTTGATAGCTCTGTTGCCGTTGCCGTTACATTGATTTCTAACTGTTGGTTAAAGTCTTCTGGCAATTGAATCTGTAGCTCTTGTTCAATTGCTGTGGTTGGAAGCGTTACAGAACCATCTGGACCGACTGTCACTTCACCGCTGTAGATCTGGCTGTTCACTTCACCGACATCAATGGTGAAGTTGAAGTCGGTGTAATCGGCATCGCCGCCACCGTAGAGATCTTCAAAGCCGTAAACCAGTTCACCGTCTTCGTTCACGGTAGTTCGGGTATGTTCAATACCATCTTGGTTGAGCTCTGAGCTTGAACCACCGTGGAAGACTGCATCACCGAATTGACTTTGAATCACGGTTTCAGAACCATCAGCGCCAACAAACACGAGTTGTGGGTCAACTGTATCCATGTTCGCAGGAGAGCCATCTGCTGCACGGAACTCGTACTGACCATCTTGCATGGACGCAAAGTCATTGAAGTTATGACCGTTAGGAATCAAGAATAGGTTGAAGCTTTCCCCTTCCGAGATTTGGAAGCTGAACTGATCTTGTCCCGGAACGAGGTCACCGCCGCCACCAACTTGAGAGGCGTTTTCGTATACCACTTCAACGCCCGTGATGTTGCCATCTTCATCGACTTTGTAGTAACCCGCAGTGTTTTGGTAACCCGCGGTTTCACCTTCAAACGTAACCGTGATTTCAGTATCGTTGAAACTGGTGATACCGTTGTCTTGATCGTTAAGTACCCCTTCGTTGTCGTAGCTGATCACCGAACCTTCTGGAACACCATCCACGGTCACCGTCAGTGTTTCTGACAAGTCTTGGTCAACCAATGCTGCGGCGATGTTCACTTCAACAATACCGCCTGGCTCGACCAAGATTGCTTGATCATCCACGTTTCGACCATCGCCATCAGTGATGACTAGGTCTGGCGCATCTGCCACGGCTTCGATATGGACATTAATGTCTTGCTCAACTTCATCCGTACCGTCAGAAACCGTAAAGCTGAATTGCAAGTCACCACTGAAGTGCTCTTCTGGTACGAAGCTAAATGTACCGTCACCGTTGTCCGTTACAGTACCTTCATCACCCGAGTAATTAATGCTGGTAACAGTGAGGTCATCACCATCAATATCAATCGCACCACTTAGCAGATCTTCTTGCGTGAACAGGATGCTGCCATCCTCTTCAATGTGGTACATGCCAGGCGCAACAATTGGAATGTCATTGACTGGGTTCACCGTCAACGTCATTTCATTGGCAACACTCAATTCACCGTCGCTTACTTCATAAGTAAACTCGATGTCTCCATTGAAGTGCTGTGAAGGCGTAACGGTAAAGGTGCCGTCGCCGTTATCCACGATAGAGGCATTCGGATCATTGGTTTCTAGTGCCGTTGCGTATAGGTCATCACCATCTTGATCGCTGGCATTTTCAAGCAGCATTTCTTGTGTCACGAGGATAGAGCCATCCTCGTCCACGTCTGCCACGATTGGCGCTGCTTCTGGCGCATCGTTGACGAACTCAACTTTCAAGTCGATGTTTGCCGCCACCACATCGGTGCCATCGCTCACATCAAACGTAAGGTCAACATTACCAAAGAAGCCCTGCTCTGGCGTTAACGTGTAAGTGCCATCGCCATTGTCTGTCACTTGAACCGTATCGCTTAAGCTCGTCACGTTCACAACAGATAAGTCATCGCCTTCGATGTCCGTCGCTTGAGCCAACAGCTCTGCTTCAGTAATCGTGATCGCTTCGCCATCTTCTGTGGTGAAGGACAAATCAGGCACATCTGGCAGGTCGTTCACTGGGTTAACGGTGAGGTTTAGATCCGCAGCGACGGTTTCGATCGCGTCAGTTACGTCATAAGTAAATTCGATTTCACCAAAGAAGTTTTCGCTCGGTGTAATCGTGAAGCTACCATCAGCGTTCTCAACGATGGTTGCATTAGGATCGTTGGTCGACAGGTTCACCGCTTCAAGGTTGTCACCATCCACGTCCGTCGCGTTCGCCAACAAGTCTTCTTGAGTGATGGTAATTGAGCCATCTTCATCGACGACCGCATCAACCGGACCGCTGACCTCTGGACCTTCGTTAACGATCTCAACATCGATCTTAGCTGTACTTGGTGCACTTGCTTGACCATCGCTGATGTCGAAGGTCAGGTTCACTTCACCATAGAAGTTCGAAGTTGGCTCGAAGGTAAAGGTGTTGTCGCCGTTGTCTGTCAACGTACCTTGTGACTGGTCAACAAGCAGTAGATTCTCGATATGCAGAATGTCGCCATCCACATCAGTCGCACCTGATAACAGGTCTTTTGCTTCGATGATGATGGTGCCGTTTTCTAGCATTTGAGTATGCAGCGGCGCACCAGGAACTGGCACATCGTTGACTGGAATAACGGTCAGATCTAGATGAGTATCGACTTCATCGGTGCCATCGAAGACTTTGTAATCGATATCGACTTCACCATTGAAGTTTTCATTCGGCATAAAGGTGTAAGTGCCGTCGCCATTATCGACAAGCTCACCGTTATCACCGCTGTAAGAGATATCAGAGATAGACAGCGCATCGCCTTCCACGTCACTTGCATTGGCAAGCAAATCATCCGCGCTAAACGTAATGCCCACATCCTCATCAGTCGACAACACAATCGGACCAGAAACAATTGGTGCATCGTTTACTGCTTCAAAGTTGATGTTGATGATGTTGTCGTCAGTGAGTTCACCATCTGTAACTTGGTAACCAAGCTCAATCTCACCGTAGAAGTTCTCATCTGGTGTGACTGTCCACGTACCATCGCCGTTGTCGGTTAACGTAGCGTGCTCCGCGTTATCCCCCACCAGCTCAAGGTTTTGAATATCAAGAACGTCACTATCGATATCACTCGCTTGTGCGAGAAGCTGCTCTTCTGTGATTACCACAGAGGCAAACTGCGTAGAACCTTCGGTATCGATGGTCACATTTGGCAGGTCAGCGGTCAGTTCGATTTCACTGTCACCTTCTCGGATATTCAGTTCTACCGTTTCCGTGATTTCCGTGCCGTCCACGCCAATAGATGTGAACACCGCTTCATCATGACAAGTTTGCGAAACCGTCATGTTTTGAACCACGTAAGTACCGTTACCTTGAATCGTTCCTAGCTCAAAGTAAGATACAGGCTCGTTCACCGTTAGGGTGTAATCCGTCTCATAGCTACCACGATCTTCTTTGTGGTAAGTCATCGAGTCGATCAAGTCACCATCGGAGTTGAATGCGCGAATTTCGACTTCGGTAAAGTGGCGAGACTCTTCCATAAACCAGCCGCCTAGACCATCTAGGTGGAAGCTGATTTCGTTGATGTCTTGACCTTCAACGGTCACAGTGAGTTTTTCATCACCGCTCAAGCCTTGGCGGTCAGTATCGCCAATACCATGCCCAATGTGTGTTTTACCATTCCACGCACCGAGTGGATCATCATTACTTTGAACAGTAACTTTCAAATCGCCATCGACAAACTCACGTGTGTAAGGGTCAACAGCTGTACCCCAATCATCAAGGCTCGCATTGTCATCAAAGGTACCAATTTGACTTGTATGCGTGCCGTTTGCCAATGCATCATCATTTGGAATGAAGCGCACTTCCGTATCTGCAGGAACCTCCTGCCCGACTTCTAGCTGTACCCATTCGTCATTTAGATTCGCTTCAATGATGCCGTTTTCAGGGGCTTGGTCGAGACGTAACGCAGGCTCTTCACGCAGAGAAACACCCACTGTTTGGTCTTCTTCCGCTTGAATAAAGATCTCGTCGCCCGCTTCTGGCGCATCGTTGACAGGATTAACGGTCAGATCCAACGTGGTCAGAACATCATTTTCGCCATCGCTGATGTTGTAAGTGAAGTCCAACTCACCGTTAAAGTTTTCCGTATGCGTAATGGTGAAAGAACCATCATCGTTGGCTACGATCGTCGCATCCGGGTCATTGGTTTGTAGATTGCTGGCAACAAGGTCATCACCTTCAATGTCTGTCGCATTCGCAAGCAACTGTTCTTGCGTGATGGTGATGGCGTTATCTTCATCCACTTCAGCTTGAATGCCTGATGTTTCAGGTGCGTCGTTCACCGCGATAACATCGATGCCTGCGGTTGTCGTATCTGTTGCACCATCTTGGTCGATGACCGTAACGTCGAGCGAAATGTTACCGTCAAAGTTCTCATTTGGCGTAAAGGTATATGTGCCGTCGCCATTGTCCACGAAGCTACCGTCGTTACCAGAGTAGCTAACATTCGCCAAGGCTACGTCGCCTTCCACATCAGAAGAGTTGGCTAACAACTGCTCGTCACTAATGGTGATTTGACCGTCTTCTTGAACCGTGTAAGACGTAGAACCTGCAACCGGCGGATCGTTCACTGGTGTCACGCTGACATCAATGAATGCTGGTGTTGAACCTGTGCCGTCAGACACATCGAATGTGAACTGAACATCACCGTTGAAGTTCTCATTCGGCGCGAAGCTGTAAGTGCCATCGCCATTGTCGGTAAGAACACCATCTGCACCTGTGTAGAGAACGTTTTCGATAGACAGATCATCGCCATCAATATCTGATGCACCTTCCAATAGGTCTTCATCCGTGAACAGCAGGGTGCCATCTTCTTCTACCGTGAACTGTTGATCTTGCGCTTGTGGCAAGTCATTCACAGGATTAACCGTAATATCCAGACCAACTTGTACCGAGCCGCCATCGTTATCAATGATATCGAAGGTCAGATCTAGGTCGCCGTTGTAGTTTTCATCCGGTGTGATGGTGTAACTGCCATCATCGTTGTATTGAATTGTCGCGTTGTCATCTGTCGATAGATTGATGGCTTCAAGGTTCTCGCTATCAATATCGCCCGCTTTGGCAAGCAACTGCTCTTGGCTTAGCGTAATTGAGCTGTCTTCGTTGATGGTGTAAGCCAAATCACCCGATACTGGTGGATCGTTGATTGGCAATACATCGACATTGATGTGCGTATCAACGGTTGCCCCATTCTCATCTTGAATGGTCACATCCAACTGAACTTGACCATTGAAGTTCTCGTTTGGTGCAAAGCTACAAGTACCATCGCCATTGACGGTAAAGATACCATCCGAGCCTTCATAGCTGATGCCAACAAGCTCTACATCGCCCTCGATATCAGATGCGTTAGCAAGAATTTGTGACTCACTGAATGTCAGTACTGAATCTTCGTCAATCGTGTAAGACGTTGGACCGGCAACTGGAAGGTCATTCACTTCAATGACGGTAATGCCTGCAGTCGTTTCGTCAATCGCACCTTGCTCATCCGCCACAATCACATCAAGGCTGATATCACCGCTGAAGTTCTCATTCGGCATGAAGGTGTAAGTGCCGTCACCGTTGTCTTGGAATACGCCATCGGTGCCTGAATAGGTCACGCTATCGATGGACACTGCGCCTTCCACATCCGAAGAGTTAGCCAGAAGCTGCTCGTCGGAAATGGTAATCGCGTTGTCTTCATCAACCGTGTAAGACGTAGAACCCGCAACCGGAGGATCGTTCACTGGAGTGACGCTCACGTCCACATTTGCTGGTACGGTTTCAGTACCGTCAGAAACACCAAAACTAAAGCTGACGTCTCCGTTGAAGTTTTCATTTGGTGCAAAGGTGTAAGTACCATCACCGTGGTCAGTCAGCACACCATCGCTGCCTGTGTAGCTAATGCCATCAACCGTTAAGTTATCGCCATCGATATCGGTCGCGCCAGCAAGCAAGTCTGCATCGGTAAACTGAAGCGTGCCATCTTCTTCAACACTGAACTGCTGGTCTTGAGGAACAGGAAGATCGTTAACTGGATTAACCGTTAGATCCGCCGTTGCTTGGATAGTGTCTGTGCCGTCCGTAATGTTGAATTGGATATCAATGTCACCATTAAAGTCCGCATCTGGCGTAATCGTGAAGCTGCCATCGTCGTTCGCTGTGACGGTTGCGTTTCCATCTACAGTCAAATCGCTAGCAGTCAGACCATCTCCCTCAATATCAGACGCTTGAGAAAGAAGCTGTTCTTGGCTGAGTGTAATCGCACCGTCTTCATCAACGCTGTAAGCCAAATCACCCGATACTGGCGCATCATTGATTGGCAATACATTCACATTAATGACGGTATCAAC
Source organism: Vibrio sp. 970 (assembly GCF_033339075.1). NCBI lineage: Bacteria > Pseudomonadati > Pseudomonadota > Gammaproteobacteria > Vibrionales > Vibrionaceae > Vibrio > Vibrio sp. 970. The sequence continues at coordinate 12,363 of NZ_JAWOTW010000021.1, forward strand.
TTCTGCTCCATCTTCATCTCGAATGGTCACATCAAGTTGAACTTGTCCGTTAAAGTTCTCGTTTGGCGCGAAACTGCATGTGCCATCATCGTTAACGGTGAAAATGCCATCCGGACCATCGTATCTAATACCAACAAGCTCTACGTCGCCTTCCACATCAGAGGCATTCAGCAGCACTTGCGACTCACTAAAGGTCAGAACAGAATCTTCATCAATGGTGTAAGAAGTTGGTCCTGCGACTGGTGGATCGTTCACTTCTAGTACTGTAATACCAGCAGTGGTGACATCCGTTGCGCCTTCTTCATCAGCGACGACAACATCAAGCGTCACTTCACCATTAAAGTTTTCATTTGGAGAGAAGTTGTACGTACCGTCACCATTGATTTGCAACACACCATCGCTGCCAGAGTAGCTCACGCTATCTATCGAGACATCCCCTTCTAAATCCGAAGAGTTTGCCAACAGCTGCGCGTCAGAAATGGTAATAGAGTTGTCTTCGTGAACTGTGTAAGACGTTGAACCAGCCACAGGAGGATCATTCACCGGCGTGACGCTCACATCTACATTCGCTGAAACCGTATCTGTGCCATCAGATACGTCGAAACTGAAGTTCACATCGCCATTGAAGTTCTCATTTGGCGCAAAGCTATACGTGCCATCGCCATTGTCAGTTAGAACGCCGTCGGTTCCTTCGTAGCTGATTCCCGTTACAGAAAGGTCATCGCCTTCAATGTCGGTCGCGCCAGCAAGAAGATCCGCATCAGTAAATTGCAGTGTGCCGTCCTCTTCCACATTGAATTGTTGGTCTTGAGGAACAGGCAGATCGTTGATTGGATTAACGGTTAGGTCAGCGGTTGCTTGAACGGTGTTCGTGCCATCTGAGATATCGAAGCTGATGTCGATATCACCGTTGAAATCTGCGTCCGGCGTGATGGTGAAGCTACCATCGTCGTTTTGAGTCACCGTCGCGTTGCCATCTACCGAAAGGTTAGACGCCGTCAGTGCATCGCCCTCCACATCAGAAGCTTGCGACAACAACTGCTCTTGGCTCAAACGAATCGAGCCATCTTCATCCACCGAGTAAGCAAGATTGCCAGATACTGGTGCGTCATCGACAGGCGTAACACTGACATCAATGTTGGCAGAAACCGTATCTGTGCCGTCGGACACATCAAAGCTGAAGTTCACATCGCCGTTGAAGTTTTCATTTGGCGCAAAAGTGTAAGTCCCATTGCCGTTGTCGGTCAGGATGCCGTCGCCACCATCGTAACTCACGCCTTCAACGGTTAGGTTATCGCCTTCAATATCGGTAGCGCCAGCAAGCAGGTCAGCATCGGTGAAGATCAGGGTGCCGTCTTCTTCCACCTCAAAGGTTTTATCTTCAGGCACTGGTGCATCATTGATTGGACGAACAGTTAAATCGATAGAGCTTGAAACGGTTTCTTGACCATCACTGATATCAAACGTTAAGTCGAGTTCACCATTGAAATCAGCGTCCGGCGTGATGGTGAAGCTACCATCGTCATTTTGAGTTACCGTCGCGTTGCCATCTACCGAAAGATTAGATGCCGTCAGTGCATCGCCTTCCACATCGGAAGCTTGCGACAACAACTGCTCTTGGCTCAAACGAATCGAGCCATCTTCATCCACCGAGTATGCAAGATTGCCAGATACTGGTGCATCGTCGACTGGCGTAACGCTTACATCAATGTTGGCAGAAACCGTATCCGTGCCGTCGGACACATCAAAGCTAAAGTTCACATCGCCATTGAAGTTTTCATTTGGCGCAAAAGTGTAAGTCCCATTACCGTTGTCGGTCAGGATGCCGTCGCCACCGTCGTAGCTTACGCCCTCAACTGTTAGGTTATCGCCTTCAATATCCGTTGCACCAGCAAGCAGGTCAGCATCGGTGAAGATCAGCGTGCCGTCTTCTTCCACCTCAAAGGTTTTATCTTCCGGCACTGGTGCGTCATTGATTGGACGAACAGTTAAATCAATCGAGCTAGAAATGGTTTCTTGACCATCACTGATATCAAACGTTAAGCCGAGTTCACCATTAAAATCAGTATCAGGTGTGACGGTATAAGTGCCATCACCATTATCCACAACCGATGCATTAGCACCCACTTGCACGTTGAATGCGGCAAGATCATCGCCATCAACATCACTCGCGTACCCGAGAAGTTGTTCTTGAGTGAAGGTAATAGTGCCATCTTCATCCATGATGTATGCCAGATCTTGCCCTACTTCTGGCGCGTCATTTTCACCTTCGACTTTAATTTGGAACGTCTCGCTCGTAGTTTCGGAGTCGAAATCGTCTTCTACTTGCGTCGTGGTTTCTTCGCTGGTGTCTTGTACATCCACCGCGAAGCTCTCTTCAGTGGTTTCTGAATCTAGCTCGTCACCACCTTGAGAACCTTCAGAGTCTGAAGAAGCACTTGGCGCAGATGAAGTTTGTACCGCTTGTCCTTGCGCTTCATTGCCTTCTGCGTCCGAACCACCTTCAGAGCCAGAGGCATCACCACCACCGACCGCTTGGGCACCCGCCCCAGAATCCGAACCACCGCTGCCCAGAGCCTCGTCACCTGATTCTCCGCTAGAAGCTACACTATCAACAACATTGGATTGTGCAGCGTCAGAGTCGCTGCTACTTTCAGTATCCTCTTCTTGAACTGCGCCACCCGAGCTCACTGCTTCTTCTTCCGTACCCGCGCCACTAGGATTTTCTTCCATCGCACGATTGGCTTCATCAACAGCATCTGCACTTTCAGCACCGGTCGCTACAGTCGAAGAGACGGTCGACTGCTGTTTTTCTTCTTTTGTCCCCGTATCCTTCGTTTCTGTTTGCTCTACCGCATCGTTAAGCCTTTCATTGTCTTTTTCTTGATTAGTGTCGCCTGCCATTACAGCCTCCGTTGCTTTTAGCTAACTGATCGTATTTAGAGGCAGTAAAGGACACCATTTTTAGAAACCAACTTTTTTATACAACTTTTTTCATACCTTTCGAGTTCTATAAAAACAAAAAAATTTGAAAACCCAGTATAAAGATCCTTACTTGTTGTCATTAAAGCAATTAGTGCGGTGGGATAATGATAAATATGACAAATCTGTTGCGCTCAGTCGACAACAGCCATAAAGGGCTGCAATTGCTATTAGGCGATTTTTACCAAGATTTCAGTGATGCAGGGATTGATATTGAGATGCTGCATAAACAAAACCGTTTTGAAGCACTCAGATGTTATTCAAAAAGACTAAAGACCATTCTCGTCTTGTTATGTGATGACGACTTACCACCAAAATTGGCAAAGCTTGAACACTTAAACAAACACCATTTCCCTGCTCCTAATGAATTGATCGAGGACGTTAAAACCGAGCTTAACAACGTAAACAGACAAATTAGCCAGCTGTTAAAAATCGAAAATTCAATCGATAGCCGCACAGGTAGTGAATCATAGGGGTGGCTCATGAGTAATAAGCAAATAGAACATCACCTCAAAAAGGCGCTTGTTTCGAACAACGAAGCTTCGAAAGTAACAGCAGACGATACAATCGTGCTAGCAAGTGCAATGACCAGCGTACACAAAACCTTGCTGGTTATCTTTTTGCTTTCCATGGTGGCTATCGCCGTGGCATCTCAGGCTCGTATCGACATTGTGGTGTCGGTGCGCGGTGAGCTATTGCTCGAATCTGACATCGAAAAAGTGCAACACCTTGAAGGCGGTATTCTAGAAGAAATGCTAGTGCGCAAAGGCGAAGTGGTTTATGAAGGTCAACCTATTGCACGCCTTCGCTCTCTGGATAGAAACACTCAACTTGATACGGTAAACACAGAGATCATTCAGCTTGAGCTAGACAAGATTCGTTACGAAAGCCTGCGCGATATGGTGGAACCCGATTTTTCTTCCTACATCGAAAAGTACCCAGAATTAGTGCAAGTCAACATGAATACCTGGCAGCAAGAATTTTCTAAAAACCGTTCCAATGAAGAGTTGATCACTCACGATATCCAACATAAGAATTCGCTTATTGATTCAATGCTCAAGCGCCGTAAAAGCTCCGAGAACCAGCTCTCCTTGATACGCAAGCAGCTCAATATTAAGAACACCTTGTACAAAGAGGAAATGGCGTCTTACGTCGATGTTCTGAATATGCAGGTTCAAGAGTCAAACATGGTGCGTGAGATAGAAAACCTTGATGAGTCGGTCATGAATGAGCGCTTCCAACTCGACAAACTAGAGAAGCAGTACCGAGACTTGGTGGAGAATCGTAATGCCGAGTATCAAGCACAAATCATTCAAGCAAACAAGGACTTAAAGTTGAAACGTATATTACGTCCTCAACACTCAGATAAAGTGGATCGCCTCGTGGTTTACGCCCCTATTGACGGTGTAGTAGATAAAGTGCACTTCAACTTCCGCTCCGCTGTGATACCGCCAGGTGAAAGCATCGCGGACATTGCACCGATCAATAACGCCCTTCACGGAGAGGCGAAGATCCCGCGTAAAGACATGGGTTTTGTAGAAATCGGACAAGCGGTCAAAGTGAAGATGGATACCTACAACTTTGCCAAATACGGATTTTTGGAAGGTCGAATTGCATCGATCAGCCGTTCTTCTTATGAAGAAGAAGACGCTGAATTCTACCTCGCGGAAATCCAAATCAGTCAAAACTATCTAGAGCGCGGAGGCACACAATACAAGCTGTCCCCTTATATGGAGTTTACCGCAGACGTGAAAACAGGTTCACGCCGGGTGATCGAATACGCAGCGAAGCCGGTTATGTCGGCTATCGAAGACGCATTCGATGAGAGGTGATGGATGAGTAGCAAACCTTCTTACAATATTTCCGTTCCTGTTATGCGCCTAAGCATCGCTTTCAGCTTGATGCTGGCTGCCCTCGCCTTTTATTTGTATATCTCTTGGGAAAAAGTGGATTCAGTCAAGAAAGTGCAAAACGCGCCTCTTTTGGTTCAAGCTCAACAGCTCAACCAAACTATCGAGTTTGATATTCAAACGCTTCAACGCTGTTTAAGCGCACGTTATTGCAGTACAACAGAGCTTGATTTTGAGGTTCTGAAAGACGAAATTGACCAATTTAAGTCGCTCGCGTCACTCAACAAAACCGAGTTTAGCTTGGTGGGCGCGACCGAATACACGCAGCTTGAACTGGCAATCAATCGCTTCTCAGACAGCCAAAAAACACGCGACGATGTGTTGGCACTGTACCTCTCGCTCACCAATAACTACCTACAAATGGACGACAACTACAGGACCATATTTAACAACCATGCGAGCGACCTAATGATGGAGAAAAACGAGTTCTTCATTTGGTTGTTTGTGGTCGTTGTCGTACTGGTTGGTATCGCAGTGCTATCGAACTTGGTGGCAATCCTTAAACTGAAAAAATCCAGCTCGAATGAGCGTGACATTGACCAAGAATTCGATGAGCTTTATCAAGAACTCAAACAACTGGATTTACAAAGGTTGGAAGAGTTGCTGAATGAAGTGAGCATCAATCCGAAGCAGCGTCAGATCTACTCACACCTAAAACTGATTTTCAGCAAACTCGAAGAGCAAAAACGCAATAACGATCTCTACAAGCAGCTCTATGCTCTGATTGGTTACGAGATTCGTGGCATCACCAACACCATTAACGGCGGCGTGCAATATCTCGTTCAAGAGACCGATGAGAGCGGAGTGTTGATGGCGCAAGATATAACCTCGGCTGCCAATACCCTGTCTGAATTGGCAGAGAACTACAACCGACTCATTTCACAAGGGACCGAGAGCAAATCGAAAGAGTTTTCACTGCTGAATGTACTGTCTGAATTGATGATTCACATCAGTTCAAAAGTGCAGCGCAATGAAGGTGAGCTAGACTGCTTTATCTCAGATAACTTACCAAACCGTGTTGAAGGACAATCCACCAGCTTATTCTGGGTGTTGTTCCTACAGCTATCAAATGCCATCCAACTCAAAGCCGACAAGAAACTGTTTGTCACCATTGAATCAGGTGCGGCGTCAGACATTGAAAATACCCGCCTGACCATCAATCTAAACTTCTTAACCACGCTGGATGTGCCGCTTGCCAAGCTCAATACCCTACACTGGAGCGACCATAAACAGCACACTGCAACCAAAGACGATTTGGCGAAAAGCGTGTTGAAAGATTATGGCTATTACGAGAGCCATTGGTATCAATCGGGCAATCAGGAACGTTTTCAAATTCAGCTCGATTTGAAAGCCAAAAGCTTCCACACCGAGAAAACTCGCTTCGACAATAAGCGCCTATTACTGTGTGCCAACTCTCAGCTGCGCATTGATGTGATGAACAAAATGTTAGTCAACTTGGGCTTAGAGATTACGCCAATTCGAACGCCGAACGAACTCTTCTCTGCGGCAAAAACCTTTGGCGAATACGATGCCATCATGCTGACCGACACGTTCGAGCCAAACAAGCTGCCCTCACTGAGCAAAACGGTGAAATCGCAACTGCGCAATCACCCGAATACTAAATTGCTGCTTTCAGTCACTAGCACTCAGCAAGCACAAGAGAGCCATACCTTTGTCGACAAGATTCTGAACTCTCCTGCGATTCCGTATGAGTTCATCCCCAATCTTTTAGCAATCATGGAAGCGGAAGCCTCAGAAGATCAGATGGAGAACAGCTCATTCCTGATTGTTGAGGATGACCGTGTTCAACAGATTCTACTCAAACGTATTTTGAGCAAGCAAGAATACGAAGCCGATACCGTTGGCGATGGCGCAGACGCCGTTCAGCACTTCATGAATCAGCGCTCGGATATCATTTTTATGGACTGCATCATGCCAGGCATGGGCGGTATTGAAGCAACCAAACGCATTCGACAATACGAACAAGAGAACGGACAAAACCCCTGCACCATCATAGGTGCGACAGCATTGACCAGCAGTAATGAACACCAAGCTTGTATCGAAGCTGGAATGGATTACGTGATCAGCAAACCTTATAAAAACGACGAAATCATCAAGGTGATCAACAAGTATGTGGCGGTACAGAAACTTAACTAGCTGCGTATTGGCAGCGCTTACATTGAGCAATGCTCCTTCGGCAATGGCGACCACCTTGCTTGAGGCGGTCAAACTCGGCTTGGAAAACAACTTATCTCTGCGCGCTAGTGACAAAGGCGTGGAAGAAAACGAATACAACATCGACATTAGCCGCTCTAAGTTCCTACCCTCTTTAAACGGTGCTGCTGATACCACATGGAATGAAAACGAGACCATATTAACGGGAACACCGGATACGCGTTCTAGCTACAACTCAAACAGCTACAGCGTGTCTTTATCTCAATCAGTGTTTAACCTTGGCGACATCTTCAAATACGGCACCGCGAAACTTGATTTCAACATTGAAGAAATCAAACACGAGAACAAAATCCAGAGCACCATTTCTGAAATCGCGACGCAATATTTCGAGTACCTGAAAAACAACGCGCAAATCAAAGCCACCAAAGTCGAGCTTAAATCGTCTGAAACACGTGAGCGCCAAATGCGTCGCAACGTGGAGCTTGGCAACACTGCGGCGAGCGAGTTGTATGAGGTAATTGCTCAGAAAGAAGGCATTGCCAACCGCTTAAGAACCTTAGAGAAAGATCGACGTGTGATTTTGAACGGTTTAGAGATTCAAGTTCAATATCCAGTCACCCCATCGCAGGACATCTACGAAAGCGTGCCCTTGGCGGAAATCAGCGAATCCGAACAACGCGCGATTCTTGAACAAGCTTTGAAGCTCAATAACGATTTATTGGTTGCGAAGAAAACCGTAGAACGCAGCCGAAGAGGGTTGAAAGAAAGCGGTTCAAACTTTGTGCCGACCGTGTCACTCTCTGCCAGTTACCGTTATGACGATGCGAACAACTATGACCGAACCGACCCCACCGCAACAGGGGACAGTAACTCCACCAGCGTCGGTTTGAACTTGAATGTGCCGATTTTCTCCGGCGGTTCGGATTACTACGGTTATCAAAAATCGTCGACTGCCATCGAGCGAACCGAGCTACTGTACCAAGATTCATTGTTCACGACGCGCAATAGCGTTAACACCTCGGTACTCAACATTAATGACTTCTCCCGCGCTATTAGCAGTTACGAGAATATCATCCGAGCTAACTACGCCTCCTACAAAGGCATTCAGCGCGCTTACCAGCTTGGTACGCGAACCATTACCGACTTACTGGCAGCAGAAAGTAAACTGTTTAGCGCGCTACGTGATTACGAGAGCGCGCGTTATGACTACATCATTGAATCGATCAATCTTGAGCAAATCAAAGGCATGCTGTCGGTGCAATCCATCGAAAGCATCATGCAGTTGATGAGCGATATCGAAGGCAGAAGCAATCAAGACTTAGTTCCAAAACACCTTCTCTCCAAACCATCGATTAAGAAAGGAGGTCGCAATGCAAACTGAGCATTTTTCCCAGAAGATTAACTTTGCTGACAAGTGTTATCTGACTTTCTCAACGGTCATCTCAACACTGTTTGGTTTAGTGTTGCCCTTTTCGATTCTGATTATCTTTGACCGTGTTTTACCTAACCAAGCTAAAGACACGCTGTTTCTTCTGTTTGCCATTATCTTGATCACCATCTTCCTCGACTATCACTTAAAGAATCAGGAAGAGAAGATTTCGTCGGTGATCATGAAGCAATTCGAAACCAACTTAACCAACAAAGTGTTTCAATCCATCTGTTTGGCTGAGATATCGAAGTTTCGTCGCCTAGAACCCGGTGAATACTTAGAGCGTATTGCCACCATTCCCGAGATTAAATCCTTCTTTGGCGGAGAATCTGTACGGGCATTGATCAACCTTGCCGTCAGCATACTGACCATTCTGATTATCGGTGTGATCAACATTTGGGCGGGAGTGACCATCTTGCTCGCCTCCATCATTTTGGCGGTGTTCGCACTGAGCCTATCTAAGCAGAAAATCAACAGCTTAGAAAACAAATCCGACATCGAAGGCTTAACTACTTCTAAAATCATCGAGATCATCTCTAGCCCACTCGATATCAAAGCGCGCAATATGGAATATCGCGTTGAGAGCCTCATGACACAAATGGTGGAAGAGCGTGAAGTCGAGAACATCAAATACGAGCAAATTGAATCGAACTTCAGCCTTATCTTGTCGCTCATACAACAGCTCTCCATTGCTTGTGTGGTGGTAGTTTTGGCAACGGCAGTTATCAACATGCAATCTAGCCAAGGCATCATGGCTGCCATCATCATGCTTACCAACCGCTACTTCGCGCCATACCAGCAAGTAATGCGCACGGTGAGTCGATGGGAGTTGAACAAGCTTCATATTCAACGTATCGCCGAGCTGCTTGAGCTTGCGGCATCTGTAGAACAACAAAATGATACGACAGAAGTCGAGCGCATCTCGGTGAAGTATTCGGAAAAGCAACGCATCGAGTTTGAACGTGGTCAGGCTTACTTGCTGACGGGGAAAAGCGGCGCAGGCAAAACCCATCTTGCCAATTGCATTACGCGGCAAAACACCGACAACAAACTGGACATTAAGATCAACGAGACACCACTCGATGACGTCAACTACAACGTCTGGCGTAATAGCGTGCTCATGGTCGACAAAACCAGTTCGTTCGTCGAAGGCACCATCATCGACAACTTGACTTGTTTCCGCCCAAGCTTAAATAACACGGCATTTGCGCTTTGCGAAACCATGAACATCAAAGCACAAATCGATGCCCTTCCCGCTGGTTTTTACACCGAGCTTAAAGGACATTTACGCAACCCATTCTCTCGCCAAGTCGCTTATGCCCTGTTGTTGGTGCGTGCCTTACTCGCGAACAAACGTGTGTTGATCTTCGACGACATCGACTGTGTTTATGATGACGACTTTGCTCGATTGGTTTTGACCAGTACTGCCTATCGCGCCAACGACAAAATACTCATCATCGTCAGCAATAAGATGGACAAGCTCAATCATCGCCTCAAACGCGTCAAACTTACCGGAGGTGACCAATGAGTATTTTGGTTGATTTTAATAATGTCCCTCAGCGCTTGTTGGACTTTGAGGCTCGCAGTTATGACGAGCGATACAATCAGTCACCTTTGATTCGTGGTTTAGCTTACACCCTCATTGCGCTTGAATGGGAAGGCACACCTTCTATCCTCAGTGACGCTTTTATCCCTAAACCAAAAGACAGCGACAGTTTTGTTGCCACGATTGAACGCCTTGGTTACCGTTGTGACGTCACCAAATTAAAAACGTTGGAACACATCGAGGGGCACCCTCATCCTTGTTTTATCGAGATCGAAAACCTCACTGCGATTTTCTTGGGCACCAAAGACGGCAAACTGATCCTGTTTGATTACACCAATAACAACACCATTGAATACCCGCTCTGCAAGAAGCCATGTTTGTTGGTCTCGATCAGCGAATACTCGCGCTTGTTCCGAGAGCCGCCACCTGAATCTCAAGACCGCAGTAACTGGATTAAATACGCGTTTTATCGCTACAACAATGAACTCAAGAGCCTGATTATCCTCAGCTTCGTGGTCAGTATTCTCGGCGCACTCCAGCCCTTTTTTATTATGAGTGTGTACAACTTCGCCTTGACGTCTAGCTCGCAAGCCACGCTCTATTGGCTCACGTTGTTTGCCGTGATTGTTGGGTTTTCGGAATACTTTTTCAAGAAAATGCGGGTCAACATCATCGCCACATCAGGGAAGGATTTGGCGGTGCATATTTCTCAAAACGTAATATCCAAACTGTTGTGGCTTCCTTATTCGATGACATCTACCGCTGGTGTCTCTTCTCAGTTAGCACGTTTGAAAGACATCGACACTTTCCGCCGTTTGGTAACCGCAGAGTCAACATTAAGCTACTTCGACATGCCGTTTGTTATCGTATTCATTATTGCCATTGCTCTTATGTCTGGTACCGCGGCGCTAGTCGTTATGGCGGGGTTGATTCTAATGTTGGTGTTCTGTGTTTATTCTCGTTACATCTACTCGCAAGCCACGTCCAAGAGCTCTCGCGCCAACGCCATGGTTTCTTACCAATGGAATGAGATTCTTCGTGGTATAAAAACCATCCAAGGCTTGCCATTGTTGCGTGTTATCCAGTCCCGCTTTAGCGCATCGCATTTACAAAGCACCAACGATGCAGAACATGTTTCAGTGACTAATAGCAGGGTTCAGGCAGCAGGCGGGAGTTTGATTCAGGTTATTGGTACCGCAAGTATCGTCGCGGCCGTTATCGGCGTGATGGACGGCACCTCCGATGCAGGTGCAATGCTTGCTACCGTAATTTTAGTCTGGAAGGCGTTGGGGCCTATTATGGGCATCTACAACTCTATTTCTAAGTTCCAATCCATTAAGGCGTCTTCTGCGCAAATCAACAACCTTATGGCGATGAATGACGATAAGCTAACGTTAGAGAAAAGCCCCCCTATTCGCCTATTTCAAGGTAGTATCGTCGGCTCTGGTGTGAGCCATCGTTATAGTGGTGCGGCAACAGGCTTAACTAATCTTGGTTTTAAAATTCCACCGGGCGCAAAAGTTGTGATTTGTGGACCAACAGGTTGCGGTAAAACGACGCTCATTTCTATTATCGCTGGGCTAGAGGAACGCTATCAAGGCTCAGTTTCGGTGGACGGTTATAACATCAAACAATTCAACAGTTACCGCTATCGAACCTCGATTAACTACGTCCCGTTTAACCTGCATATTTTTGAAGGCTCCTTGGAGACTAACTTCATCTTGCATAATGGGTTAATCCCAACAGAAAAAATGCGTGAAATGGTGAGTTTCTTTGAGCTCGATACATGGTTGCCACAAGGCCTGGACACTCAATTGAGCGTTGATATCTGTAAAAGTTTACCAAATGGTATTCAACAAAGACTGCGGCTCGCATTAGGGCTAGGTAACTGCGAACAATCTTTGATTATCATTGACGAGCCATTTAATGGTGCTGAGCAAGAAAACTCGCACTACTTCAAGCGGTTATTCAGCGACAAACTACTCAATAAGACCGTTATTTTCTCAACGAATGATCCGGGCATGATCTCTACATCCAACATGAGCTTAGTCTTGGAGCCAGATGGCAACCTGAAATATTTCGGGTTAACCGATAAGTACTTAAAAAGTCTAAGTTAAGTTCGGAATGTGGTGTGGTTCATCATTCATACTTGAGCACGGTCATTGACAAAAATGTAAACGATGAGACTATTTACTCTGTAAGCGCGTACACTAAGGAATCCGATGTATACATTTGTTGCAGACAAATTGGATGTGGTTTATTTATCAACGATACCAGAAAACTACCAGTTACAAGACTTCGACGTGCCTGAAGAAGAACTCGAAATTCGTGAAATTGTAGAGGTATGGTATGAGTGTGCGTTTCTTCCTGACTTTAACCTTCAACACATCGACATCGAAAACAAAACCGCATTAGTCGAGACACAAGCGCAAGTCGTAAACAACTACACAAGTACGCTCGCTTTTTTACTCAAAAGTCGTGCTTATCGCGCAGCACTTAACCGATTATTGAGTGTATGGAGATTGGAGGCAGCAGCTAAAGCACAGCTTGAGCTGCTGTTACTTACGGAAGAACAGAGTAGCAAGCCAGTAAATTAATCGGCTAGGATAAGGGGCTAAAAATCTTAAACCCAACCATCGAATCGGAGACGTTTCTGCACGCGTTCAACCGCCTCTATCTGCATCTGACGAACACGCTCGTTAGACACGTTTAACAACAGGCCTATTTCCGACAAGGTTTTCACTCTCTGGTCAAATAATCCGAATCGATGGATTAAGACTTTCTGCAACTTAGTTGGCAAGGTTTTAATAATATTTTCAATAGCTTGAGTAAAGCACTGATTTTCACAGTCTTGTTGTGGATCTGGCGTATACTCACTTTCACACAGTTCAAGAACAAATGGAACGCGATGTAGGTCCGCAGTGGTCGATACATCAATAAAGCCACTAAGCGCAACAAGTTCATCTATACGCTCTGCTTTCACCCCTGAGCAGCGTGAGAGTTCAGAAATAGACAACTCCTTGCTCTCACTTTTTGACGCATCGAGCTTTTTTAAAGCCAGGCTATTTATCTCTTTGCACACATGAGCAGGTAAACGTACCGTGCGGCCATTGTTCATTAATGCCGCTTCTATATTCTCGCGAATCCACCATACCGCATAAGTAGAAAAACGGTAGCCTGGCTCAGGATCGAACTTATCGACCGCTTTTATCAAACCAATATTACCTTCTTCTATTAAATCGAGCAGAGTAAAGTTATTGCCTGGCCGTTTGAGGTAGCCTTTTGCGATTTTCACAACAAGTCGAAGATTAGACTCAATCAACATTTCGCGCGCTTCTTCATCACCAGCTCGATTAAGTTTGGCGTAATGCAACTCCTCTTCACGAGACAACAAATCAATGCCCACAATATCTTTGAGATAGTGAGCATAAGGGTCTTTCCCAACTGACAACGATTCTTTCATTGACAGTTCATCCGTGACAGCTCGGAACCTAGCAAAGCATTCGTTGTTCATTCCCCGTCCTTCTCAAGCCAACTTATTTCTTATCTTCTTTAATTGTTTTTGTACAACACTGTATGCATCATGCTTTATATGCATTACTTTACACTGAGTGTAGACAGGGGTTCTGATCTTTACCAAGAAATCACTTATCACTTTAAAACAATTACTGCTTCTATGATAAAAACGTGAGCAAGCGGGGGTTTATATATATGAAAGTGATAGTATTTGTACGCAAATTGGCCTCAAAGAAAACAACGCAACGTGGTCGTCAACGCTTACCACCTTACTCTGACTAAAACTTTGAGGCTTGAGGATGGTTTGAAGTATCAGTTGAATTAGCGAGATCTAATTCACTTGACGAAGCGCAGGTTGAAGCTGACAGTCTGTTATAACTTGGAAAACTGCACGATTCTTTCCTTCAGACTTACCTTGATACATCAACTCGTCAGCATCTTGCAAGCTCACGATGTGGGTAAACTCAGGATAGTAAGCACAGCCCAAACTGATACTCAAATGAATTGCTTGTCCGCCCAGTATAACAGGCTGATCGTAAACGGCTTTACAAAGCATATTGGCAAAATTGAGCGCTTCTCGCTCTGACAGAGACGACGTAACGAGTGCGAACTCTTCTCCTCCAATTCTCGCCAATGTCATTCGGTCATCAGTCATCGACTTAGCGGCTTCTGCGATGGCAACTATTGCTCGGTCTCCAGCAAGGTGGCCATATCGATCATTGATTGATTTAAAATCATCAATATCAAACACCATCACCGTTAAGTTTCGCTTCAAATGATTCAGTAGCGCCAATTGCTCAATCAGGTGTCTACGGTTGTATAGCTTTGTGAGAGAATCCGTCAACGTCATCTCCAGCAATTGCTGATTGGCAATCGTTAATTGCCTTGTCCGAAGAGCAACCATACGTTTGAGGGCAAAAATATGATAAAGCGTTGCGACCGCCATAATGAAAATAGCAATAGGGAAAAGATAAAGTGGATAAACCGTTTTCACCACACTCCAACGGGTGAGGATCCGCTCACGATCCGTATCGATGACTTTTTCAAACGCTCGTGATACCTCTAAAATGGAAGTTGCACTGTGCATTCCTGCTGCAATCCGAAGATCTTTACTATATAAGCTAATTGTCGGGACAAACATACCCGCTCCCGGCGTGGTTGCCATATAAAAGTTAGCAACTTGCAGGTCTGCAACGAAGTACAGCACCTTTTTATCGACGGCGGCTTGTATCATCGAATCATTGTTAATGTATTCTGCGATAGGTGCATTCGGGTAATTCGTCTGAACAAACTCAGACTCGTAACTTCCTTTAACAACGCCAATTGGCAGCGTCATTTCGCCAGTTAAAACACTCCTGATATCAACCGAAAGTACATCTTTATTTACGTACAATTTGGTTTGGATAGGCATTATGACTGCGCCAAAGTCCATATACTTCGCTCTTTCGGGCGAGTAGACAAGTCCTCCGTGAAAGTCAGCCTTACCCTCTTTTACGGCTTGCAAAGAAGCATCCCAATCCAAAAGGAGAAACTGAACGTCGATTTGGTTGTTCGCCGCGTACTCTTTCCAAAAGTCGATTAAAATACCTTTAGGTTCACCATCTGGGCTAAGGTAAGAGAGCGGCTTCCACGCTTTGGAGTTAGCAACAATTAAAGAATGAGACTCTGATTTGTGCGCATGCGCCATCGGACAAATGGACAGCCACAGTAGTAATAAAGAAGCACACGCTTTTTTACATTTGCAACCATAAGTACCATAACTCGTCGATGACATACCTACTTCTCACCAGTCTTTTTAAACCATAATCTCGGCTGTTTGATTAGACTAAAGATATAGTAGACTTGCATAAGACAGGAAGTGACGCTTATTGATATGAATCTAACTTAGTAAGTTTTAGTACTTAATTGGTACTTTCAACGCCTAGTTCGCTGAAGCAGTTGAAGCAGTACATGATAAATTAGGAAAACTTATCTGGTACTAAAAATTGAATATCATCAGTTTTGCAAATACCTAGTACCAACAAAAAAGCCCTATTCAAAATCCACCTTGGGGAGAACTTTGAATAGGGCTCTTTGCCTCTATGCTTCATTTTACGGCTGAAGCTACCTTTACCTTTTTTCGCTTTAACGACTCGTGTTTGGAACAGCTGACTGGTAACAACCGCTTTTAACGCGTTGTCTTTGATTTCACCTCTGCCGAAGTCGGTCTCATGTTGTGAGCCACTCGGTTGAGGACTGATTTTACGCTTTGCCATAAATCCTCCTTAATGGTCGAACCAGATTGGACAATAATTATATAAATAAGTCAAATTTATAGATTTAGTTGAATTTTATGCTAAAAAACTTCACATCACCGTCATTTATTTGAAATTTAATCAAAAACATGCTGGTTAAATAGTGACTAAATACAAATATTTGTCCATAAAGCACTAATATATGTTGACTCTTCGTGGAATTAACCTAGACTCAAACACGGCTAGAAAGAAAGTTCTTTGTTTTCACATTTCGTTGGATTACTTGTAACCCGTCGTCCTGTGGTACGCAATAGCAATTTATTTTTCCACGCTATAAGCGCCGTTGAGGCGAAAGATTACATTATTTAGATATTTAGGAAATAGACATGTCTAACACAGCTACTGGCACAGTTAAGTGGTTCAACGAAACTAAAGGCTTCGGTTTCATTCAACAAGAAAACGGTCCTGACGTATTTGCTCACTTCTCTGCAATCACTGGTGACGGCTTCCGTACTCTAGTTGAAGGCCAGAAAGTAGAATTTGTTATCTCTCAAGGTCAAAAAGGCCCTCAAGCAGAGCAAATCAAAGTACTTTAATTCTTAAAGAATTTGATACGATAGCCAGCTTTTAAAGCTGGCTATTTTTTTGCCTAAAACTTATTTTGCCAACAAAACGATATAAATCTATGGCTCTTAAACCAACCATTTACAAATTTCGTATCGCCATTTCCGATATGAATAATGACTATTACGATTCTAAAAATCTAACTATCGCCCTTCATCCTTCTGAAAAGCCGCAACGAATGTTGGCTCGCATTCTAGCTTACTGTTTAAATGCTCAAAGCAATCTGGAGTTTACAAAAGGACTCTCTACGATTGAAGAGCCTGATTTATGGCATGTTGGCGATGATCAAAGCATTACTCACTGGATTGAAATTGGCGAACCAGAACCAGACAGAATTAAGAAAGCTTCTCGCCTCGCAAAGCATGTAAAAGTTTACACTTATAACACCAAAGCGGCTGTCTGGTGGGACAAAATGTCAGGAAAGTTCTCAATGCTTCCCGTCAACGTAGAGAGCTTTGACTATGACGCTATCGACTTGATTTGTCAGCATCTTGACCGAGGTACTAGCCTTTCTGTTATGATTACTGGCAGCTCAATTTTTGTTGATATCAATGATCAACATATCGAAGTAACGGTGAAGGAACTAAAAAACCATGACGTCTCTTAGTGAACTGAGTCAAGAGATGGGATTTGAAGAAATCCCCTTTGTTAAAGAACATAAAGCAGCAAAGCGGCGTTGGTTAAAAGAACAGTCACAACTATTTACAAAAGTTTGTGAGAACAAACCCACAACAGCACCTACTCTTCACCTGCTTGGCCTTTTGACCAAATCACATATTGAAGCAAGTGCTAACTACGAGCAACATGCTCACTCTACCCAGCGTATGCAGCAAGTTCTGACTGACTCCTTGGGTAATGAGCTCGCGGATAAGTTTACTAACCAATCTGCTGAAGACCTAATCTTAGTCACCCACCTTTGGTTATACACGCAAGGCTATTTAAATATGGATTTCAGCTTGGCGCACGATCATGCCGAGCAGACTCAAAATACATTGCAGCATGAGCTTGTCATAAAACGCATGGACGTTGATGCATTCAGAACCGAACTCATGCAAAGTTTTTATCAAGGTAAAGAAGCCCGTCCGGCTTCAGCAAGTGGCTTTTGGGGTTGGTTTAAACGTCTATTTTCCGCATAAAATACATGGTTTTATCCATTTCAAACAACTGATAGACTTCACGCTCAGTGCAACAAGCATCATGATTGCATTCTTAAAGGACAGTTACCCAATGAACATCAAGGGATCATTATGAAGTTTATCCGTTGGATTTTAGGCAAGGTTATCTTATTGCTGAACGCGGTGTTCTCACCTCGTGGTATTAAGCGCACCGCAGAAGAACAGCAACGTATTGATGAAAAAGCGAAACAATACGCACTTTACCAATTTGAAGCCTGCCCTTTTTGCGTAAAGGTCCGCCGTGCAATGAAGCGTCAATCGGTGAACATTGAGCTACGTGATGCAAAAAATAATCCTACTCATCGAGCTGAACTAGAGCAAGGTGGTGGGCGAGTTAAAGTCCCTTGCCTTCGTATCGAAAAAGATGGCGAAACACAGTGGTTATACGAGTCATCTGACATCGTCGCTTACGTTGAAAAAGAATTTGCCTAAGTTCCCCCTATGAACATTGGCGGATGTAAAAGAGGCACCTAACGGTGCCTCTTTTCTATTTTTTCTAGCTAAATGTTGCCGTGCGAGCTTTCCTTATTCAGTCTTCTTGCTCAACTCCGAACTTAAACTCCACTAAGCAAATAACGGGTATGCAAGAACAACACAACGAAGATTACCACCCAACGTCTGCGTTATTCATCCACGATCAATGTTAGCTCTACGCGCCGATTGCAAGCTTTACCACTCGCTGTCGCATTGCTGCACTTCGGTACATACTCTCCGAAGCCTCTAGAAAACACTCGTTGACGTGGAATACTCGTCGCCAATAATTGTTTTTCTACTTCACGAGCTCGCTTTTCAGATAGCGTGTCGTTGAAACTTTCAGCTCCCGTACTATCCGCATGACCATCAATCACGACATCAACATCAGTTCTTCCCGCCAGATAGTGACCAATGTTTCGAATCCAGTCTTGAGATTGAGCAGATAACCGTGCAGAGCCCGTTTGAAAATGCACTTGCTCTTTCAAACGTATCATCAGGTGACCACCACTGAGCGTCTCGTGAGGAATGTTATGCCTGCTCAGGAACATTTCCAGAGAGGTCACGTTTTGCGACTTTTTTACTGACGCCCTCGCCGTTTGATATGAACGAGGGGAAGAAGCCACATTGGATGCGCTCGGGTATCCCCATTCTGGGTGTCTCAGCTCAGTGTTTGATTTAGGAGCTGTATCTAAAATGTTCCCACCTGGGACCATATCTTGATCGAGGCTACTGCACCCGGCCAGAATGCCACAAACAATTAAAAACCAATGCTTCATACCATTACCAACGTAGAAAAACTCTTGTTCATTGTGTCGACAAAACACGCCGAATCTTTAGCGCTTTTGTCCACCGATTGGTTTGTCTATGCAGCGTTCATGCCACTGGAGTCAATGCAAAATCATCTCTCAAATAAAAAGCAACACTAAAATACCCTACCCTTACAGCCCATACGTCAGGCAAAGTCTGTTACCAATGGTCTCACTTTATTGTTATTTAATGGTTTTAGTCACTATCGTTAACCGATAAACTAACGCAAATTTCTCATTTAGAGCACTACTATGTTAAAAACCATATCGAAAGGCTTTGCTGTTGTTGTTGCCGTAATGGCTTTGTCGGCATGCGATAGCGGCAAGAGTCAGCCTCAGCAAGGCAAACAATACGAAGTTTTGCCAGTATCCCTTGAAGAATATGATTTAGCTCCCCTGACTGAAGCATTCTCTTTAACTTGTGGCCACTGCCGCTCAATGGAAGAGTTTGTCCCTCAAATTGAATCATTGACCGATCAAAGCGTTGAAAAAATGCATGTAACGTTCAATGAAAGTGCACAAGTGAGCGCCATCATCTTCTATACTGCCGTAATGCAGCTTGAATCAACACCAGATAAAGCGTTTATGGCAGATCTTTTTACTGCTGTGCAAATGGGTGCCGATGCAACGGCTGAGGAACGCCAAATCGCTGTTGAGAAAGCCTTTGAGTCTCGCAACCTTATCAGCCCTTACCATTTAGATGAAGCACAGCAAAAAACGCTGTTTGAGTACATCACTAAGGCAGAAGCGATCACGACTCGCGGCCAAATTAACTCCGTTCCAGCCTTTATCGTAAACGGAAAATATCAAGTGATTACTGGTGGTCATGACAGCGTTGAAGCCATGGCAGAAACCATCAACTTTTTGCTAAAACAACCTAAATAGACAAGGAGATTACGTGTCTAAATTTTTGTTTCCTCTTATTATTTTTATTTTGGCGGGCTTTTTCATTTACCGTACTTGGACAAACCATAAAGTAGCAGATGAAAACTTTGCCAAAGGCCAAGCATTCTTACTAGAAAATGCGAAAAAAGAAGGCGTCATCACAACAGAAAGTGGCCTTCAATACATGGTTCTTGAAAAAGGCGAAGGTGAGGTTCACCCAACGGCAACAAGTAAAGTAAAAGTACACTACCACGGCACCTTGATTGATGGCACGGTATTCGATAGCTCTGTTAATCGTGGTGAGCCTATTTCATTTGGTCTTAACCAAGTCATTAAAGGCTGGCAAGAAGGTCTACAATACATGGTAGAAGGTGAGAAAATCCGCCTTTTCGTACCAAGCACGCTTGGCTATGGTAAGAGTGGCTCTGGCCCAATTCCACCAGCAAGTGTTTTGATCTTTGATGTTGAACTGCTAGAAATTCAATAAATCTAGAAAGCTTTGTCTTAAAGCCAAAGTATCAAAACCAAAAACGCCGCGAACCACGCGGCGTTTTCTGTTTTAAGAGAGGTTAAAAACCAATATAGTGATCCGAAAGCAATGCAATGAACAACGCCAAAAGATGATAGATAGAGAATTTAAACGTCTCCATCGCGGTATTTGGCTCTGGTGCATATTTTAGCTTCCATGCATGGTACATAAAGCCAGCATTGAGTAGTAGGGAGGCAAAAAGATACACCACGCCGACCATGCCAACCAAAACCGGTAGAACACAAACCAAAGTCAATAGCACCGTATACAACAGAATAGAAGTTTTGGTGTACTCAATGCCGTGTGTCACTGGCAGCATGGGAATATCTACCTTGCGGTAATCCTCGACACGATGAATAGCGAGAGCCCAAAAATGTGGTGGCGTCCAGATAAAAATGATCATCACGAGCAGCCAAGCATTCGCATGTAATTGCCCTGTTACAGCAGTCCAACCGAGAAGAGGCGGCATCGCACCGGCAATCCCTGCAATGACGATATTTTGGGGCGTAGCACGTTTGAGGTACATTGTGTATACCATCGCATAGCCGAGCAAACTCATCAAAGTCAACCATGCCGTCAGCGGGTTGACCATCGCATAGAGAAGTACAAACCCTAAGACACCTAAAACTGTAGCGAAGGCTATCACCGATGATGGCTTTGTCTCACCCGATGGCAATGGTCGTTTGTGTGTACGTGCCATTCTCGCATCAATTCGGCGGTCAATTAGATGATTAAACGCTGCCGCAGACCCTGCCATCAGACCAATCCCCGTTAGGCCAACTACCGCCTGCAACCAGGGGAAATCATCAACCGGGGCTAAGCTCATACCTACTACTGCCGTCACCAACATTAACGCCACCACTTTAGGTTTCGTTAACTTCAAATAAACGGAACTTAGTCGCTTTCGCCCATTTAACGACAGCGCGATTTCTTTACTCATAGCGAACTCCTTTCGCGGTGTAATTCCAAGCCGTTTTACCCTGCCACAAGTAAAACTGGCTAACACAAACAAGACTCAACATAACAGCGGCACCAAGGTTGTGCGCCACCGCGACATAGATAGGAAGTTGAAATACTACGTTGCTTACACCCAGCATAATTTGGCACACCAGAGTGAATAACAACCACCCTCCAATTCTCTGTGAATGATGAGAATCTTGCCTCATAAGCCCAATACTATAAGCCAATACCACGGTGGCGGTAACAATAGCGCCTATACGATGAGTGACGTGTATAGTCATTCTTGCCGGATACTCCAAGACACCAAATTCATAATTCTCGAATCCAGTTTGCCAGAAAGAAAACGCTTCTTTCCATGAGAGATGGCTCATCCAGTCTCCCTCACAAATCGGCAGTGTGGTACACATCAGCGCAGCATAATTTGACGAAGTCCATCCTCCAAGGAGCACTTGCACCAAAACAACCAGAAAAACCAACAATGAAAAGCCTCTCAGAGAGCTAGAAGATGGAGAGAAATAGAGATTGTTTTGCGCTTTTAATTGGCAGTAAAAAATCGCCTGTAACGCCAATAAAACAAAACCACCGAGCAAGTGAAGCATCACGATGACGGGCATTAATTTAAGAGTAACTGTCCACATTCCCAAAAGTGCCTGCCCAATCACCAACACGCTTAGCAACATCGGAATGGTTGAATTTACACGCTCAGACCTTACTGATATCGCTGCCATCGCAAAAATGACTAAACCTAACGTTCCCGCAAAATAGCGATGAATCATCTCAAGCCATGCTTTCTCATGCTCTACTGCCCGCTCGGGGAAGTTCAGGTTAGCACGTATGACGTCTTCTTCTTGATGCGGTACAGAAAAGTGCCCATAACAACCAGGCCAGTCCGGGCAACCTAACCCTGCATCTGAAAGGCGAGTATATGCCCCTAACATGATCACCACGAGAGTTAGCAGCAAACTGAATCTAACCAACTGAATTAATTTCATATGCACTTCCTCTAACCGACTCGTGACAGTTTTAAGAGCTTGCGTAAGTCCGCCAACATACCTTTATTCAATAGGACTAAGTCCTCATTTGGTTTCGGCGAGTAAGACATCACCAGTTGCCCAAGAGGATCAACGATCAATATTTGCCCAGGTTTCACTTTAGCGGTAACCAATTCATTCATTTGCATCGCTAAAATCGATACTTCCATGGGTTCTGAATGCTCAGTCTGCCAAACGACTGGCACTACCCGCTCTTGATACTTACCTAAAGCAACATGGCTTTGCTGAAGCAGGTAAAGCTGCTGTTTACACTGTTCAGTGCACTCGTTAGGCAATACATAAGCGAGTTGCCAACCATGGTCTTTGAGAGGTGACTCTTGACCAAGCTGCTCTAACGTCGTATATGGTTCGACTAACTCGCCTCTATTGGTCACTCCGCTTTGATACCACCCTTGTGTGAGAATGACTTTTGCAATGACAGCGGGAAGCGCGAACGTACAAACCAGCGCAATCAACATTAGTCGTCCTTTGGTTACTTTAGATGTCATGCTTCACCTCCATGTGACGCAACTTTTTTTGCCAACGAACAAAAACAATTAAAGTCAGTATTAAGAAAACACCTGCCATCGAAAACCATTGAATCGAATAGCCAAAATGTTTGGCACTATTGAGTGGCAATGGATTCCAAGGAAAGTCATAGGGCCAACGAGTAAAATTGTCTGGCTGCAAGACTGCGGGCATAAGTTCAATATTCAGTAGCTGATTCAATTGCGCGATGTTTAGGTTTTGCACGCGAATAACATCGCCAACTTCCGGCATTAACTCTGAACTCAGTGGATTAGTAGATTTTCGGTACAGGCGTCCTGTGATGAAAGTCGAATTATCGAGTTTGGTGACCGTTGGTAACACTGAGCGTTCTGCTCTTCCCTCGACAAAACCAAGCTCCAATAACGCATAGGCACTAGGCTCATCGATCGTCAATACAATCTGAAATGCTAAATATCCCACACTGCCTTGATGCGTTTGGTTGTCTAACAAAATTACGGGAAACGCCTGAGGAACAACATTAACTTCCACTTTTTTCCCGAGGATACTTTCCTCTCGCCAGTCGTTGTCTTCAAGAACGACGCTTAGTGCTTGGTACGCACTATCCGCACGCGCGAGAATGGCTTGTTCCAATGCTTGTTTTTCTTGCCCTCTCTCAAACTGCCAAAAACCCAGTTTGACCAAAAGAGAAAACACAACCACAGTTAAACCAACTGCAACCCAAAACCGTTTCGATAGCCATAATTGTCTTGATAACAACAATGATGAAACCGGAGGTGCCATGTCCACCGTATTTCTATTCAAACTGACGCTTGTCCTTTTGCTGCTTTTCATTATCTTCAACCTCGCAAAAGCGCTTATCGAAATGGTTCGTGAAGACCCAGATAATCCTGAAAAAAGAGACAAACCCATAAGTCATTACTTAGGCCGTCGAGTCATGTTCTCCGCTTTGGTGGTCGTCCTTTTGCTTATTGCGCTCAGCTCGGGTTGGCTAGCACCAAACCCTCGCCCTTATTAGTCGAACCAAGAGTTCACAGTGCGCCTAAAGTACGTAAACAAACACAAACAGACATAACCAAACCACATCCACGAAATGCCAATACCAGCTGCCCGCTTGAAAGGCAAAATGGTTCTTTGGCGAAAAGTGATCTTTAGCGATTCTGAACAGCAGCACGATCAAGAAGATAGTCCCAAGACAAACGTGTAAACCGTGGAACCCCGTCAACATGAAGAACGTGTTACCGTAAATACCGGACTGCAACGTGAGCCCTATGTCTTGATAAGCATGAACATACTCAACCGCTTGGTAATATAGGAAAAAGCCAGCAAGTACGATGGTTATCTCTAACCAAACAATCAGTGCCGTTCTTTTGTCTTGTTCAAGGCTTATATGCGCCATATGTAGCGTAATAGACGACAATAGCAGCAAGATAGTATTGGTAAGGGGTATGCCCTGCCACGGCATAGCTTGTGTTGTTTCTCCCCCCGGTGTCAGTGTGAGTGGCCACATCGCTTCGAAGGTTGGCCACAGGACTTCGTTAGTCATGAAGTTATTATCTGCCCCACCTAACCAAGGCACAGAAATCATTCTGGCGTAGAACAAGGCACCAAAAAAGGCACCAAAAAACATCACTTCAGAAAAGATAAACCAGCTCATTCCTTGGCGAAAAGAACGAGTAATTTGCGAGCTGTATTTTCCACTCAGTGATTCAGTAATCACATTACTAAACCAACCCGCCAACATGTAAAGCAAGAACAAGAAGCCCACCGCTAGCACAATGCCACCAATGGTTCCCACTGCACCGTCACTTTGTGTCCCCTGGACGGTCATGCCTGCGCCAACAGCAACCAAAAACAGAGCAAATGCACCGATGATCGGCCAGCTACTTTGAGCGGGAACATAATATGTTCCTGGCTTGTTACTCATAATTTCTCTCCTTACTGACCAACCTTGGTCTGTATCTCTCTCCCTGAGTGGCTAAGAGCCTGTAGGAGGGGGAAGTTTATAGAGTGTGTAAGACAGCGTTAACGTGTGTATAGACTCCGGCAAGTCCGGTTCGATATAAAAAATCAACGGCATTTGAGCTTGCTGTTTACCATCCAGAGGCTGCTGGTTAAAACAAAAACACTCAATCTTATTGAAGTAAGCAGCTCCAGTCCCGGGAGAAACAGAAGGAACGGCTTGCCCCACCAACTTCTGCCCGCTTTCATTAAATGCAAGGTATTCGGTTTGTACGACTTCACCTGGGTGAACATCCATCGAAATCACTTTGGGTCTAAACTCCCAAGGCATATCTGGGCTGACATGCGCCATAAACTCCACGCGAATAGTTCGGCTCATGTCCGGTTGCATACCTGTCGGTTGAATGGCGGCCACTTCACTTGTCTTTCCATTGATTCCCAGTGCGTCGCACATCACGTCATAAAGTGGGACTAGTGCATAGCCGAAGCCAAACATTAACAGGGTCGCCAAAAGCAACTTCACTGTGAGCTTCTTGTTTGATGGATTCGGTTTCATGTCACTCACCCCACTCTTTGCTAGTCAATCTTAGGCGGTGTAGTAAACGTATGATGTGGCGCAGGGCTTGGCACTGTCCACTCTAAGCCTTCCGCACGTTCCCACGGTTTTGCAGAAGCCTTCTCCCCGCCACGAATACACTTGATCACCAACCATAAGAAGATCAGTTGTGACAACCCAAATGCAAACCCACCAATTGATACTATTTGATTAACATCAGCAAACTGAATGGCGTAATCCGGTATGCGCCTTGGCATGCCTGCTAAGCCTAGGAAGTGCATTGGGAAAAACAGGACATTGACGGAAATAATTGAGCACCAGAAATGCCATAAACTCAGCTTGTGGTCGTACATATTGCCCGTCCACTTAGGTAGCCAGTAGTATGCCGCTGCCATGATCGAGAATACCGCACCAGATACCAACACATAATGGAAATGGGCAACTACGAAGTAAGTGTCATGATATTGGAAGTCCGCCGGCACAATCGCCAACATTAGTCCCGAGAAGCCACCAATGGTAAAAAGCACAATAAAGGCAATGGCAAACAACATTGGCGTTTCAAATGTCAGAGCTCCACGCCACATGGTGGCAACCCAGTTAAAGACTTTAACCCCCGTTGGTACCGCAATCAGCATGGTGCAATACATAAAGAAGAGCTCAGCAAAAACTGGCATCCCCGTGGTAAACATGTGGTGCGCCCACACAAGGAAAGATAACAATGCAATGCTGCACGTCGCGTAAACCATCGAATGATAACCAAACAGCTTCTTACCACTGAAAGCAGGCAGAATGGCGGAGATGATTCCAAACGACGGTAAAATCATGATGTACACTTCTGGGTGACCAAAGAACCAAAAGATGTGTTGGAACATTACCGGGTCACCACCACCAGCTGCGTCAAAGAAGCTAGTCCCGAAATATTTGTCAGTAAGAACCATGGTCACCGCACCCGCTAATACCGGCATAACCGCGATTAGCAAGAAAGCGGTAATTAACCAAGTCCAAACAAACATTGGTAACTTGAACCAAGTCATTCCCGGAGCTCGCATATTTACGATCGTCACGATAACGTTGATCGCGCCCATAATGGAGCTGATACCCATGATATGAACAGAGAATACAAACAGCGCAGTGCTATCCGGGCCATAAGTCGTGGACAGCGGAGCATAAAACGTCCAACCAAAATCAGGACCGCCGCCAGGTAAAAACAACGAGCTCAACAAAATAAGAAATGCAAAAGGTAAGATCCAAAAGCTCAAGTTGTTCATGCGTGGCAGCGCCATATCTGGAGCGCCGATCATCATCGGGATCATCCAGTTAGCAAGGCCAGTAAATGCTGGCATCACCGCACCAAATACCATCACTAAACCGTGTACCGTGGTCATTTGATTAAAAAACTGCGGATCGACTAGCTGTAGCCCTGGCTGGAACAGTTCGGCACGAATGATCATAGCCATCGCACCACCTGTTAGAAACATTGCAAAACTAAACCAAAGGTAGAGGGTGCCTATGTCTTTATGGCTTGTGGAATACAACCAACGAGTGATGCCCTGGGGTGCATGATGCTCGTGACCATCATCAATCGCAATGGTACTGTTCGCACTGGCTTCTGCTGGCGCAGACTTCACTGCTTTATCTATTGGCTTACTCATATTTCCTCCTTAGCACTGTCTTGTGCCTTAAAGGCATTCACATCGGATGCTTGCACTGTATCGCCAGTATCGTTGCCCCATGCATTTCGTTGATATGTGATAACCGCGCCAATTTCTTTGTCACTTAACTGATTAGAAAAAGCCTGCATTGCAGTGCCCGGGCGACCGTTGACAATAATATCTATGTGATCTGTAACATCTCCGGTTGCAATAGGACTTCCTTTAATCGCGGGAAATGCACCCGGAATCCCCTCACCATTTGCCTGATGACACACAGCGCAACGCGCCGTGTATATCGATTCGCCTTGCGACATCAATTCATCCATAGATAAGTCTTGAGAGAGCGCTTCTTGTGCCGCCGCTTTTTGAAGTGCGAGTTCTTGCTTCTTACTCGCTAGCCATTCATCGAACTTCTCTTCTTCCATCGCATGCACCACCACCGGCATAAATCCGTGTGCACGACCACATAGCTCCGCACATTGGCCGCGATATACGCCTGGCTCATCAATTCTTGTCCATGCTTCATTAATAAAACCTGGAATGGTGTCTTTCTTGACGGCAAAGTCCGGTACCCACCAAGAGTGAATGACATCATCAGAAGTCATCAAAAAACGCACTTTGCGATTCACAGGCAACACCAAAGGGTTGTCTACTTCCAGTAAGTAATGTGCGCCTTTAGCTTCGATTCCATCAATTTGTTTTTGGCTGGTGGCAAGCAAACTAAAAAACTCAACATCTTCGCCAAAATAGCTGTAATGCCATTTCCATTGCGAGCCTGTGATCTTGACCGTGATATCCGATTGGCTTGTGTCTTCCATTGCTACTAGAGTTTTTGTTGCGGGAATCGCCATAGCGACAAGAATGATGATGGGTATGACCGTCCAAATAATTTCCACTTTTGTGCTTTCATGGAAATGTGCGGCAACTGCTCCTTTTGACTTGCGATGACGAAAGATGGAATAGAACATCACACCAAAAACAATCAAAGCAATTACACAGCAGATATAGAAAATCAGCATATGTAATTCATACACTTGCCCACTTATCTCTGTGACCCCTTTTGTCATGTTGTAGTCATTTTCCTTTGACCAACCAAAAGAGGAAAATGTGATTAAAATCACATTCAGTGATAAGGCTAGAGTAGTCGTTAATCTTTTCAAAAGATCTCTCCTCTGCTCAGCCGCTACGCCTACGCGAGCTTCCTTGCGTCCCGATGCAAATATCGAACAACTTTACGAAAAATCACAAAAACTACGATTTCGACACGGTTTGTTATATTTATGTTAAAAGGCTAGTTATAGTTCCAAGGTTCTTCAAGAAATTAAATATGATTAAATTTTGTTCGGATAAGAAAAATTAATTCGGTTTATCGATTGCCCTCTTTGAAATGTAATTGAGAACCATTTACATTGATTTAAAAGAAAACATTGAGATACTTACCAAACGAAGTGTCCAAGAAAGTAGGCTCCCCCTACTAAGGAATGACTGATATGACAGCACTAATTACGCAATGGCTAGAACGAGACCCTGATCCTAAGACTCGTGAAGAGCTACAACACCTCGTCGATACGAACAATGAACAAGAACTTACTGATCGCTTTGGCTCACGCCTTGCCTTTGGTACTGCAGGCTTACGTGGCAAAGTGGGCGCAGGTCCAAACCGAATGAACCGCTTGGTGATTCAAGAGACCGCCACTGGTTTAGGGCACTATTTGCTTGAGCAAGTCAAAGATGCCGCGAGTCGTGGTGTCGTTATTGGCTACGACGGTCGTCCCGATTCAAAACAATTCGCGCATGATACCGCATCCGTACTGACGGCCCTTGGTATCAAGGTTTACCTAACGTATGACGTTGCAGCAACCCCAATTGTTGCGTTTGGTGTCCGTACATTGAATGCGGCGGCCGCTGTTGTTGTTACTGCCAGCCACAATCCACCAGAATACAATGGCTTTAAAGTATATTGGGAAAATGGCGCACAGATTATTCCTCCGCACGACTCTGGAATCGCAGCGAAAATTGATGACGCAACAACGAAGCCATTACCTTTAATGTCTCTCGATGATGCAAAACAGCACGGTTTGTTAGTTTGGTTGGAAGACGACTACTACCAAACTTACCGTAAGACAATGAATGAAAACGCGCTGCTTACTCCTGACAACAATACCGATATATCTATTGCTTACACCGCAATGCATGGCGTTGGCGCGAATATGGCGGAAACGCTACTTGCCGACGCAGGCTTCCAAAAAGTGGCAAGTGTTAAGGAACAGCGCGAACCTGATGGAAGCTTCCCAACCGTCAACTTCCCAAACCCTGAAGAAGCCGGTGCAATGGATATGGTGATGGCATTAGGTAAGTCCGTAGATGCCGATATCGCTTGCGCGAACGATCCAGATGCGGACCGTTTTGCCGTGGCAGTTAAACGCCCAGATGGCGACTATCAAATGCTAACAGGTGATCAGGTGGGCTCACTGTTTGGCGATTACTTGCTGGAACAGCAACCTAACGCTTTGGTTGGCAACACCATCGTATCCTCAAGAATGCTGAGCAGCATCGCTAAGGCGCATGGCGCACAATACTATCAAACATTAACTGGCTTTAAATGGCTTACTAATGTTGCCATGGAACAAGAGACAGAAACCAACCCATTCTTGTTTGCTTATGAGGAAGCGCTCGGTTATACCGTGGGTAACAAGGTGTGGGATAAAGATGGTTTATCTGCAATCGTCGCGTTTTCACAGCTAACAGGCAAGCTTAAAGCGCAAGGCAAAACACTGTGGGATAAACTGGAAGAGCTGTACCGCGAGCACGGTTTCTACTTCAACGCACAACGCAGCATCGCTCTCGACCCGAACTCTCCACCAATCGGCGACAAACTCCGAGCCAATCCACCAACAGAGATTGCTGGTAAAAAAGTTGCAGTAACCGAAGATCTTAAAACATCGGTTCGCATGTTTGACGACGGCTCTGAAGAATCCATTGACTTACCAGCAAGTGACGTATTGATTTATCACCTAGAAGATCAATCTCGCGTGATTGTTCGTCCTTCTGGTACTGAGCCAAAACTAAAATGTTACTACGAAGTCATCAACCTCTTCCCTGCGGATATGAGCTATGAACAAGCACAGCAAGCAGCAGAAGCGAAGATGAACGAACTTATCGACGCGCACCAGCAAAGTTTGTAAGTCAAAGAGAAACATAGATATTTTATACAACAAGAGGCGCAAATTCGCGCCTCTTTTTTTGATTTTAACTAGAACAAGTCAAGCTAACCCGTGCTTTCCCTAGCCTGCAATTTCCTTTTGTAGAAAGTACTTGTGGATGCCCTCTACAGGATAGCCTGAGTACTGCCCCACTTTCTCAAAACCTAATTTGAGATAGAACTCAAGAGCTTGAAAGCTGTAGGTATCCAAATAAACATGGGTAACCCCGTGAGGCTTTACTCTTTGTTCTAGCATCGACATTAATTGGCTACCGAGACCAGAGGTTCGACTTTCAGCGTCTACCCACAAAAACTCAACAAATACCGTATTTTTAAACATTTCGCCAGTCAAGCCACCCATGATCTTGCCATTCTCATCTTTTGCGAAACAGCCTACAGCATGCACTTCCCCTTCAGGTAAATGCAGTCGGTTATAAGATCGAATACCT
This sequence comes from Vibrio sp. 970, assembly GCF_033339075.1. Taxonomy (NCBI): domain Bacteria; kingdom Pseudomonadati; phylum Pseudomonadota; class Gammaproteobacteria; order Vibrionales; family Vibrionaceae; genus Vibrio; species Vibrio sp. 970. The sequence goes on from NZ_JAWOTW010000021.1 coordinate 42,967, forward strand.
TCACGAACAAAATCAAGGTCTGTTTGATCTGGATTTAAACAAAATTCAAGCTTCATATACCCTCTCCTTAGGAAACACCAATATCCTAAAACAAAAAGCCAGCAATTGCTGGCTTTCTGATGGAATATGATAACTTTACAAGACGAAACTACTCAGCATCCACAACGCCAGAATAACAAACACTAACCCCATTAGTTTATGTTGATACGTGCGGAATTTTTCGTTCTCGAGCAGCCCTTTGCCCAATGTGCCTGCTAACCCAACAAGTAATAAATTGAATGACAAGCCAAGAACGTTCAACAATAACCCTAGCGCTAGCATCTGCTCACCAGAAGATGCCGTGATATTGCTTGAGACAAACTGCGGCAAAAACATTACAAAAAAGACCAAGGCTTTAGGGTTGAGCAAATTACTCATCAAAGCACGTTGATAATAAGTTGATGCCATTTTGTTTTGACCATCAAGCTCTGGAGCCGAAGATGCCTCAGCTCGTAAGCAGTCCCAACCCATTTTTAACAAGTAAGCGCCACCTAGTAGATGAAGGACTTTAAGGGCTATTGGGCTCATGGCAATCAGGGTAGATACGCCCATCGCAGCAAGCAAAGTAAGAATAACACCAGACGTCGCATTGCCTAAGCTAGCAAAAAGACCGACCTTCTTACCGTAACTCATACTAGAACTCGCTATCAGCAACATATCGGGCCCTGGTAACAGCAACAAAGCCACTACTGCGGTGAGATAAACAGGAAGTACAGATAAATCAATCATGATGGAACCGCTTTTCTACAACAAGGCGGCGAATGTTATACCAACAAAATAACATCATCCAGCCCAAAATAGCCAAGATAAATCAAAAAATAAAAATCATAGTTTGCCCAGCTGAAAAATAGCAATCAATTCGCCTGTTTATCAAAATCGAATAGCAATTTTGTACAAAAATAAGCACGATGGATCCGTTACACTTCTAAAATGATTTTCTTGAGCAGACCGGATAAAGATGAAAGAAAAGAATAAGGAAATCGCTACCTTCAAGATAGCTCAAGAGCTCGGCGGTTTAGAACTTCTCGATGCAAAGTATGAGAAGCAGAATTTTTCACGCCATAGCCACGAAGGTTACACTATTGGTGTCATCGAAAAAGGGGCACAACAATTTTTTAGGACGGGCGGGAATCATATCGCGCCACAGGACAGCATCATCCTTGTTAATGCAGATGAAGTACACAACGGGCATTCAGCCTCGGAAGGCGGCTGGGAATACAAAGCAATGTACCCCGTACCTCAGCAGTTTCAAACTTTAGGACAAGAGCTTGGTTCACCAAATGTAGCTCTGCCCTATTTCCCTCAACCTGTGGTTTACGATCCTGAGCTGGCTAGTCAGTTACGATTGGTATTTGAAACACTAGAAAAATCAGACAACCGTTTATTGAGAGAAACTTTGGTTTACGGCACGTTGATCAAGCTAGCCATTAAACACAGCACTCATCGGGCACCACTGAAAGAATCAACCAGAGCTCAAAGACAAGTGCAGCTAGTCAGAGAATTTTTGGAAGACTTTCCACAAACGGACGTCTCACTAGAAGAACTCGCCAAACTGTCTGGATTAAGCCCTTTTCATCTGCTGAGAGAATTTCAAAAGCAATTTGGCTTTCCGCCTCATGCCTATCAAATTCAGCAACGTTTACGTATGGCGAAGAAGCTACTAAAAATGGGACAAAAAATTTCAGACGTGGCACAAGAATGCGGCTTCCATGATCAAAGCCATCTGCATCGACACTTTAAAAAAGCCATGGGCGTCACTCCCGGCCAATACGTCCGTCACAGCTAAAGCAGCAATATTGTACAAGGCGTTATGCGACTACCGAGCTATCTTGGTAATCTGATTTAGGAATAAATAAGAAGAAACTATGGACCACACTTTGCCGTTACAAAAAGAATCAAAAGCCACGCTATTTTGGCAAGGTACACTTGCGATGATGCCTCTGAGTATCGCAGTGCTCCCTTGGGGCTTACTCGCAGGCTCATTCGCAATTGATACTGGGCTTCACCCTTTGGAAGGACAAGCACTATCCGCCATTTTGTTCGCAGGTTCTGCACAGCTCGTCGCGATGGGAATGATTAAAACCGGAGCAGGTCTAGTGACCATGTTACTGACAACGTTTTTTATCACCTCTCGACATTTCCTCTACAGTGTATCGATGCGCAGTAAAATTGCACCGCTCCCTCTAAAATGGCGATTATCACTCGGCTTCTTACTTACTGACGAGCTGTTTGCGATTGTAGGCCACCATTCCGATAAACAGTTTAATCGCTGGTATGCACTTGGGGCTGGTCTGAGTTTTTACCTGTTTTGGAATGTCGCGACATTGACGGGCATTATTGCGGGAAGTCTAATCCCTGAACTGAACGAAATGGGTTTGGAATTTGCTGTAGCCGCAACTTTTATCGCGATAGTAGTACCCACCATTAAAAATGCAGCGGTGCTCGCGAGTGTTATTGTGGCTTTGGTGAGCTCGGTTGCCCTAACCTATTATCAAATTGAGGGAAGTTTGATGATTTCGAGCATTTTAGCCATGCTTACTGGTTACTTTGTGGAACAAGTAAAGGAGAAACGCTAATGATCATGTTGGCTATTTTACTGATGACGGTACTTGTTTTCACCAGCCGCTACTTGTTTTTAGAACCCAAGCTGCCATTGCGATTAGGGACGCGCACTCAAAAAGTACTCAATTACGCTAGCCCCGCAGTACTGACTGCGATCTGGGCACCTATCGTTTTCATTCCCGATGGGGAGCTCAGCGTCAATGTGCAAAACCCATTTTTACTGGCTGCCGTACTGGCTGCTTTAATCGCGTATTTTACTAAAAATGTTCTTTTAACGACGGTTATCAGTATGGTGGTATTTCTCGTTCTGCGAATTTGGCTTTAATCCGCCAACCACTCAATCTCCAACAAGGTGACATCGCCACACTTTAATCGACCAAGGAAGATGTCACCTTCATGTACCTCACCAACGCCCTTTGGTGTACCAGTCATCACTACATCGCCATCTTGAAGTGTTGTGTAACTGGTTAATTCATCCAGGATAGTTAGCGGCGGATAGAGCATTTGGTTAACGTGACCTTTTTGTACACGAACACAGTTGATTAAGAGCTCAAGGTTAAGATCATTGATATCAATGTTATCCAAAGAGACAAACCGACTAAACACAGCAGAGCCATCAAATGCCTTAGCTCGCTCCCACGGCAACCCCTGATTTTTAAGCGAGGATTGCAAACCACGCTTGGTCAGATCCAATCCCAAACCAACCGCTGAATAACGTCCATCCTTGATCAAAAAGCAGATTTCAGCCTCATAATGAAGGGGCTCTTGATGGAATGAACGCAGAGTTGTTGATACAGAAGTTGCGGGTTTATTAAATACCACCATTTGCTCAGGCATTGCATTATTAAGCTCATGAATATGTTCAACGTAATTTCGTCCAACACAAAGCACTTTACCCACTTCTACTTTCTTTTCTTCAACTTGAATAACACTCATCATTCTTCCCTGCAAAACAAAAATCCCATCATAATCTAACCTATTGACTTAACGACACTAAATAGCAACCTCTAGTGTAAAAAATAAGACATTCACCCCGTTTTGAGTTTTGTATCATCTAATTGAAACAGCAAAGTATTTGTAAAACAAATAGACAAAAAAGCCAGCACGAGGCTGGCTTTAGATCAATGAGCTTGAATAATAGTTCTCGCTAAACCCTATTATAGGTAGTAACGAGCACCTAACGCCCATTTGTCATCAGTTTCACGACCATTGTCGTCATTTAGGTCAAACTGGTAACCCGCGTAACCAACAAATTTAGGCGTGAAGTTATATTCTGCTTGTAGTGCCATTTCTTCACGAGCAGTTTCTGTTTTAGAGCTCTTAAACTCTTTACCTTCCACCATCTCATAGTTAACACTCAAGTTTAGGCTGTTCGCCAGAGCGTATGCGATGATCGCTTCGTACACATCACTTTCTTCTAAACGGTCGCCTTTTGCACTGAAGTTCATGTTTTCGTTTGAACCATAAACCGCAGCAAGGAATAGGCCTTGGCCGTACGCACCGTAAGATGCTGATACAACGTGTGATTCCGCCGTGTGCTTACCTGCATATGCAGGGTGCTGGAAATCACCGCCATTGTATGAATAACCGATTTTAGCGCCCATGATTGAGTAAGAAAGCGCAGCTTGCACACGGTCATCGTATTTAGCACCGCCAGTTATAACTCCAGCATCGTTGCGTGTGTAATCATCGTTTGCACCCTGCCAACCAAGACCAAAGTTGATCACACCCGCTTCACCCAACTCGATGGCATTACGGTAAGAAAGCATTTTATCCGCACGGCCAGTGCCAAGGTTTCCATGATCGTCATAGATGAAGTCGTTGGCAAACGCGATTGGCATATCTGCAATACCTGCGACATCGTAGTAAGGTGACCATTGCGTACCACCTACTGCACGACCATAAACCTCATGAGTTATACCTAAGTAACCTAGACGAGTTTTAAACGACTCTTCACCACCGTCTAAGTAGTTTAGCGCCCATTCACCACGTGCGTCTGCGGTGAAGCCATTACCCAAATCCTGTGTCGCAGAGATATTGATACGAGGAGAGTTAGTACCCACATCCGTGTCACCTTGCTCTGATCCATTTAAATTAACAGAAACGTGGCCGCCCATCGAAAATGTTGTGCCATCGTTATTATATAGTTCCACTGCAACTGCTTGAGTACCGAAGGTTGCTGCCGCGATTGCCGCTGCTAATAATTTTTTATTCATTTCTAAATCCATTACTTATTAGTTGGTTAGTCAGTTTTAGACCCGGCTTTGGTTCACTTTCGTAAAAACGAAATGATGAACAAAGAGAGGAATACAAAGGCTATCCGAGGCATCGTTTCCACCAGATTAGTTTTACCTTTGTGTAACAACTGCCGACACTTTATTTGATTAGTTCCTGACAACCGAGTGAAAAGATCTCAGACAAAACCTAAAAAGCAATCGTTTACTTAGCCTTCAAGAAATCGAGAAATAAAAACCTTACAATAAGAAATGCTTTAGAGAGAGTGAGCTCACAAATAGCTGATGATTCGCTATTTTTAGGCCAAACTTCCCTGCCAAATTGAAATGTTTACTTACATTTAGGGTCAAGAAACAATTCAGGAACTTTTTGAAAAAAACACAGTCTTCAACGGAGAGGAAAAAACCTCAAAAAAGATAAACCTTTCTTTTTATAAGTGGTATGAGAAGGGGCACTTATTCTCGCCAGCAATAAAAGTGCAATCAAATCATAACTTAACAGAAATCTATCTTTCATTTTCAGCCTTTACCTTAGCGTCATCAACACATCGGGCAAGAAAGCCCATCGATTACAACTAGGGTAATAAGAAAATGAAAAAGGCAGCACTAACTACTGCAATTCTTACAGCATTGGTATCAGCACCATCATTCGCAGCAACTGTATACAAAAACGACGGTACTGAATTAAAAGTTGGCGGCCGCGTTGAGTTTCGTGGTGACTTCATCGGTTCAGACGGTGCTGAAGTTGAAGGTTCTATGGAAGATAAAAGCCGTGCTCGTCTTAACCTAAAAGGTAAAACAGACATCGGCAACGGCCTTTCTGCTTTCGGTGTTTACGAAGCCGAACAAAAAACGGGCAAGAGTGAATTCAAAAACCGCTACATGTATGCAGGCGTCGACTCTGATATCGGTGCTTTCTCTGTAGGTCGTCAAGACATGGCTGCAGTCATCATCTCTGACATGACGGATATCACTGAATTCTCTGGTGTTCAGCAAGTTATTGATTCGTCTTCTGATAAGCAAGACAGCGTTTTCGCATACCGTGGTGCGTTTGATGCACTACAACTTCAAGCAACCTACCAAGCAAACTCTAGCGATAACGAAGATAAATACGGCATCTCTGGAATGTACTCACTACCAATGGGCCTCGACTTTGGTCTTGCATACTCTGGTGGCGATGTAGATAAAGATAACTCTGAAGATCAAATTCTAGGTGGTATCGCTTACTCGATGGACAACCTTTACCTAGCAGGTACTTATTCTCAAGGTTCCCTGACTGACTCTGAAGACTTTACGGCTTACGAGCTAGTCGCAAGCTACAAAGTAGCAAGCAAAGTGACACTTGCAGCTCTATACACAGCTCAAGAGAATGATCCAGACAACGGTTCAAAGTACGACACCGTTGAAGGTATCGAGCTTGTTGGTTACTACAAACTAAACAGCAACTTCCGTACTTACCTGTCTTACTACATCAACCAACTTGATGAAGCAAAAGATGCAACAACAGGTCTAGTAACAGAAGGCGAAGATACACTGCGCCTAGGCGTACGTTACGATTTCTAATTCACTCTTGTCCTAAGAGCGAGTCCACTTGGCCAGCACCTTTGCTGGCCATTTTTTATTTAACCCAACACAACTCGATAAGTTTTCACACTATCCAAGCATCGCTCAGCAATGAAAAACGAGCGTAACGACGCCTACTTCTGCCCTCTTTTAATGCGATTGATCACTAAGTTAGTGCATTTCATCTAATCGACAACATAGAAAAACCAAAAAACCATTTAAAATCAAATGTATAAAAGTTGGCACGTGTTCTGCAATATTATTTATGCAAATGCATGGCAGCGTTTGTGCTTCTCGTTCTTTGTACCTGTTATAACAGGCACGTCCTTTGAATTGGTAATGTCGCCTCCCTCTGGGAGGCATTTTTTTATTGGCGCGAAAAACAATAGGACGTATGATCCCGCCACCTCTATCAAACTGGAATTTTTCAATTGAATCATCATCCTGTTCAAGGTGCGTCCTGGATGCTAACAGCTGGCTTGGCATTCGCCATAGTGAACAGCTTCGCCCAAATTGCTAGCATCAACTTTGGTGTCTCCTCTACCACATTTGCGTTATTCCAATATGCAATCGCCTTATTTGTTATTCTGCCCTACCTACGTACACTTGGGATTAGACGTTCTTTAAGAACCCAACACTTTGGCTGGCATGCATTCCGCATTTTTCTCTCTGTTATCGGGATTCAACTTTGGTTATGGGCTCTCGCTTACCCAGTTCCAATTTGGCAAGGTATTGCACTTCTCATGACCTCCCCGTTATTTGCCACAGTTGGTTCTGGCTTGTTACTCAAAGAGAAAGTAGGTACTGCACGCTGGCTCGCTACATTGACGGGGTTTGTTGGTGCCATGATCATTCTTGAGCCTTGGGCAGACTCATTTACATGGGCGACCCTGCTCCCTGTTGGCGCCGCATTTTTCTGGGCAGCGTATTCATTAATGGTTAAAAAAATGTCGGTAAACGATCCGCCTTCAACCATGGTTGTCTATTTATTACTGCTGATAACGCCATTTAATATCTTGTTAGCGATACCGACGTTTACTATGCCAGATACGTGGACGATATGGGGTGTGCTTTTAGCCGCAGGTGCACTTACAGCACTCGCTCAATGGGCTATCGTTAAAGCATATGCAGTAGCAGACGCCTCATTTGTGCAACCATTTGATCACGCCAAACTGCCTTTGAATGTTGTTGCTGGTTGGTTGGTGTTTGGTTGGGTGCCTCCTGGTCGTTTATGGTTAGGTGCTGCGATTATTATTGCATCTATTGCGTTTATTACGCATTGGGAAGCGAAAAAGACAAAGTTAGTTGAAAGAAAAATCTAATTTAAAAGTTCTATATTTTCAGGAAAGGAAATGAGGAACCCATATGAGTCAACCAATCAAAATTACACTGTATCGCTGGGCTGGTAGTTGGGGCCCATTCAAAGTCAATATTCCTTGTGGTGAATGTACATTAACCAAAGATATTTTAAAGGATACTTTTGAAAACGAACTAGCCGATGTGCCCGTTGAACTTGAAGTAAAAGATTGGTTATCGCACTGGTGGGAACCATTAAAAGCGGGGGCTTGGCATGCACCCATTCTTCTTGTCGAAGGGAAAGTTATCAGCCAAGGAGAAGCATTGAATCGGGGTGTGCTTGTACAGTCTGTTATTGCTGAGTGGGTAAAACGCGATGAGCTAAAAGGCAACATTGTTTATGGTAAAGCAACTTGCCCTTACTGTGTCAAAGCCAAACAATTACTTGACGAGGCTGGTGTTCAGTATGAGTACCGTGATGTAGTTAAAGACAGCGCCGCCTTATACCGCATGATTCCTGAAGTAAAAGCCATCATTGGCGAAAAAACACCGGTAACAGTGCCGCAAATCTGGTTAGATGGAAAATATATTGGAGGCGCTGACAATTTAGAAAAGTGGTTATCAGCAAAGGGGCTAGATAAAGTGCCTAATAATGTTGTGGAGATACCAAGCCAATCCGCGTAATTCTAGATTTAAATGTCATCAATCTTTGAGTAGCGTTTTGCCAATGTTGTGCAATATGTTGGCTACTTACTAACAACAAAACAGAGAAAAGCAAAAAGCCCTGATTTTTCAATCAGGGCTTTTTAAATTATTTCGCCAGTTTTTTAATAACACGAGCAAAAACAGAAGCTTTTTTCTTCTTCGCTTTACCGTAAAGCGCTTTGTGCATCGCGTCTTTTGCAATCATCTGGCCAATATAAGCACCACCAAGTTCGTTACCCATGACCTTCTCCTGAATGTATTGACTTAACTATGTTGTAATTTTACACCACAATTAGATAAAAACAAGACTCCAGTCACATTTATTTTGTAATTAACTTTCAGTTTGATTTTCGTGGATTTCTTGAAATGAGCGTCTATCGCTTAGGTTGTTGGTATGTTTTACCCGCTGCGACGTACGTATCTTTCTGTTTGATTTCAAAGAATGTTTCAAAGAACCACGCAGCAAACTTGATCAAGTGATCGCCTTCATTCATGACGTGCTCTACGTATTCTTGCTCTTCTCCGGACTCATCTTCTTGAGTGGTAATATGGTAAATACGTTTCTCACCATCAACTTCTGCAAGGCCAAACTGACCCGTTAGGGATTGCGCCGCTTGTGCAACTTCTTCTTCCTCACACGCCTTCAAGATTTCAAGTGCCTTTGGCATGCTTTCTTGCTGAGTAATTTCTTTTACCAGTGTTTCAAATTCGTTTTGTTGCATTCTTTCACCTAACGATTAGAGATCGGATAGCCATTGGGCAGAAATGTATTCCAAGCTTGAGAGAAGTATCAAGGTTCGCCCTCTTCCTTTCAAACCAAGTCATTCAGTATACACAACAAGCCAGACTTAATTTAGCTGCGCATTTTAGAAAGCCGACCTTCTGGTTGCAAGTATATTCAGATGGAAGTTTCTGCTTGAACCGTCCCTTCTGGCACTTTACGAAATTGGCTTAGTACAAGAACAAAGCAAGAAAGTAACGCAATAAACAAATAAAACACCCCAAGCTGCTGCTGATTCGTAACCCATGAGTCTACTAAGTACCCACCAAACAAACCTGCTAAACACATTTGAATAGAGCCAGATAACGCAGAAACCGCGCCTGCCTGTTGCTTATGTGGCGAGAGTAGCAAACTAATCGATACTGGGAATGACATGCCTTGGGCAAAACTTAAACACGTGAATGCCGTCAGCAATGAAAATACACTGAAGGGGGTAACCAACAACATGAAGCCAGCAACAGCAACAATCGCGAAACTCATCAGCAAGATTTGCTGAGCTTTGTAACGAGCATTGATCAAATTCAGCACTAAGCTACCCGTCAGCAAACCAACTGACGGTATGATCATCAAAGAGCCGTAATCTGCCGCCGTTAATCCTAACTCTTGTTGCATTAAAAATGGATACAAGGAGAGCGTAACCAGAGCCGATAAATAACTAAGCCAGTTGTAGCTCGCACTACCAATCACTTGTGTATTCGTTAACAGACGCAAATAGTTCGCGCTTACTTCGCCTACTTTAAATTTTCTCTTCGGATAAGGCAGCGTTTCTGGCAGCACCAATAAACCAAGTGTAAAAATTGCCATTAAGTAAATCAGTACAAACACGAAGACAGCATGCCAACTCAGGTGAAAAGCAATCCAGCCACCAAACAGCGGAGCAATAATTGGCATCACTGAAGCAGTGACTGAAATATAAGATAGCGCTTTGGTTAATTGCATACCGTCATAACTATCACGCAGTACTGACCGACCAAGTACCGAAGCGCTGCCCGCTCCTAGGCCTTGCAGTAACCGTCCCGCTTCAAGGGCAACAATGTTGTCCGAAAACGCGATGCAAATAACCGTACCAACTAGATATACACTTTGCCCCAGAATAAACACTGGCCGACGACCAATCGCATCAGACAATGGGCCGTAAAAAAGCTGAGAGATACCGAAGCCAACGAGAAATAGCGTGACGAGATTCTGAATCGAATGTTGCGGCAAATTCAAGTCATGACCAATCAATGGCAAAGAAGGAAGATAAATACTAACGCCAACTTGGCCTGTGGCAATGATCATCATCGCTAATAACAATGGTGTTTTACGCAAACGTTCCTCCTACTTTGTGACAGATTGATGGCAAACAGTGTATATTTGATACTCAAAGATGATAATCAGCTAAGTTGGAAAGGAATTAATTCCCAAGGAGATACAATGGACTGGATTCAAAGCGTGAAGAGTTATATTCGTGTGGTCGAAGAAGGTAGCTTTAATGCAGCGGCGCGGAAACTCAATACCACCAGCTCAGCTATCAGTAAGCGAGTTCAATGGCTAGAAGATAAAATTGGCGTTCAACTACTCAAACGTACGACCCGCTCAATTAGCCAAACTGAAGCTGGTGCGCTGTTTTATCAACGAGCAAAAAGTCAGCTTGATTCATGGCAATCGGTATTAGATGAAACTCGCTCAGTCAACCAATCACCAGCGGGGCTATTAAAAATTGGCGCGACACTGGCCGTTGGTTCCAAGTTTCTAGTTCATTATCTCGATGATTTTCTTGAGAAATATCCAGACATCACACTTCAATTAACAACAACGCTACCAGGCCAATTGCCAGAGCTAAGCTTAGACCTGTTTATTAGCCGGGAATTAGAGCAACTGAACTCTCTGAGTTTCAAAGCCACTGCGCTTTTCGAACATAAAGCCCAGTTTTACGCTGCGCCTAGTTACCTAAAAAAATATGGAACACCGCAATGCGTTGAGGATCTGACAGAGCATAATGTCCTGATTTGGGGAGAAAAACCCTCACGAGAAATCAAAACAAATCGAGGTAAGCGTATCAGCTTGTCCGGTAACTTTGCCACGACCAACCCAGAAGCGCTGTTTCATGGTGCCAAAAGAGGCATGGGTATTTTGATGACGAACAACGTCATGATCAAAGATGATCTCAAATCCGGCGCGTTAGTCCCTATCCTGCCCGATATCACAGCGGATAAAGCCACTGTATATGCCTACTATCCAAAGCTGGATTATCAGCATACCCGGACTAAGCTATTCCTCGATTATCTCAAATCACGATTAGAAGAGGAGAAGCGCGCCTAGCTTAGCGTTTTTATCGCTATACCTTTAAAAGGTTCAAGCATAAAAACATGAAAATAATGATTTGTTCGTTCACAAAATTTGAAAAATCTGCCTTAGTAACCGATAGTTTATTTGATGCATATCAAATAATAATTCGTCGTGTCTTACACGATATGTTAATAACAACGCTAGGTGAAATGCTCGATGGGTCAGGTACAAATCAGTTTCCACAAAATTGATGAGATATTGAAGCTAAACGGCACGGCTCAGCTAAACCGAGTCACGTTAGATATTCATCAACACTTGCAGAGCCATTGCACTTGCGTTGTAGAAGTTGCGCATCTTCAGCATTCGGCTCATACCATTTCCTTCGCCAGCAATGGAAAAATTACAGACAACCTAAGCTACCACCTTTCAGGCACCCCCTGTGAAAAAGTGGCGAAAGACATTGGCGAACATATTTTCTATCAAGACCAGGTATACAAGCGTTTTCCTGAAGATCAGATGTTTCAAGAAGATGGCATTCAAGCTTACATTGGCCTGCCATTGAAGACACAAAATGGCGAAGTTCTGGGAATTTTACTGTCTACCTTTACCCGAAGCATCCACGCGAAAGAAGCGCAAGATATCCTCGACTTCCACCGATTTTATGCCAATGTCATTATTCATAGCTTACGTGAAAAGTGGGTCAGTGAACGTTCAGATAAGCTTCTTAATCAGCTTAGCTATGAGGTATCGCATGATAACCTAACTGGACTGCTCAACCGTAGCTGTTTAGCTGATACCTTGGAGACATTAACGCAGCAAGCGACTCGTCCATTCAGTTTGGCGTATCTTGATATCGATAATTTCAAATCGATCAATGATATCAACGGAAACTATATCGGCGACCAAATCATTAAGTTCACAGCTAACGCCATTCAACAGAGCTTGTCGTCGCCAAACAATGCGTTCCGTGTTGCAGGAGATGAATTCGCCTTCATCACGTACGACGAAGATCCTGTCGCCGTGTGTCAGGAAGTACTCGACAAAATTGAAAGCGGCTACAGCGACAAATCTAACCGGATTTCTTTCACCGTTAGTATTGGTATTGCACGTGCCCCAGTACATATGTTGAACAGCGATGAGCTGATTTTGAATGCCAGTCTCGCTCTCAAAGATTGTAAAAAACACCGCGATACACGGATTCAGCATTACGACACACACCTTAGTGCGTTATACCACCGTAGGACGCAGCTTATTGAGGCAATGCGAATCCAGCTAAGTACTGATATACAAGACAGCGATGAGTTGTATGTAGTGGTTCAACCGATCGTCGATATCACGAGCGACCGCTGGAATTACTTTGAAATTTTGACTCGTTGGAATAGCAATATCTATGGAAATATCTCTCCAGCGGAGTTCATTGAAGCTGCCGAACAATCAGGCCTGATTATCGAGTTAGGTGAACGGATTATTGAACTCGCGTGTATCGCAAAGCAAGAACTCGAAGCGAACCTAGGCTATAAAGTCAAACTCTCCATCAATTGCTCAGCGTATGAGCTGGTTGATTCCAACCGTTATATTAATCACTTAACCAACATGGTTGAAAAGTATCAGCACGAAGCAAAAGACTTTGTTATAGAGCTCACCGAGACCGTCTTACTCTCACAAAGTGGCCGTGAACAGATGGTACTTAACTCGTTGCGATACTTGGGTTTTAAAGTCGCACTGGATGATTTTGGTACGGGATACTCAAGCTTGAACTATATACACAATTATCCGATTGATAGCATCAAAATCGATGCTACCTTTGTGCAGAACATGCTCTCAAATACAACCTCTGAACAAGTAGTGTTTTTGATAGCGCAATTGGCAGAGCTGCTCGATGTGGATTTGATTGCCGAAGGAGTAGAAGACGATAGAGCACTACAAAAGTTAATTGAAATGGGCTGCCACTACATCCAAGGTTATTTTTACTCTCGTCCACACAGTGTTGAAGAAATCGTACACCTGATAAATGAACGTGAAGTGCGGAGTGCCTAACGTACTGAACAGACTGCTGTCATAGAATTCAAATCTAGTTAATGCACAAAGTAAAAGAGACCAAGCTATGCTTAGTCTCTTTTTGTTTTTTGAGCGAAGTACTTTATTACAGCACTGCTTTCTCTTTATCGCGTAATAGTCTATCCATTTCATCTCTGTTCGCGACAAAAGTAGCCATCTCTTTCTTAGGAACAGAACTCGCCATTGGGATATTTGCTCGCATAGCGTTAACTGGACGGCCGTATTCAATCAACTCATAGTGAAGGTGTGGCCCAGTCACTCGACCTGTTTTACCAGAAAGACCGATACGCTGGCCTCGAGAAACCTTTTGCCCTTTCTTCACCAAAATCTTACTTAGGTGTAAGTAACGGGTTTTGTATTTGCTGCCGTGCTCAACAACCACGTAGTTACCCGCATAAGGGTGTTTACGAGTCATGATCACTGTACCATCACCAGTAGAAACGACTGGTGTACCGGTTGGTACAGCAAAGTCAGTGCCGTTGTGCGGCGCAACACGCCCCGTTACTGGATGTAAACGATTAGGGTTGAAGCCAGAACTGATACGCCAACGGCTACTTACAGGGTAACGCTGGAATGCGCGCTGTAAGCTTTCACCTTTGGCATTGTAGAATTGACCATCAGTATGAAGGTAAGCGGTGATCTCGCGGCCGCGATTATAAATCTTAATCGCCTCAATTTCGTTCTTACCTGTTGGTACACCATTGATGCTTTGTGAGCGGCGAACAACTTCAAATCGATCACCTGCACGAAGATCACGTCCAAAGTTAAGTTGTTCTTTGAGTAAGCTTACGACTTGACTCACTTCCGCCGACGTTAAACCTAAACGACTCGCAGAAGAAGAAAAACTGCCTTGAATAACGCCAACTAAAGGTTCTTGGCTCCACACGCCAGGAATGGAAATATCAGTAAAGTCATAGCTACCATCACTATTCAGCTTGTAGACCACTTTATCTGCAATAGAAAATTGCAGTTCCATTTTCGCTAACTCGCCTGTCGCATCATCACGCCAGAAACGGAGCGTATTGCCCGGCTTAAGTGTATCAAGTGCCAAGTAGTTCAAATCCGTTTCCATTACTTTCATTAACGAGCTGTAACCGAAACCGAGCTGACTAAAAATAGTGCTTAGGTTGTCACCTGCTTGGATTTGATATTCGAAGTTCGGGGGAGTGACAACTTCGGCAGTTGTCGCATCAAGAATTTTTTCAACGACCTGAGATTCAGGTAGGTTCAATGCGATGGTTTTGGTTAAAGATGACTCTTTGAGAGAGTGAGAAACACCAATCGCAACTAAAACTGGCAAGGAGTATAACAGCAGCGCTCTACGACTTGTCAGATTCGGCAACCGTCTTGTAATTTCATTTGTAGACACGGGAATTACTATCTCCTTTCAAACAAGGCTCATAGCTTATGCATTCCCGAATAAGAAATCACTAGGAAATTTCGAGATCTAGCGCAGAAAATACTGAATTTTTACAGAACTCAAAAAAAATTCATCACTGTTGCATATGTAAGTTATTCCCTACACGCTGTAATGTGGATGAATTGAATTGATTTGGCGTGTCTGCCATTGCTTGATCGTCACCGTGCGCTAAACATGAAAGAGTGATAGTTGTATCACTTTTCCATTCGAGCTGAGTAAATTTCACGCGGTCACCAACAAAAATACTGTCTAAAAGGACAACTCGGCTCGGCACGGGGTCAAACTTGAACAAGCCAACATAGTTAAACGAACCGCTACCTTGTGTCGTTACAATCATCGGTGCAACAACCCATGAAACACCTTCAATCTCACGCTGACTAATCGACGCAGTTGGAACAAGTACCTGACCTTTTGTCGCACCTGCATCATAGTCACCGATCAAATAGCCGTTTTCTTTATCCCACTCATCAAGAAAAGTGACCGCACCCTGCTCGGGTACTTGGATCGTCCAAGGGTTACGTGCAGTGATGCCAAGCGTCTCTTGCACAATAACGTTCGTTTCTACTTCTGTTTGAGGAAACTTAGCCATGATCTCGTCATCAGACAAACTAAAACGATAAACACCTGCGATCACAACCACAACCAATAAAACGATTGGAATAAGTAGAATAAGTGGTATCGGCAGGATTTTTTTGTGAGTCATGAAGAGTTCCTTGTTTCAAGGTATAAACGAAAAGCGAGTATACCATTGTATACCCAAATGATTTCACCTCTTCAAGTGTTTCAAAATTAAACTAAACTGATTGTATCCAAATAGTTTCAAGTCCAGAGCTCATAACGAGCTAGTGACACAAGCTCTGTGCTCTAGGTCTATTGGTGTATTGGGACAAATAGGTAATCACGATGACAAAAACCATTCATACATGCGAGTGCGCCTGCGGTTTAGTTGAGATCCGTTGTAAGGGAGAGCCCACCCACACGTCTGTCTGCCATTGCTTCGAATGCCAAAAACGAACTGGCAGTGTTTTTGGGGTACAAGCTCGCTTTGAAAAAGAGCACGTCACTTTAAACGGTGAAGTCACTAGCTATACCAGAATTGGCGATGATGGCGGTGAGGTTCAGTATGACTTTTGTCCATCCTGCGGTACGACAATGAGGTTGTTTGTTTCTGCATACCCAGAAATCATGATCATTCCCGTCGGTCTATTTACCGATAAAGAGTTCCACCAACCTACCGTTTCAGTCTATGAACAAATGAAACACGGGTGGGTGAGTTTCGAATGCACAACGGAACACATCTGCTAGCGAGCAATCCGCGTTCACGTATTTACTTTGGCTCGGACAACCGCCCTATAAGTGAGATTTTTTTGAGAATGATCAATCGAGTTTTACTGTAAAGGGTTTCGCAACTCGGTGTGAGCGTTATAATCGGCTCCTAATATTTGGTGGGGGTTTATTGTGATTTCCAGACTTCCTCGTTGGGTGGAATATGGCGCGTTTCTACTAGCTCTTCTCGCGGGCTGCGTCAACGCCGTTGGTCTTCTCGGCTTTCAACACCAAGCGATAACTCATCTTTCGGGAACCGTAACTCAGCTAGGGAACAGCTTGCTAACAGGTGTGGATAGCTCCATTCACCTGCTCTTCATCGTATTTAGCTTTTTGATTGGCGCTGCCTTTAGCGGCTTTTTTATTGAAAGCAGTGCGTTAAAACTAGGGCGAAGATATGGTGTTGCACTGTGCATAGAAGGGAGCTTGCTCTTACTCAGCTTGGGCTTTTTGGTGCAAGGGGATTTGTACGGCCAATATCTAGCATCAGCAGCATGTGGACTACAAAACGCAATGATCACCACGTTTAGCGGCGCAGTAGTCAGAACCACACATATGACCGGAATCATCACCGATCTAGGGATTATGATTGGAGAGAGCTTGAGAGGTCGTCAATTTGACCGACGTAAAGCAAAATTATTCCTATTCATTTTCTTTGGCTTTTTGTTTGGCGGCGTCGCGGGAGCGGCTCTATTTACGGTATATGGTTTATATACGCTGGTTTTCCCAGCAATATTGGCTTTTTCTACAGCTCTGATTTACTGGAGTTACCTATACATACTTAGCCGTCAACAAAAAGCATAAAATTTCGATCCGATTGAAGCGACATACTTCAATCGGATTTGGCTCAATAGGTTCACACTGCAACGGTACAAGAAACGCTGAACGGTATTTTGACACCACTAAAAACCTTAAAATAGATAAGGCTAACTGAATTTCTGGCCAAGAAGTTAGTTAGATCAAAATCACATTTATTTACCATTTTATTATTCCAGTCACAATGCGCCCCATAATTCACTGCGCAATCCGCCTCTCGTGCTACAATTTTCTAACACAAGCAACATATTCGCATACACTTATACGTTATTTGACCAATTACCCGACAAATCGGCTGAATAACTAGATGTATTTAATGAATAGTATTGCAATGGATGCAGTTTGCGGGTACCCTCCGCAAAACTGTGATTAAATACGGATGTTTAGTGAATATTTATGTCATGGAAATGGCAAGTATTGACTAGTAGTAACACGAGACAACTATGCATAACACCACTAATGCTACTGAAGCTCCTAAGGGCAACTTTTGGATGTTTTTCATCCCTTCCCTAATTGGTCTTCTACTCTTTATGGCTCCGATCTCTTACGATGGCGGCCTAACCATTCCCGTTGCAGTGATGGCAAAAGTCATCCCAGCGGTGTTAGGCGATACCTTGATTGCTATCGTCACCAGTATCATCGCTTTCATGGCCGTTGCTTCTGTTCTTTGCAAAATTTTTAAGCCAGCTGCAATTTTACGTAATGGTTTTTTAAACGGTCTCTTCAACCCATCTCCACTTTGGCTCGTTGTTCGTTTAATCGGCGGCGCTGCCGTGTTAATGACGTTCTTCCAAGTGGGTCCAAAAGCAATTTGGGAAGAGAACACTGGCGGGCTTGTTCTTACTGGTCTTCTACCTACTCTGTTTGCCGTTTTCATTTTCGCGGGTTTACTGCTTCCGCTTCTTTTGAACTTCGGTCTTCTGGAGCTATTTGGTGCGTTACTCAGTAAAATAATGCGTCCGGTATTCAACCTACCTGGCCGCAGTGCAATTGACTGTATGGCATCTTGGTTAGGCGACGGAAGTGTTGGTATCTTGCTAACCAGCAAGCAATACGAAAATAAGTTTTATACTCAGCGTGAAGCGGCTGTTGTCGGGACCACTTTCTCAGCAGTATCGATCACGTTTAGCTTAGTTGTTATCGCTCAGGTAAAACTAGAGCACTTATTTTTGCCTTTCTACGGCGCTATCTGTCTAGCTGGTATCGTAGCTGCGATTATCATTCCTCGCCTGCCTCCGCTTAGTCTGAAGAAAGATCGCTACATTGACGGCAGCAACCCAGATAAAGACGCAGATGCAGTGCCAGAAGGCCACACCACATTCTCTTGGGGTATGGATCTAGCTCTTAAGCGTGCTGGTCAAGTCACATCGGTTCAGTCTGTATTTAAAGAAGGCGTACACAACGCAGTCGACATGGTATTTGGCGTACTACCTGTAGTGATGGGTCTTGGTACCGTCGCATTGGTGATTGCAGAATACACGCCTGTATTTGCAATTCTGGGTCAACCGTTTATCCCATACCTAGAGCTACTGCAAGTCCCTGAAGCTGTTGCAGCATCACAGACAATCGTTGTTGGCTTTGCAGATATGTTTATTCCAGCAATTTTAGCGGCCTCAATCGATAACGAAATGACACGTTTTGTTATTGCAGCAATGTCAGTAACTCAGCTTATCTACATGTCGGAAGTAGGTGCCCTACTGTTAGGCAGCAAAATTCCAGTAAACATTGTAGAGCTCTTCGTAATTTTCATTTTACGTACGTTAATCACGTTACCTGTGATTGCTGGCGTTGCTCATCTTATTTTCTAAAATCGAGACGTCAATTAACAAAGGCTCCGCATCGTCGGGGCCTTTTTTATACCTAAAACTCCGTCCACATTATGCTTTTAGTAAAAAGCTCATAATTTACAAAGACAAAACTTCAACAAAACACCTGTCAGCACCAACAAAATTTTCATCACCTCACCTGTAAAGCCAGTTAATGCCACTATTTGTTAAGCAATTCTTTTCATTATGACGATTTCATTAATTGAGCTCGCAAACATGATCACACTCACAAGTTTTAACGTAAATTGTCGGTTTGTTTAAATTTAGTTAAAAAAGACGACAAATGAGTTCATGTTTTTGACAAAGATGTCGATAAAAATATAACCAAACACAATAGGTTTCTCTTTATGCCCAATTCGCTCGGTTTAAAAGAGGCGAAAGCAAAGTGGAACCAACCGGGAGAATCAGAGGAAAGCTCATGAAATTCAGACATAAGGTTGTCACAGCCTCTTCATTTTTGCTGCTAATTACCGTGTCGTTATTGTCGACACAACAAGTTATGACCATCCGCTCCCAAACTCAGGAGCAAATCGACTCAAGTGTAAACGAGATATTGACCAGTGTTGGTAACACTGTGCAATCAGAAATGAATGCAAAGAAGGATCTCGCTCGCTCCATTACTGAAGTGATTGAGCTTGATCCCAGTTCACATAGCTATGTTCAAAACATACTTGAAAGACCCACGCCAAAAAGCAGCTTCCTTGCCATCGGTTTTGGTTATGAAAGTAATGGCTTTGTGATTGAAAATGACGACGGCTGGGATGCGGGTCCAGACTACGACCCACGTCAGCGTCCTTGGTTTATTGCAGCTAAGAGCAAAGGCGATTTGGTCGTAACCGATCCGTACGTCGATGCGTCTTCGAAAAACGTTATCATCTCTGTTGGTACGCCAGTAAAAGAAAATGGCCAGTTTTTAGCCGGTATGTTTTATGACCTCGAATTAACTACCCTTTCTGATCTGGTCAACCAAGTGAATCTGTTTGATGCTGGTTACTTATTTCTGATCACCGCTGATGGCACAACCATTGCTCACCCTCAAAGTAAATACAACGGTGAAAAAGTCGGTAGCTACCTCCCGCAAATCGAACTTACGCAATCAGCACAACATGTTGAGATTGATGGCAACCGCTACATGGTTAACCTGACTCACATTCCTGGCGAGAACTGGTACGTAGGTTCGGTGATCGATGAAGCTGTTGCCTATTCTGCCGTAGGAGAGCTTCGTAACAACGCTATTATTTATTCAATCATTGCCGTGATTGCATCTATTATCGCCCTAACTCTGTTGATTCGCACTCTCATGCGTCCTTTGGACACGCTAAACAATGCGATTAAAGATGTAGCATCAGGGAAAGGCGACCTTACACAACGCCTCGAAACAGATACTGACCAAGAGTTTTCTGAGCTTGCCACAAACTTCAATACGTTCATGGAGAACTTACAACAGCAAATCATTGAGTCGAAACGTATTTCTGATCAAATTTTAATTGGAACTCAAATCACCGCTGAGGGCGCAAAAGACTCGGCAGGCGCAATTCACACTCAGCTGCAAGAGCTAGAACAACTTGCTACCGCGATGCATGAGATGTCTGTCACCGCGACAGAGGTTGCTAATAATGCGCAAGGTGCGGCAAGTGCAGCCAAAGAAGCCGACCAAGCAACGGTTGAGGGGTCTTCTATCGTTGGTGAATCGACACAAACGATAAACATGCTTTCCGATAGCATTGACCTTGCAGTCGAAGAAGTACAAGTGTTGGAATCTGCTACTGCCAATATCGAAACGATTCTAAAAGTCATCAACGATATTGCGGACCAAACGAACTTACTCGCGTTGAATGCCGCAATCGAGGCTGCACGTGCGGGAGAATCTGGCCGAGGCTTCGCCGTTGTTGCAGATGAAGTACGTACACTGGCACAACGTACTCAAGAGTCGACAACAGAGATTCGTACTATGATTGAGCAACTACAATCTGGCGCTTCATCTGTGGCAAATGCCATGCATCAAAGCAAAGGTAGTGCTATAGAGGCCGTTGAAAAAGCGGGTTTAGCAAATAGTGCGTTACAACGCATTCGTGACGCGATTCAGCGTATTTCCGATATGAACTTGCAAATTGCCTCAGCAGCGGAAGAGCAAAGCCTTGTCGCTGAAGAGATCAACAACAATACGGTGAATATTAAAGACCTATCGACTCAAGTCGCCGAATCGGCAAATCGAACCAACGACGCGATGCAGGCGCAACAAGAAGATGTACATAAACAAGATCAAATCTTAAATAGATTTACTGTCTAACACTCATCTAAGCAAAAACAGCGAGCACCGGCTCGCTGTTTTTGTTTTTACCCCTCAACCCTAGTATTGGTCGATGTTACATGTGCCATGTTGTTGCTATTAAGCTCAACATTACAAGAACGCCGACTATGTGCCCTTTCAAGTTTAATTGAACTCGACATGGATATAGCGATCATTAGAACGGCGATAATAACGGTCGTCCACTTTTAGATAAGTGAAATCTCCAATCTTTATGTAGGTACTATTCCGAGGAATTCGGTCATGGTAATAGTAACTGCGCCTTGGTCGTCGGGTCTCCACATAAATAACGTCACGATGTTTGTGTTTATGCTTGTGCTTGCGCTTGTGTTTATGATGGTGGTGATGCGCATGATGGTGATCGTACCGATGTCCATGCTTATGCTTCGGGTCAGCCACCGCTTCTGTACTCAACACACCTAAAGACAACATAACGCCAACCATGGCAAAAGATAATTGCTTTGACACAACAGAGCCTCTTATTCATATCAACATCGATATAATAGAAGGGTGAATCACTGTACATGTCAGCCTTTCGCTAAGGAGTTTTACTAAAAAGTCAGCGCTAACCGTGATTATCAGAGAAACGTCAAACATCAAAAATGCTGATGACTTTGAGTGGCCTGGGTTCGGCTATGAATACAAAAAAGCCGCCCGTTTGACTACGAGCGGCTCAGTTTTTAAATAAGCTAGCGTGATTTTATACTGCTTGGGCAAACAGCAAGAAACAGCCGAATAGGAAGATCATGCTCATTCCCATTGCGCCGCCACCAGCTTCATAAATATTGTCATCTTCTACTGGCACTCGGCGCACTTTCATGGTCATTGATAATGGGACAAAGACCGCGAGAAACACGAGAATAATCCCCGCGTAGCTGAGAATAGCTAGGAAGTGTTCTGGCGCAAATACAGCACCTAATAGTGGTAGCACAAAAGTAGTAACAAAAATCACTGGCTTACTTGCTTTCAGTAGGTCTGCATTTTGATCGTATAGCGCCATTGCAACACCTAAGAACGACGTTAGTAGTGCCAAACCAGTAAACATGGATAGGATGAACTCTAAGCCCTCGTATTGCTGACCTAGTACCGATATCAACTCTGTTACGTTGGAGTATTGAACAAGCTCATGAGGTGGTAGGTTGCCGACAACCGCTAACAACCATAATAGGTAACAAACAAGCGGAATAGTTGAGCCCACGATAATCATATTACGCAGCTGTATTTTACTCGCTTCTTTGTTGTAAGTTACAAGCGATGGGATCACGACCATAAAACCGAAACTGGTGAAAAGCACCGAACTGGTTTTGATAAGTGCCATTTTATCGTCGCTCACAACCTCATCAAGTCCTTCAAACGAGACGCTTGGTGCAAGCGCAAAAAGTGTCAGGATCAGCGCTACGATCATGCCTAGGAACAAACCGCGATTCAGCTTATCTACTACCCCTGTACCTGCCGAAACAATGATACCAACTAAAAGAGTAAAACCGACTTGGCTTGAGATCGTAGATGTTGGAAGCCCAATTGAGGCTGTTACTTTTTGTACCAGATCACCCGCACCAATGATGTAAGCCATTAATAGACAAACTAACAGGGCGTAAAGCAAGCTGTTGGTTACCAACTGGCCTCCTTTACCAAGCGTTTCGCGAGCAATTGCATTCATGCTCACACCACCACCTACTTTGCAACTGGCTTCAAGAAGGAGCAGCGCAGCATAAGTCGTTCCAGCCCAGATGAACAACATAAGAAGAGTGCCCCAAAGGAGGCCAAATTGAGCAAGCACCATTGGTATAGCAAGCATACCAGCGCCAAGAGCAGTACCTGCAACGATCAGGGAACTGCCGACAAGTTTTAGGTTCACGGTTAATACCTCTAAATTCAATCCGTTAATTTCTCACCAGTTGTGCTTTATCTAAAGCACACAACAAAACGCTCCGACTTAGTCAAAATTTGGTTACAAGAGCACTATGTTACAAGAGCCCTGTATGGCTAAGAAAACACGCAACAAAAGGTGGTTAATCATTTGCACATGAACACTTGAGAGTCATTTTTGGCGATGTCATCGCTGATGAAATGTGCGCAACTTTGGGTTCGAAGCAAAATTGTTCATCTTAATTCATCAACCCCATTCGTTATGAATGGATTTGGTTCGAAAAGATTGTAAGGCATAAGCAGGACGATTGAAAAGCAAAAGGTCAATCTTATAGCGATATATTTTAACAACTCTTATCTTTTACCTAAGATGTGTTGTTTTTTTCGTCACTAATTAGTCTTTTATCGCTTAAAAAGAAGGCAGAACGTGCTCAATGGCTCAATTTGGCTGGGTGTACAGATTAATTTACAGTTTAAGTGAAGGTGTTAGATTCCAAGGACGTAGCCTAGATCGGACAATATCGCTATTATTCGCTGCGTACCGACACTGTTCGGTTCACATACCTCTAAACACTGATTTACGGTTCGAAAATATAGGTAAATGAGTGTCCGAATGCTGGGTGTGGTTCCCCAGCATTTGCATCCTTTCTTTTAGATGTCATCAATTGATCGAAATTGTGTAAATCTTGTATCGCCCGACTTTACGACTGTGTTAATACGCTTTATCTAGCGCGCCAATGATATAAGTTAACACTGGAATACCCATATCGGCGACCTGCTTCTCAGTCTCACTCATATTTTCATGCGCCATCCGCAGCTCTACTTCACTTATCGATTCTTTGTGAAGGTAAAGCTCTTTGTAGTTCATCAATCGCTGTTGTGACTGTTGAATCAGTGTCACAACATTCTCTTTAGTCTCACGATGTTGCTGATCAATTTCACTAAATAAATGATCTAAAATGCGTTGCATTTTGCGAATAGAAGCTTTCGTTTCTATTGATTTGTATGATTGATACTTTTCCATTGAGTTAATAACTGACTAAAATATTTACGTTTTTATAAGACAGTTATTTTTATACTGATTGCAAAGCAGGTAAATATGTGGTGGTTAAACTGGTCCACTTCTTGCTCCGTTTAGGTCAAAACTGTCCTTTCAGGAGAGCACATGCAGGTAGACCCTATAATTCAAGCACTGATCGCAAGACGAAAATCGAATGGCCTCTCCCGTGAGCAAATGGCAAACATCGCTGGAATGAGCGTAAAAACATATCAAAGGATCGAGCGCGGAGAGTCCGATCTTAAACTCTCACAATATCGTGCCATATTGCGTTCGCTTCATTTGACTGACCTAGATATTGCCTTAGATGTACGTGATGTTCAGCATGTCACAGCAAATGACTTAACAGCCGTGGCGCGATTGCTCTCACCGGAAGCTCAGTCCCTGCTCGTTCGCCTGTTATCGTTAATCCTTGAACAAAAGAACAAGAAAGGTGATTAACCACATTACTCATACTCAAACGATGAATGCCCTGTTGAGCGTTGAAACATGAACCGTTTAGGTAAATTACCACCTTCTAAAGAAGGTGGCTTTGTGTGAGCCCCCTAAAAGGGGGCCTTTGTTTAGTCCAGCGCCAAT
>NZ_JAWOTW010000022.1:0-66546 GCF_033339075.1 Vibrio sp. 970
GGTAGTTCAGTTGGTTAGAATACCGGCCTGTCACGCCGGGGGTCGCGGGTTCGAGTCCCGTCCACTCCGCCACTTATATTAAGCCTCAGTCGAAAGACTGGGGCTTTTTTTGTTTTGGTTACCTGACTTACCTTAAACCCACTTTCATATTGAAACCTTGCATCTAGAGGCAGGCTTCCCTCTGGCGATGCTTTCTAAGCCCTGTTATGAGTGAAGTGGAACTCAGTTTTGTGTGGTTTCTACTGAACCGGGTCCTAGTATCGAGCGCTAGTTCTCAGCCCTTATGCTTACTTACCAAAGCTTCCTTTATTATTACCTGGAAAATTTATTCACTAGGTTATGTTATTTTCGGGGGAGATTTCTCTGCTTTAGATGTTTTGATTTAGCCATAGGCGCTTATTAATATAAACTCAGCGCATTTAAAACTTTCCAAACATGGATTTTGTTTTGTCGATCTATTTAAGCCAGTGTCTTAAAGTGTATTCGCTACTTCTTCCCTCTAACCCTCTCTAACCTTCAAAGCCACCACTACGTACGTATATAACGTGAGCGGTATAGGTGCTTTCATAGCTGTGTTTGCAGAGTAAGCAGTTCACCTGGCACATTGACTGAGGAAAAGTCTTCTTTCTGTGGACCTTCGTGTAAGTCACGATAGTTTTAACAATTATCTGGTACTTTTTATTCTAAAGGTGTACGCTTCACATCGAATATTTTTTCGACAGTAAATCATGTTATATCTCTTGTTTAAAAGCTTTGTAAGAAGGCTGAACTCCGTGCAAAAAACGCGATGAAGTGTTGCTCGGAGTCTTAAATTATCTTCATCAGGTGTTTTATGTGTGGGTAGCTTCGCTGAAGTTATACGCAGGAGCTTGTACACCTGATAAAAGAGAAGAGATGGCCGGTGATATTTCATCATCGGCCTTTTTGTATCTGTTAAGCAGCTACAAAGCATTACCCAGTATTGAAATAAGGGCCGGTATTGATCACCGGCCCTTTTTTATTTGGTTGAAAACATGAGTATTTTACAAGTTAAAAATTTGTCTTATCAGGTAGCCGATAAGACATTATACAACAACGTGACCTTTCGTATTAACGTGGGAGAGAAAGTAGGTATCACCGGAGCGAATGGTGTTGGAAAAAGCACCTTATTGAAACTGCTTTTCGGTGAATTATCTGCAGATAAGGGCTGCATTGAATGGTTACCAAACCTTGAGGTGGGGTATTTAGAACAACATTTTAAGATCGATAATGTGCTGACAGTTCATGAGTGTTTAAAGGGCTCTTTTGAGAGTTTATACGCTGCAGAGCAAAAGCTTTGGACTTTGTATCATGCGATGACCGAGTCTCACTCTACATCTCTTTTAAGCCAAGTCGCTCGGCTACAGGCATATTTAGAAGATGAAGACTTCTATGCAATTAATACCAAAATTGAACGAGTTGCTGTAGGTCTTGGTATTTATCAATTTGGCTTAGATACACCGCTTATCTCGCTAAGTGGCGGTCAAAGGCACAAAGTCCTTTTAGGCAGGTTGTTACTTCGCAACCCCGATGTGTTAATTCTTGATGAGCCGACAAACTATCTTGATGCTCCGCACATTGAATGGCTAGTCACGTTTCTCAATGATTACATTGGTACCGTTTTACTGGTTTCTCATGATGTTGATTTTCTTAATCAAGTAGCGACCAGTATTTGTGATATTGATTATCAAACGGTTCGAAAATACAGCGGTACTTATGTCAAAGCAATGCAGCAAAAGCAGCACGACGGTGCTTTATTAGAAAAGCAATATAAGGCTCAGCAAAGTGAAATTCGAAAGTTAGAGAAATTTATTGCCCAAAATGGTGCAGGAGTTAACGCCAGTCTTGCTAAAGGGCGTAAGAAGAGACTGGATAAAATCGAACGTATTCAACTGAATCATGTAGAGAAAGTATCGACGTTTGACTTTGCTTACCAGCCCATTGAGCAACCGAATGTGGTTGAGGCAAAAGCGTTGATGATCGGTTATCAGCAGCCTCTGCTTCCAGTATTTGATATCACGTTAGCGCGCGGGGAAAATTTGGTTGTTGCTGGCTTTAACGGCGTGGGTAAGTCGACCTTACTTAAAACCCTGATGGGGAAGATCGAGCCACTCTCTGGTGAGGTGGTATTGGCAAAAGGTGCAATGATTGGTTATTTTTCTCAAGATTTGTCTTGGCGCCATCCTCAGAACACGCCTGAACAGGAGCTGTGCTCTTGTGCGCCAACAATCTCAAGCAAAGAGTCACGCAAGCTATTAGCTCGCTTTGGGATCACGGGGGATAAGACGCAGCGCCACTTAGGTACATTGAGCGGTGGTGAGCAAACTCGGGTGAAACTGTGTTGTTTATCGGTTCAGAAATGCAATGTTTTGCTGTTGGACGAACCAACAACACATTTGGATAGCAGCAGCAAAAATGCGCTTAAAGAGGCTCTCCAGCGCTTTTCCGGTAGCGTGATTGTGGTATCTCATGAGAAGGCATTTTTGCAATCTTGGCCTGATAGAGTTTTAGATATTTCGTTGCTCACTTGTGCTGAATCGAAAACAGAACAGGAGGTGGAGCTATGATGCAGTCCATGATCCTATTTCTCGTTGCTTTTCTTGTTGGTGCTGATGAGTTGATGCTTGGATCTATTCTTGAACCTATCGGAAATGATTTAAGTGTTCAACCGAGTCAGGTGACCTTATTTATTACGGCATATAGTTTAGCCATAGCAATTTTCGCTCCTTACTTGGGCCGTTTATCAGACCGAGTTGGGCGTATTCGAATCATGGTGCCTGCTTGCTTTGTATTTGGGGTTGCGTCTATTACGACGGGCATAGTTCATGATTTTGAACTTGCTATTGCAACTCGAGTGATCACTGGTATTGCAAGTGCAGGCATGTTGCCAATTGCATTCGCGTTAGCGGGAGACGCGAAGGGTAATAGAGCGATGCGTCAAATTGTGATGGTTCAGGCGGGATTAACGCTAGGTATGATAACCAGCCCGGCGCTCGGAGCATTGTTGACCCAGCTTTTATCATGGCGTGCCGCTTTTATTATTTTGGGCGTTGCGGCTCTTTTTGTCGGTGCCATGAGCGTAGTGTCCATGAACAACAAGCATAATGAGTCCAAGAAGTCAGATACTCTGCCACCTATCACAGACGTCATTCATCTTCCAGGCGCGTTGAGGGCGATTCTAGCGATGTGTTTAGGCCTAGGGGGAGGTATTGGTGTATTTAACCTGATAGGCCTTCATATTCGAGATACCAGTGATTTGGCGCTCGGTTGGGTGGGCGCTATTTATGCAGCTCTAGGGATCGTGAGTGTGGTTGGAAATATGTGCGTGGCGAGAGCTTCTCGCTGGCTTGGTAGCTCTCGAGCCGTTATGCGAGTGGCTTTAATGGTGTGCATACCTTGCAGTGCATGGGTGTTCTCAAATGAGATGAGTACGGTGACCGCTTATCTTCCAGCTCTAGTGCTCTGGTCTCTTGCTGGAGGGGTTGGTTCTCCGGCATTACAAGCACATATCGCAAGCTTATCTGATGAATATCGAGGTGTGTTAATGTCTTCTGGAATGAGTATGATGCACTTTGGTGTCGCGATTTGGTCTGCCTTGGCGGGCTTCGCGTATTCTGTAGGCAATGAATGGGTCGCTTTCGTGGCTTTCCTATTGTTTGGCTCAGCAGTAGTTATCTTAAAGCCAGTTGGTAATACTGAACAAAGTGAGCGTTATTCGTAGTGTTTTAGTAGATAAAGAAAAGCCGTTACCTAAAAAGGTAACGGCTTGTTCCAAATACTTTTTGAAAAACGGTCTTAGTTCATGCCGTATTTCTTAAGTTTCTTGCGAAGAGTACCGCGGTTGATACCCATCATAGTTGCTGCGCGAGTTTGGTTACCGCGAGTGTACTGCATGATAGTATCTAGTAGTGGCTGTTCAACTTCAGCTAGAACTAATTCGTATAGTTCTGTTACTTCCTGGCCGTTTAGTTGAGCAAGGTAGTTTTTAAGAGACGCTTTAACAGAGTCACGTAAAGGCTTCTGAGTAATCTGGTCTTGTGACGTTACTGTAGTTACTGTTAATGCTTCTGAAGTCAGATTTTGTTCGAACATATTCGGTCTAGCTCTTCTCTTAATTATGATGCAACGTTATCAAAATAACCTTCTAACGCCTCAATTTGCAGCGGAGCTGCGTCGATAGCGTTGAAGGTACGGCGAAACTCACTTGCCTGTTCATGCTCTTTCAGGTACCACCCAACGTGCTTGCGCGCGATACGTGGACCTAAGAACTCCCCATAAAACTCATGCAGAGCATTTACATGACCAAGCATAATGGTTTTCACTTCCTCAGTTGGAAGCTCCTCCATTGTGGTGCCGTTTTCCAAATAGTGATGGATTTCCTGGAAAATCCAAGGACGACCCTGGGCAGGGCGTCCAATCATTAAAGCGTCCGCACCGGTGTACTCCAGTACAAATTTGGCTTTCTCCGGGCTATCGATATCACCGTTCGCGATAACCGGAATTGAAATCGCCTCTTTTACCGCTTTAATGCTGTCATATTCGGCCTCACCTTTGTACATACATGCTTTCGTTCTGCCATGCAGAGCAAGAGCTTGTATGCCGCAGTTTTCGGCTAATTTAGCGATCTGGACACAGTTCTTGTTGTCTGTATCCCAGCCAGTTCGAGTCTTTAACGTTACAGGAACGTCCACTGCATTCACGACCGCTTTCAAAATCTCTTCGATAATGTTTGGGTATTGAAGCAGAGCAGAGCCCGCTAGCTTCTTATTCACTTTTTTTGCCGGGCAGCCCATGTTGATGTCGATGATTTGTGCACCGTTCTCAACACTGAATTGAGCTGCGTCCGCCATAAGCTGTGGATCGGAACCCGCAATCTGTACAGAGCGAATGCCCGATTCGCCCTCGTGTACCATGCGCTGTTTCGACTTTGACGTTCCCCATAGTTTTGGGTTAGCAGACATCATTTCACTGACGGCCATTCCCGCACCATAGCGAAGACACAACTCGCGAAACGGTCTATCCGTTACACCAGCCATAGGGGCTACGATTAGATTGTTCTTAAGTTGATAGTTTCCGATTTTCAAAACGTCATCACAGTTCTGTACCAGCAAGGGCGCGCATTTTACGCATTTTTTCACTGCGTGAAAAGACTAATATTTGAGCATTTACAAATTGTTTTTGTAAATTGTATGAATTTCAAACAATTAGCTCTGAAAACCTTGTCTAGCCTTGCTTACGACCAGAGATGCGACACCATTCACTTTGCTCAACAATCGGGTCAATGTGAAGCTCGTCACGGTAATAGTTCGCAACATCTTTAGCTTGAGTGTCTAATACGCCGGACATAGCGAGGTCGCCATTTGGCTTAACTAGTCCTTTGATGATAGGTGCAAGTTCACGTAAAGGTCCCGCAAGGATGTTGGCCACAACGACGTCAGCGACGAGACCTTCAGGTTGATTTTGCGGTAAGTAAACTTCTAGTTTGTCTGCAACGCCATTACGCTCAGCATTGTCTTTTGAAGCAAGCAGGGCTTGAGGATCAATGTCGATCCCTATCACTTTTTCAGCGCCCAGTTTGATCGCTGCGATCGCAAGAATACCTGAGCCACAACCGAAGTCGATAACGGTCTTACCGCTTAAGTCCATGCTTTCTAGCCACTCAAGACAAAGTGCTGTTGTAGGGTGAGTACCCGTACCGAATGCAAGGCCTGGATCCAACATAACATTAACAGCGTCAGGATCTGGAATGTCGCGCCAGCTTGGACAAATCCATAAGCGTTCACCAAATTTCATTGGGTGGAAGTTTTCCATCCATTCGCGTTCCCAGTCTTTATCTTCAAGCTGTTCTACTTTGTAAGCAAAATTGTCAGCCAGCATATTGCTCGCTTTAATTTGGTCGATGATGAAGTTAGTGTCTGCTTCTGCATCATACAGTGCCAGAATATCAGTATCGCCCCATAAGCGAGTTTCGCCAGGTAGAGGTTCGAATACAGGTGTATCCTGCGCGTCTAAGAATGTAACAGACAGCGCGCCAGTCTCTTCCATTAGCATATCGCCGATTTGCTCAGCGTTTTCATTGGTCGCGTTGAGTTTGATTTGAATCCAAGGCATTGGTTTTTGCTCTTAAAGTGAATGAAGTGGCGCAGAGTTTACCAGAACTCTACGATTTGTTTGAGTATATACCCAAATAAGCCGATTTATATGTTGAGCCGTTCGCGTACATATAAAACAAAAATGCCCACGGGAGTGGGCATTTTTTAAGACGTTTGCTTAGGTTTATTGTAAGCCAAGCTTCTTCTCTAGGTAGTGGATGTTTGCACCACCGTGTTGGAAGTTTTCGTCATTCATAATGGAGAATTGCAGTGGCACGTTAGTTTTGATGCCTTCGATGATCATCTCACCCAGTGCGTTCTTCATACGTGCAATCGCTACATCACGGTTCTCACCGTAAGTGATCAGTTTACCAATCATTGAATCGTAATGAGGTGGTACTGTGTAGCCTGTGTAGATATGAGATTCCCAACGTACACCCATACCGCCAGGAGCGTGGAAACGCTCGATCTTACCCGGAGATGGTAGGAAGCGCTCAGGGTCTTCTGCGTTGATACGACACTCAATCGCATGGCCACGGATCTTAATATCATCTTGAGTGAATGACAGAGGCTGACCCGCTGCAACGCGAAGCTGTTCTTTGATTAGGTCGATGCCAGTAACCATCTCTGTTACTGGGTGCTCTACCTGAATACGAGTGTTCATTTCGATGAAGTAGAACTCACCGTTCTCGTATAGGAATTCAAACGTACCTGCGCCGCGGTAACCGATCTCGATACATGCACGAGTACAGCGTTCACCGATGTACTTACGCATTTCTTCGGTGATACCAGGTGCTGGAGCTTCTTCCACTACTTTTTGGTGACGACGTTGCATTGAACAGTCACGCTCACCAAGGTGGATTGCGCCGCCTTGACCGTCAGCAATAACCTGAACTTCAACGTGACGAGGGTTTTCTAGGAATTTCTCCATGTAAACCATGTCATTGTTGAACGCCGCTTTTGCTTCAGCACGTGTCATTGCAATAGCTTGGATAAGGTCTTTCTCTGCGCGAACAACACGCATACCACGACCGCCGCCGCCGCCAGATGCTTTGATGATTACTGGGTAACCAATGCGCTTAGCAAATGCTTTGTTTTTCTCTTCGTCATTGTCTAGAGGGCCGTCAGAACCCGGTACACAAGGAACGCCTGCTTTCTTCATTGCATTGATAGCAGATACTTTATCGCCCATTAGGCGGATAGTGTCTGCCTTTGGGCCAACGAAGATGAAACCACTGCGCTCAACTTGCTCTGCGAAGTCTGCGTTCTCAGACAGGAAGCCGTAACCTGGGTGGATAGCCACAGCACCAGTCACTTCTGCTGCAGAAATGATGCGTGGAATGTTTAGGTAGCTGTCGATACCACGAGCAGGGCCGATACATACGGTTTCGTCTGCGAGTAGTACGTGCTTAAGATCGCGATCCGCTGTTGAGTGAACAGCGACGGTCTTAATACCTAATTCTTTACAAGCGCGAAGAATACGAAGTGCAATTTCACCTCGGTTCGCGATGACTACTTTGTCTAGCATAAGGCAAGCCCCGCTTATTCGATTACAACAAGAGGTTGGTCGAATTCAACTGGTTGGCCGTCTTCAGCTAGGATTGCTGTAACAACGCCAGATTTGTCCGCTTCGATTTGGTTCATCATTTTCATTGCTTCAACAATACATAGAGTATCGCCAGCATTTACTTTCTGACCCACTTCTACGAATGCTTTAGAGTCTGGGCTTGGAGAGCGGTAGAAAGTACCAACCATTGGAGAAAGAACTTGGTGACCTGCAGGTGTTGCTGCTGGAGCTTCTGCTGCTGGCGCTTCCGCTACTGGTGCCGCTGCTACTGGAGCAGGTGCCGCCGCTGGAGCTGCTGCGTAGTGAATTGGTGCTTGAGGAGCTGCAGTGCCATGACGGCTGATGCGCACTGACTCTTCACCTTCAGAGATCTCTAGCTCAGCAATGCCAGACTCTTCAACTAACTCAATTAGCTTCTTGATTTTACGAATATCCATCTTTTCTTTCTCTTTTATCTTGTGATTAAGACAACCCTCGTAGGGTTGCAGAGTGTTAGGGTTACTTTGCCTGTAGCTTATTGATCGCTGCAGACAGAGCAAATTCATAACCTTGTGCGCCTAAACCGCAAATCACACCCTCTGCTTTATCTGACAGATAAGAGTGATGACGGAATGGTTCACGTGCGTGCACATTTGATAAGTGCACCTCAATAAATGGGATGGCGACGCCAAGTAA
The DNA here is from genome assembly GCF_033339075.1 of Vibrio sp. 970. Taxonomy (NCBI): domain Bacteria; kingdom Pseudomonadati; phylum Pseudomonadota; class Gammaproteobacteria; order Vibrionales; family Vibrionaceae; genus Vibrio; species Vibrio sp. 970. Next base: position 8,353 of record NZ_JAWOTW010000022.1, read on the forward strand.
TGCATCTCGCAGCGCCACACTAGTATGAGTGAAAGCCGCTGGATTGATGATGATGAAGTCAATCTTGCCATAGGCAGCGTGAATGGCTTCAATCAGTTCGTACTCACGATTTGATTGTAGGTGTTCCAGTTCTACCCCAGCGTTATGGGCTTGCTCTGTAAGAGTATCCACAACTTGAGCTAAGGTACTGTGACCATAGTGTGTCGGTTCGCGCAGACCCAATAGATTAAGATTTGGTCCGTTTAGAACAAGAATCCGTGACTTTGCAGACATTGTGTTGCTATCTTCCCTTATCGTGAGTGGAACGTTTATATTCCCAAATATACGATAGTTCAGCACGATTTTTTTGTTAAAACCGAGCAAATTTTAAAAAATCGACCAAGATTATAGCTAATTCATAGCAATTAGCAGCAATTTACTGGTCTAATCTCCTAATAGCCACTCTCGTTTCTGTAACCAAGTTAACAAAAACAACATAATTGCCATATTTTTTTTGTGGCCAATTTGTGCACTAAAGCAAAAAACCGCCATGAGTGATGGCGGTTTTTAAAGTGCTTTTAAAACAGTTGGTTGAATTTATGCCAATTCTGCTTTCTCTGCGATAAGCTTGTCTACCACGCTCGGATCGGCAAGCGTTGACGTGTCTCCGAGGTTGCTTGTATCGCCCGTTGCAATCTTACGCAGGATTCGACGCATTATCTTACCAGAACGAGTCTTCGGTAAGGAATCTGTCCAGTGCAGTACATCTGGTGTCGCGATTGGACCAATCTCTTTACGCACCCAATCTTTAACTTCTTTGTGCAGCTCAGCTGACGGGAATTCACCATCGTTCAATGTAATGTAAGCGTAGATAGCTTGGCCTTTGATGTCATGTGGAATACCAACAATCGCCGCTTCTGCAATCTTGTGGTGCGCCACTAGCGCTGATTCAATTTCAGCGGTACCCATACGGTGACCCGACACGTTTAGTACGTCATCAACACGGCCAGTGATCCAGTAGTAGCCGTCTTCGTCACGACGAGCACCATCACTAGTAAAGTACATTCCCTTGAAGGTTGAGAAGTAGGTCTGTTCAAAGCGTTCGTGGTCGCCATAAACAGTACGCATCTGACCTGGCCATGAATCAAGGATCACCAAGTTACCTTCTGCTGTGGTTTCTTCAATGATGTTGCCCATGTTATCAACCAGTGCAGGTTGGACTCCGAAGAATGGTCGAGTTGCTGAGCCTGGTTTTAAATCTGTTGCACCTGGTAGTGGTGCAATTAAGATACCGCCGGTCTCTGTTTGCCACCAAGTATCAACGATAGGCGAGCTCTCGTTACCAATCGTTTTGTAGTACCACTCCCACGCTTCAGGGTTGATAGGCTCACCTACTGAACCCATCACACGTAAGCTTGAACGTGATGTCCCTGCTACCGCTTCGTTACCTTTTGCCATTAGTGCACGAATAGCGGTTGGCGCAGTGTAGAGAATGTTCACTTGGTGCTTATCAACCACTTCACTCATACGAGCCGTGCTTGGGTAGTTTGGAACACCTTCAAACAGAATGGTTTTGGCCCCGTTCGCTAGTGGACCATAAATTAGGTAAGTATGGCCTGTAATCCAGCCCACATCCGCGGTACACCAGAAGGTTTCACCTGGTTGATAATCGAAGACATATTTAAAGGTCATTGCCGCGTAGACGAGGTAACCGCCTGTAGTATGTAGTACGCCTTTAGGTTTACCTGTCGAGCCAGATGTGTAGAGGATGAACAGCGGGTCTTCGGCTTTCATCTCTTCTGGTGGGCAAACGTCAGAAACGTTGGCTGTTGCTTCGTGCCACCAAACATCACGGTGTTCATGCCATTCAACATCACCATCTGTACGTTTAAGCACGACGACTTTATTGATGGTTTTTACGTCTGGGTTGGTTAGTGCTTCATCCACGTTCTTTTTCAGTGGAACAGCGCGTCCGCCACGTACGCCTTCGTCAGCGGTGATCACGACTTTAGCGTCAGAGTCGATGATACGGCCGGATAGTGCTTCTGGTGAGAAACCGCCAAATACTACGGTGTGAACCGCACCAATACGGGTACAAGCGAGCATCGCCACTGCGGCTTCTGGCACCATTGGCATGTATAGACACACCACGTCGCCCTTGCGTACGCCTTGCTCTTTCAATGCGTTGGAGAATTTACACACTTCTTTGTGCAGTTCGTTGAAAGTGAGTGTTTTGTCGTCGGCTGGATCATCGCCTTCCCAAATGATGGCGACGTCGTCCCCGTGTTCTGCAAGATGACGGTCAATACAGTTAGCCGAGACGTTCAGTGTGCCATCTTCAAACCAGCGAATATCAACATGGCCAGTGTCGAAAGAAGTGCTTTTTACTTTGGTGAAAGGTTTGATCCAATCAACGATTTTGCCGTGCTCGCTCCAGAAGCCCTCTGGATCGGTTACCGACTGCTGATACATGGCTAAGTAAGTATCATTATCCGCGTGTGTATGAGTTTTAATATTTTCTTTTACCGGATAAACGTGGGCTTCGCTCATGGCTTCTCTCCTTGTGCCTTATTTCTCGGCCTTACACCAATCTAGATAAGATTTTGAATATATTTTTGTAGGGCTGTTTTTTGGTTCTAAATAACTTGGTCGTGGTAATGACGACGTTGTGCTTATAACTGTCAGTCACCGCGCGTATTTCCACAATTAGACTTTAGGATGAGAGTGATGGAAGCGCCGGGAAATCGCTGAAACAAAAGTATTTCTGGGAGCTAGGTCAACTGATTTTTATGTATACGGCGCGGTTAGGTTGGGTAAATCGCCTTTCGTTAAGCGGACAAAGACCAAAGCGGCAGAAATCGCGTCTTGCAAGGCGTCGTGTTTGTCTTGGATAGGAAGTTCGAGGTGTTTACAAATGGCATCCAGACTTAAGTCGAAATAGGCATTCGGCAAATGTCGTTCCAACTTATCGTGATAAATCTGACTGACCTCGATAAGTGGGTTAGGAAGTGGGAAGCCAAGTTGCCGCAGACAAGCAAGGTCTAAGATCTTTTTATCGTAACGAATGTGATAGCCCACAAGTGGTCGGTTGCCGATAAAGTCGAGCAGCTCGAGCAGCGCCTCTTTTTCACTGATGCCATCGACTAAGTCTTGGTGGCGAATTCGATGGATCTTGACCGAGCCTGAGTCGAGCGATTGCGGCGCGCGTAAGCGGACTTCAAATGGTTGACTGGTGATGATGCGGTTGTCGATGATCTTGGTGGCTGCAATAGTCACCAGCTCGGCGCGATTTGGGTCAAGGCTGGTGGTTTCGCAGTCAAGAGAGACGTATTCTGTTTTATCTGGCGTGCAAAACAGCGACTGATAAGGCGAGCCTTTCAATTTGTAATGCCAGTATTTGCGTTGTAACCAGTTCATTGCCTACGCCTCTGTGATTTATGAAAATCAGGGTTAATCACGAATTTGATAATGGAAGCCTAAAAATTGCTTAAATTTCTTCACCACATGTAAGCTGTGGCGAAGCAAATCACGCTCAGTTCTATCCAGTTGTTTAATATCAATGTTATTCAACGCTTCTTGCTTTTTGAGTTGCTGATTAAGACGAAGTTTAAAGAACAATTTCAGTGCTTCGTTGAGATTATCTGCCGTTTCGGATTCTAAGATGCGCTTATTTCTCAGAGCTTCAATGCGCTCAAACGTGTTCTTCTCCTCAATGGCATATTCCAAAGACAAGGTGCGAATGCCGTGTACAATTGGGAAAATACCGCCGCGTTTAATGTCCAATCCGTCTTTAGCACTTTTTACGTTGCCAAATAGAGTTAGGGGCACAGAAAACTGCAAGGCAGGGCGAGTAAAATCAGACAATATCAACATGCGATCTTTCATTGTGTCACGAAGATGCGCCGCAATTGGAGCCAGCAGCTCGCAATTCCCAGCAACAGCATGGGCGTCACTGAAAATGGCTAAGTCCATGATTTGTTCTGGTTCGGCTTTAGCTATCCAGTGGTTTAGGGTGCTTATCCATTCTTGCTGTGTTTTGACCCACTTCGGGTTGTTAACCATCACTTTGCCAGGGCAAAGTGGATAACCGAGCTGTTGTAGGGTGTGTGTGAAGGATTGCATCACTTGTTCGCAATGAGGCCATTCCAGACCATCTTGAATAATCAGGGCATTGTCTTGATCGGTTTTGAGAATTTGCTCTCCTCGGCCTTCAGAGCCGAGTACGATCAAGCAACAATGGTCGTGCAAGGCTGGTGGTATCACTAACTCGAACGCTTTCTCGATAATTTGTTCATTTACGGCTGAGATAAGCTCCATGATGAAGCGAGTGCGGATGCCGTTTTTCAATAAGCTCTCGACCAATTGACGTTGGCGGTTTGAGGCCAAAGTGAGCTCTTCCACGCTGCTTGCTCGAGCAATACTGAGCGTTAACACGTGAGAGTGGGTTGAGAACGCGCTAAGAATTTGGGTCATATCCAGCATGCCAACGGCTCTGTTGCCTTCACATACCATGAGGCGTTTCATTCTGTTTCTGGTCATTGTGATCATGGCGTTGAATAGAAAGTCACCATCATCAACGTGATAAACAGGAAAGCTAGCGATCTCACCCACTGGTGTGTCGAGCGCGCAACCATCCAACATCACAGAATGCAGCATATTAGTACGAGTCACTATTGCGTACGGGTGGGCTGATGGCCATTTTTCCAATCGTGGATCATCGCTATGGAGTTGAACCAATGCAGCGTCAATCCCATTCTCTTTTAAGGAACGTGTTACCTCGTTAATTGGTGTATTTGGTTCAAGGATCATCGGTGGGTGATAAATACTGCGGTCAACTTTAGTGAGAATAAACTCCGCTAAGTTTTGCTGTTGATGGGCCGCTTCGATGAGCTCTTGCCGTTTCGATAAATTGTTATCGAAATAGGCTGCAAACTGGCCATTTTCGTTGTAAAGGGCAAGGAAAACTTCTTTCGGCAGTAGGTAAGAGAGCGTGTCCTCAAGCGCGATGTAGTGATGACGTACCTTGTCTTCAAGTAACGAGCGTACATCGAACATATCGTCGTTGGCATAATGTGCGAACACTTCCTGTTGATCGTTGGAGCGCTCTTCTACCGCGCCTTTGATCAGAATATGTAAGTGGGGGTTCTTCTGTCCGCAGGATAAAATAACATCTCGAGCTCGATAGTAGGCAACGTCCAGAGACGATCGCAGTCGCGTTTGTTGTGCTTCAGTTAAGCGATCGAACGGTGGAGATTGCATGTTAAATTTGTCAGGCATGAGAACACCCAATAATGATGGAAGGAACACTCTCTAAGTCTGACAAATTTCTTACCGGAAGCCAGACGACTTTGGTCTAAATTACGATGTTTTCGCTTGAAGATGCCAAATGTCGCAAAGTTAGTATTCCATCGAGGAAACGATAAGTTTCTTATTCTTCCCTTTTTATAATACGCATGGCGATCCATAATTCCCGGCTCGAACGTTGGTGTTCCCGTTTTAGGATATTAGTAATGTTGAAACCTTCTCCGTATGGCTGGATTTCCCAGTACTTTCTCGGATTCTTCTTTGCGTATGGCGTGTATCTGCCATTTTGGTCACTTTGGTTTAAGGATCAGGGCGTATCTTCGACAGATATCGGTTTGCTGGTCGGGTTAGGCCTTGCGACACGTTGTGTTGCCAATATCGTGATCACCCCACGAGTACACAAAGTCGAACATCTTATGCCTGCTTTACGTTGGTTGAGTTTCGCTGCCCTCCTTTTTGTTGGATTTCACTTTTTTACGGGTGGTAGCTTTTGGTTAATGGCACTAGCGACAGTGTTGTTCAATCTTTGTTGTGGACCGATTATTCCGTTGTCGGACGCGATGGCAAATTACTACGCTCGCCTGAAAATGCTCGATTATGGCCGCACGCGGCTATGGGGTTCGATCGCCTTTATCGCAGGCTCGACGGCAGTGGGCTACCTGGTGGCTGAATTTGGCTCCGATATGATCTTGTACACTGCGATGTTCGGCGTGTTTATCTCGTTGCTGTTTGCTATGCGACCGACTAACCCAATGCCTGTAACGCACGGTGGGCAAAGCGCAGAACGTCCAAAGCTGACCGCTCTTTTGACCGACAAGCCGATACTAAAATTCTTAGTGTTGGTGTCACTAATTCAGGGCAGTCATGCGGCTTACTACGGCTTTAGTGCGATTCACTGGAAGGCCGCTGGTCACTCGGAAGATGTCATTGGCTACTTATGGAGCTTGGGGGTGGCCGCAGAAGTGGCAGTGTTTGCACTGAGTAAGCGTTTATTCGTAGGTTGGTCAATACGCGCGCTGTTTATTGCTGCTGCCGTTGGTGTAATGATGCGTTGGGGTATTACGGCGTCGACAACATCAATTATTGCTTTGGTGATTGTTCAACTATTGCATGGTGTGACTTTCGCTACCGCACACATTGCCGCGATCCAATATATCCAAAACTCCGAAGAAAATAAGATCGTAGCGTTGCAAGCGTTGTATAACGCGATTCCGTTGGGCGCATTTATCGCGTTAATGACCGTATTGAGTGGCTGGGGTTATGAGCACTGGGGACCGCTTGTGTTCTGGGGCATGGCCGCGATGGGGTTATTGGCTCTGTTCATCAAGCTTGATTCGCAAGACCCACATCAGGTGGTTGATGTATCAGACAAGCCACTTGAAACACAGAATTAGACTTATGTAACAAAGGTTAAAAACTAAGCTTTGTCTCCGTTATCAAAGCAGTGTTAAATGAAACCTCTCCCTCATGGAGAGGTTTTTTTATTCTCTTGCTTTAAAAGTAGCAAGAAAGGCAAGAAAGGATATCGGATGCAAGGATGGCTGGTGGTTCCCGTTTCTTTAGCGTATTTGGGAGCTTTATTTATCATCGCGTGGTACGGCGACATTCAGAAAAGGTGGCTAGCACGCTGGCGGCCTTGGATTTATAGCCTTTCCATTGCGGTGTACTGTACATCATGGACCTTCTACGGCACGGTCGGGCAGGCCAGCAGTAATCCTTGGTCTTTCTTGCCCATCTATATTGCTCCCATTTTAGTGTTTACCATCGGATGGCGCGTTTTAGCTCGGCTTATTTTGATTGCTAAACGGGAACACATCACGTCGATTGCTGACTTTATCGGAGCACGCTACGGTAAATCCCAAGGTTTGGCCGTGGTTGTTACGCTCATAGCGGTTGCGGGAATTTTGCCGTACATCGCTTTACAGCTGCGTGGTATCACTATGGGGCTTGAAATCATTGCTCCAGAGCTGGCTACTGATTTTGGTTATCAAAATGATAGCGTGTCGTGGTTTGTTGTGGTCGCATTGGCGATTTTTACGATGCTATTCGGTACCCGCCACATTGATAACACGGAACACCATCGTGGGATGATGATGGCAATTGCCTTCGAATCCATTATCAAACTGCTGGCTTTTTTAGTGGTCGGTGTCTTCATTGTTTGGTTGGCGATGAACACCGAGAGTTTGAGCTTAATTGATGTTGCCGCACAGACGTATCAGTCACCAAATATCCCGACTATATTGATTCATACTGTACTCACCATGCTGGCGATCGTATGCCTTCCGCGACAATTCCATACGATGGTAGTGGAAAATGAACGTGCTCAAGATTTGCATGTGGCTCGTTGGTTGTTCCCCATTTATCTGATCTTAATGGGGATTTTTGTTTTACCTATTGCGTGGGTAGGGCAAGGTCTCTTGAGTGGCGCTTCGCCTGATACTTATGTCATCAGTGTGCCGATGTCGGTAGGGGCGAGTGAAATCGCCTTACTTGCGTTTCTAGGCGGTACTTCAGCGGCAAGTGGCATGGTTATCGTATCGACGATTGCTTTAGCGATCATGGTCTCGAATGACTTGGTTATGCCATTGCTATTGCGTCGCATGCGACTGACGCAGCGTAACCATCATCATTTTTCTGAATTATTACTGCGGATCCGCCGTGGTTTGATTTTAGTTTTGTTGATTGGCGCGTGGTGTTTCTATCAAGCGTTGGACACCATTCATTCACTTTCTGCTATCGGCTTTCTCTCGTTCGCGGCTATCACGCAATTCGCTCCTGCGCTGGTTGGCGGTATGTATTGGCGTCAAGGGAATAAGAAAGGTGTGTATGTCGGCCTCGCGGTGGGTTTTGCTACCTGGCTGATTACGTTAATGAGCCAAACAGACATGCTTGCCGGAGACGCCAGCAATAACTTCCTGATCTGGTTGATTACGCCACCAGAGGTATTGGCTAGTTTTGATATCGCGATTTCAGATTGGGGGATGATCCTCAGTGTGGTCGCTAATGCAGTGTGTTTTGTTGTGGTTTCTATGGCTACCCGACCAAGCCTAAGTGAGCGCTTACAATCGGCATCATTCGTTGGTACACCGTTGCCTGAAAGCGAAAATATGAGTCTGTACCAGAGCCGCGTTACGGTTGCAGAACTGGAAATGCTAGCGTCCAGATTTGTAGGACGAACGCGAGTTAAAGCGGCGTTTCAAGCCTACTGGAGCCAGCAACGAGAAGAGTTGATGCCGAATCAACAAGCGCCATCTTCTCTGATTCGGCATACGGAGCGTGTGCTAGCAGGGGTATTTGGTGCATCTTCTGCTAAGTTAGTACTTACTTCCGCTCTGCAAGGTAGAAACATGCAGCTTGAAGAGGTGGCGACTATCGTCGATGAAGCCTCTGAACTGTACGATTTTAGTCGGGGTTTACTCCAAGGCGCGATTGAGCATATTGGACAAGGTATTGCGGTCGTCGATAAGCAACTACGCTTGGTAGCGTGGAACCAACGCTATTTAGAACTCTTTGAATTTCCGCCAGGCTTGATTCAAGTAGGTCGACCGATTGCGGATGTGATTCGGCACAATGCAGAGCAGGGGTTGTGTGGCCCTGGTGACCCTGATGACCACGTCCGTCGCCGTGTTTATCACCTTGAGCAAGGGACTCGGCACACCTCTTCTCGGGTTCGTCCCGATGGTCGCGTGATAGAGGTGCAAGGTAACCCAATGCCAGGTGGTGGCTTTGTGATGAGCTTTACCGACATCACCGTATTCCGTGATGCAGAGCAAGCACTGAAAGACGCCAACGAGACATTGGAAGAAAGGGTACGTCTGCGGACTCGAGAATTAGAACAACTTAACAAGCAGCTGGTGGAAGCGACGCAGCGCTCGGATTTGGAATCGAAGTCCAAATCACGGTTCTTGGCGGCAGTAAGTCATGACTTGATGCAACCGCTCAACGCGGCGCGTCTATTCGCATCTTCACTATCGGAAGTCGCCAAAGACAGTGAAGCCAAAAAGCTGTCAGCACACATTGAAAGTGCTTTAGAGGCTGCCGAAGACTTAATTGGAGATTTGCTGGATATCTCGCGTTTGGAATCGGGCAAGTTGGAAGTCAACGTGCATGGCTTTGCGTTAAATGATGTGTTATCGAATTTGAATGCTGAGTTTAGTGCGTTAGCCAAACAGCAAGGTATAGAGTTCACCATGATTCCGTCCTCACTCATGGTTAAGTCGGATCCCAAACTGCTGCGCCGTGTGGTGCAAAACTTCCTGACCAATGCGTTTCGTTATAACCCGAATGGCAAAGTCGCACTCGGTGTTCGCCGCGTGAAAGGGCGAGTGCGTATTGATGTATGGGATAATGGAGTGGGTATTGAAGAAGAGAAGCAGCAAGAGATTTTTGAAGAGTTTAATCGCGGAACTCAAGTTCGTTCCGACCAAGGTCTCGGACTTGGTTTGGCGATTTCGAAAGGAATTGCTCAGGTACTTGGGCATGAAATTTCGATGCGCTCTTGGGTTGGAAAAGGCAGTGTTTTTTCCATCACCCTAGATAAAGCTGATCATGTTCAGCCTCATCCAGTTCACGTGGCAATGAGTAAGCAATCTGAACTTGGTCATCTGAGAATCCTATGTGTCGATAATGAGCCTGACATTCTAGTCGGCATGGAAAACTTACTTTCCCGATGGGGCTGCGATACGCGAGTTGCGATTGATTTAGTTGAAAGTCTACAAGCGCTTGAGGATGGTTGGATTCCGGATGTAATTTTCTCCGATTACCGACTTGATGATGGTCGTACTGGTTTAGAAGTGCTACAGCAATGCCGCCTGAGATTAGGCCACAGCTTTGAAGGCGTCATCATCAGTGCAGATCGTACCGATGATATGCTTGATGGCATCCAAGCAAATGGGTTCAGCTTTATTGCTAAGCCAGTTAAGCCGCTTAAGCTGCGTTCGGTGCTCAATCGAGTCGCTTAGGATTGGAGTGTTTGAAAAATCGCTATAAAAGAGACCTCCGAATGGAGGTCTCGATATTTGTAATCTTAGTTGATAGGCTGAGTTTGCCGTTTATTCTGCGACGCCGCCTTGGGTCAGTTTGGCTGGATTAAGCAATCGCTCTAGTGTGGCTCTATCCAAATCAGTTTCTTCTTCCGCGACATCAATAATCGCGCGCCCCTGTTTGTAGGCTTTTTTCGCGACTTCTGCCGCTTTTAGGTAACCAATGACCGGGTTGAGAGCCGTGACCAAAATTGGGTTTTTGGCGAGTGCTACATCCAAGTTATCTTGGCGAACTTCAAACGTCGCAATGGCTTTGTCAGCTAAAGCGGTTGCGCTGTTAGAGAGTAACTCGATGCTCTCCAATACGTTATGAGCAATAACTGGCAACATGACGTTAAGCTGGAAGTTGCCCGCTTGGCCTGCGACGGTAATGGTGGTGTCATTACCAATGACTTGCGCTGATGCCATAGCTGCGGCTTCTGGGATCACAGGATTTACTTTGCCAGGCATGATGGAAGAACCCGGTTGCAAGCCTTGTAATTCAATTTCACCTAAACCAGCCAATGGGCCTGAATTCATCCAACGAAGATCGTTTGCGATCTTCATGATCGCAACTGCTGCTGTTTTGAGCTGTCCCGACAGAGCGACGATCGCATCTTGACTGCTTAAATTGAAAAAGAAGTTATCACTGGCCGTGAACTGAATGCGAGTTGACTGGGTTAGGTTGCTAGCGAATAAGTCTGCAAAGCGTGGATCGGCATTGATCCCCGTTCCAACCGCCGTACCACCTTGGGCTAAGGCTTTTACAGCAGGAAGTGTTTGTTCAATCGCTTGTTTTGCATGCTCGATTTGGAACTGCCAACCGCCAAGTTCTTGAGCAAAGGTAATTGGCATCGCGTCCATTAAGTGGGTGCGACCGGTTTTTACAACATCTTTCAATGCTTGCTGTTTAGACTCTAGTGTTTGGCTGAGGTGTGACAGGGCCGGGAAGAGCTGTTTTTCGATGGCTAATGCTGCGCTAACTTGAATGGCCGTTGGTACCACATCGTTGCTGCTTTGTCCCATATTGACGTGATCATTAGGGCTGACAGTGCCGCCTAGATGCTGGGAGGCCAGTGTTGCAATTACTTCATTCGCATTCATATTTGAGCTAGTGCCTGATCCGGTTTGAAATACGTCAATTGGGAATTGCTCAATATGATTGCCTTCGATAATTGCTTGAGCTGCGTCAGCAATCGCGTTGGCAATATCTCCTTCAAGCAGCCCTAGCTGTGCGTTGGTGAGTGCCGCAGTCTGCTTGATGTGTGCTAACGCTTTGATAAAACCAGATGGCATTTTATGTTGACTGAATGAGAAGTTATCGACGGCGCGTTGAGTCTGGGCTTGGTAGAGAGCATCTGCAGGGACAGTAACTTCGCCCATACTGTCAGTTTCTATGCGGAGTTCGGTGCTCATGGTAGGGATCCTTTTGGTTAATCGAGTGAGATTTGAATCAGGCGTAATTGTTGTTGTAGTGCGAGAAATTTCACGTCGCCTTGTTCAAACTGGTAGTAATAGCGTTTGAGACAGAATAATGGCGTATGGATAGAATCGAGACAGACACGACGGAAGATACGACTGCGAGTTGAGTCTTGAATTGCGTCTAGTAAATGGAAATAAACCTGACGTAAAAACAGCTCACACAACAATAGATTTTCTTCATCGGCATCGTGTTCATAACAGGAAGACAACACCATTCCCCAATGAATATAGTCATGAATCACGTCTGGCTCAAAGCCATGTGGTGCGGCGAGAAGGAATCTATCTTGGGCTTTAAAAAATGCGTTAAAGATGTCCCGTTTGTTGTCCATAACCACCTCTCATCAAATGTAATGATAATTATTATCAATTAAATTGTGAGTTGGCAACCCTTTTTAGAGTAAGAGGTTGTTGAAGAAAGACTTACTGAAACAAAAGCCGACGCAAAGGCGTCGGCTGAGTAGGAATTCATTTATGCTGAGTGAAACTAAGTCACTGTCGTTTGAATACCGGTGAATTAGCTTGTCGCCGTTATTCAGTAAATAAGGTTTCGTACTTCACAAATGCGGTTTGTGTTTCACCATAATATAGTGTGCCGCCTGATTGAATGACGACTCTTAACCAGCTTTCTGCAGATGCAGGCTTTGGTAAGGTGATGTACCAGCTTTGGCCTGCTTGATCTGCGGGCTTCATATCAATCGGTTGAGCGTTTTTCTCTTTGTCACTCACAATAGAAACTTTAACCCCTTCAAGTGGGTAAGCGGCGTTGAGTGACAATTCTAAGTTATTTTTAGTGAGTTTTTCAGAGCGAAATTTCACTTTAAAATCGCCATTTTCCATATCACACAGACCACTGGTGTAACGACAATTAGACTTACTCGCGAGTTTGTAAGTTTCCCCTTCTTGCGCCGCGTGGGGTTTCTCGCTGAGGGCCATATCGGTACCGAAGTAAGCGATCAAAGAGAGAACTGGCGCAATCAGTAGAGCGAGAATAAAGTGCTTGTTTTTGAACATCTTGGCTTCCTTGCAACGACATACTGCGAATATGGTAACTGAAAAGTGAGAATAAAAAAGCCCCGGACGGCTGGTTCCAAACGGGGCTTTTGTGGTTTTGATTAGTTTTTAGTGATCCACTGCACTACCAGCACCTACTGGCACGCGAACGTGTTCGACTAGGTCTTTTACTTCTTGTGGCGTTTCTGCTGTTACTTTGGATACAGCGAATGCGACGATGAAGTTAAATAGTGCGCCAATAGCACCAAACGCGTTTGGCTCAATACCCAGGAACCAGTTTGTTCCCCAGCTTTCTAGATATTTCCAATCAGCAACGAAAAGGATGCCTTTGTGTTGGAATACGTAGAACAGCGTAATACTGATACCCGCAATCATACCGGCGATTGCGCCTTCTTTGTTGATGCTCTTGCTGAAGATGCCCATCATCAATGCAGGGAAGATGGATGAAGCGGCAAGACCAAAGGCGAGTGCTACCGTACCTGCGGCAAATCCAGGCGGATTTAAACCGAGATAGCCTGCGGCTGCTATCGCTACTGCCATTGATATTCGACTAGCAAGTAGCTCTTTTTTCTCGGATATGTGCGGATTGATAACCCCTTTGATTAAGTCATGGGAAATAGCTGAAGAAATGGCGAGTAGTAAACCTGCTGCGGTAGATAGTGCAGCTGCAAGACCACCTGCTGCCACAAGTGCAATCACCCAGTTTGGTAGTTTAGCGATCTCTGGGTTAGCCAATACCATGATGTCGTTATCAACGCGCAGTTCGTTGGTGGACGCATCTGAAGTGTATTGGATATTGCCATCGCCATTTTTATCGTCAAAACCGAGTAGTCCAGTTGTTTCCCAGTTTTTGAACCACGCAGGACGCTCGTCATACGCTAGGTGCTGACCCGGAGCTGGATTTACCGTATTCATTAGGTTGAGACGAGCCATCGCTGATACCGCTGGTGCTGTAGTGTAAAGGATTGCGATGAAGATCAGAGCCCAGCCTGCTGATGTACGTGCGTCGCGAACCTTCGGCACGGTAAAGAAACGGATAATTACGTGTGGTAGACCGGCAGTACCAATCATCAGTGACATGGTGTAGACAAACATATTAAGTGTGTCGCCACGTACTTGGGTCGTGTATTCACTAAATCCGAGTTCGGTCACAACTTGGTCAAGCCGATCGAGTAGATAGACATCGGTACCAGCCATGGTACTCCCCAGACCAATTTGTGGGATTGGGTTACCAGTGAGTTGCAGAGAGATAAAGATTGCAGGGATAGTGTAAGCAAGAATGAGTACGCAATATTGAGCAATCTGCGTGTAAGTGATGCCTTTCATGCCGCCAAGAACCGCGTACATGAAAACGATACACATACCAATTAATAGGCCAGTGGAGTAGTCCACTTCTAAGAAGCGACCAAACGCAACACCCACGCCTTTCATCTGACCGATAACATAAGTCACTGATGCGATGATAAGACAAACAACCGCTACGATACGTGCGGTATTGGAGTAAAAGCGTTCACCAACGAACTCTGGCACCGTAAACTTCCCAAATTTGCGTAGGTAAGGTGCTAGCAACAGCGCAAGCAGAACGTAACCACCAGTCCAACCCATTAGAAATACTGAGCCGCCATAGCCCATGAAGGCAATTAAGCCTGCCATTGAGATAAACGACGCTGCGGACATCCAATCGGCTGCGGTTGCCATACCGTTTGCAATCGGGTTTACACCGCCACCAGCAACATAAAACTCTTTGGTTGAGCCGGCGCGAGCCCAAATAGCAATCCCGATGTACAGGATGAACGTGGCGCCAACGACCAGGTAGGTAATAGTTTTCAAATCCATCTGAGTGACTCCTTATTCGTCCACGCCGAATTCACGGTCAATTTGGCGCATCTTCCATGCGTAATAGAAAATAATTCCTAGGAACGCATAGATGGAGCCTTGTTGAGCAAACCAGAAACCGAGTTTGTAACCGCCTAGTTGAAATTGATTTAGTACGTCGACAAATAAAATGCCGCAGCCGAAAGACACGACGAACCAGATGACCATTAGGCCGATCATGAGCTTCACGTTTTTGTCCCAATAGGCTTTGGCTCTTTCTTCGCTTTCAAATGCCATTGCCGTCTCCTTACGATTGGTATTGTTGTTAATGAAATGTTTCAATATGTACATTAGCAAGGTGTTGGCAATAACTCTTTTCAACTTTAGTCGGGGTGTTAAAAATGAAGAACCCCCATATTATGGGCTTTTGCAGCGAACAAAGGGGCAAAACGTTATGTTAATAAACTGTTAAGTTAGCCAAAGGTCTAAAGGTTGATTGGATAAACAGGCATGATTAAGACGGGCCATTAATCTTTTCTTCATTGAACTTGGAGATGCTGTGTAAGTATTGGTGGTGATCTTGTGGCTCTTAAAGAGAGAAGGCGTAGATAAGAAAGCTCACAAGTAATTTATTTACATAAAGTTTTCGCATCAAATCACCGTTTTAACGCACAATAAAGTAATATAACTGAGTCATTCTCGTACAACCTCGCATTTTGAGACGGTGTAAAGGGGAGGCAGATTAGGGCATTACCTCATTAACGAAGTAGCCTTGCTCATCACAATTATTATCGTTTTTCATTAAGGGAGGGTGAGAATGGACGCAGACACCATTAACAGTTTTTTTCTAATAGGTGCGTTGTTAATCGCACTTAGCGTTCTTTTAAGCCCAGTGTCTTCTAAGTTGGGAATCCCAATTCTTTTGGTATTTTTAGCCGTTGGAATGCTAGCGGGGGAAGACGGCTTAGGCGGCATTTTATTCGATAACTTTTCGATCGCTTATTTGGTTAGTAACCTCGCATTAGCCATCATTTTGCTTGATGGTGGGATGAGAACGCGGGTCGCCAGCTTTAGGGTTGCGTTATGGCCCTCGGTCTCTTTGGCGACATTTGGCGTTGCGATCACCACCATTTTAACCGGGCTGATGGCAACGTGGTTATTCGACTTAGATTTATTGCAAGGCATATTGGTTGGTGCGATTGTTGGTTCCACCGATGCTGCCGCGGTCTTCTCTCTACTCAAAGGTCGTAGCCTGAACGAACGTGTTGGTTCAACGCTGGAAATTGAATCCGGCACCAATGACCCAATGGCGGTGTTTCTGACCGTAACTCTGATTGCTATTTTAGCGAACCCTGGCGCAGATTTAAGTGCGGGCTTTTTGGCGTTCAGTTTTCTTAAGCAGTTTGGTATTGGCGCGTTACTTGGCTTCGCTGGTGGCTGGATCTTATGGAAAGTTATCAATCGCAATCAATTACCAGATGGGCTGTATTCTATTTTAACGGTCAGTGGTGGCTTGCTTATTTTCGCTTTATCTAACACTTTGGGTGGCAGTGGTATTTTGTCGATTTACCTTGTTGGTCTTTTATTAGGTAACCGTCCAACACGCAGCCGCCACTCTATTCTTCATGTTTTAGATGGTATGACGTGGCTAGCTCAAATTGGTATGTTCTTGGTGCTTGGTTTGTTGGTTACGCCATCCAATTTACTCTCTATTGCGTTGCCAGGTCTTGCGCTTGCTTTCGGGATGATTTTGTTTGCCCGACCAATCTCAGTTTGGATTGGTTTACTGCCATTCAAGAGTTTCACGCCACGTGAAAAGTGGTTTGTCTCTTGGGTAGGACTGCGTGGTGCTGTACCTATCATCCTCGCGGTATTTCCGATGATGGCAGGGTTGCCAGATGCTCAACTGTACTTCAATTTGGCATTCTTTGTAGTAATGGTGTCTTTGATAGTACAAGGGGGCACGTTGACTAAGGCGATGTCTCTTGCAAAGGTCGAGCTACCTTCTAAGCCTGAGCCAATTTCGCGTACGGGTGTAGAGATTTACCCGACCAGTGAGTGGGAGCTGTTTATCTATAGACTTAAAGCAGATAAATGGTGCATTGGTGAGCCATTACGTAGTCTTTCGATGCCGGAAGGAACGCGTATCGCCGCTGTATTTCGCAGTAAAGAGCTATTGCACCCATCCGGCAGTACGCGTCTTGAGGAAGATGATACCTTGTGTGTATTAGCACAAGAAAAGGATTTAGATGCACTGAGCTTACTGTTTAGTGAAGCCCCAGAGAAAGCGTCGCTAGCGCGATTCTTCGGTGACTTCTTCCTCGATATTGAAGTGAAGCTTGCCGATATTGCCGTGATGTATGGTTTGAATCTGGGGGATGAACCGCTGGATAAAAGTTTGAGAAACCTTGTCGAAGAGCAATTAGGTAGCACGCCAGTATTGGGAGACCATTTCGAGTGGCAAGGTTTGCATTGGATCGTCGCTGATGTTGTTGATCAGCAGGTCACTAAAGTCGGTATCCGATTGCCAAACGAAAAAAGTAAGTCTGACGATAAGATGTCAATCTAGTCGCTCATTTCCGTCAGCATAATCACGGCTTGCGTGCGGTTCTTTACACCGAGCTTACGGAAAATCGCTGTCATGTGCGCTTTTATGGTGGCTTCTGAAACATTCAATTCGTAAGCGATTTGCTTGTTCAGCAAGCCATCGGACAACATTCCCAACACTTTATATTGCTGCGGTGTTAGCGCAGCAATCTTTTCCGCTAAGTCATTACATGCCGCGTTATTGGTGATCAACCCTTCAGGGAAGTATGGGTCGCCATTCAGCACTTGATTGAGCGCGTTCACTAATTCGCGCATGTCGCTGGACTTGGGAATAAAACCAAATGCACCATGGCTTTTCACCTGCGTCACGATCGCCGGCTCTTCACTCGCTGAAACGACGACGATAGGTAAATCTGGATGCTCTGCTCGCAAATGAATCAAGCCAGACATACCATTTGCTCCTGGCATTTTGAGATCCAATAGCACTAAATCTGGCTCTTCCTCTCGCTCCAACAAAGCCAGAAGTGCGTCGAGTGAGTCCGCTTCCAGCAAATTTGCACCACTAATAGCCATGTGGATAGATTGAAACAAGGCATTCCGGAAGAGTGGGTGATCATCTGCAATAATGATGGTGTAGGTCGAATCCATGACGTTAAACACTTTTGACTATTTCGTTAAATTTATTATTGTCCAGCTTTGAGAGAGTGGACAATATTTATTCGCTAAAAGTCTGAACCAAATCGACTTTTATTAGGAAAATTGCATATAAACGCAATGTTCTTATTCAAATCTGAGCAACAAAAAAAGCCAGTGGACATCACTGGCGTTTGAATATCTGGTTATCAGAACTGCTTGATATGCTCTAAGAAAGGCTCGGCTTGCATAAAGCCCGTCAAACGAGCGTTTGAAACGTGTTCACCACTGGCATCCCAAAACTCAATTGTTGGTAAACCAAGCACACTCATGTGCTTCAGTAGTTCGATGTCTTGCACTTGGTTTTTGGTCACGTCCGCTTGCAGAAGAACGAAGTCTTGCAGTTTGGCTTCGACGCTTGGGTCATGGAAGGTGTACTTTTCAAACTCTTTACATGCTACACACCAATCGGCGTAGAAATCGAGCATGACGGGTTTACCTGCCGCTTTCGCAAGTGCCAGTTGTTCTTCAAGATCCGCCACGTTAGCAATGCGAGTAAAGCTAACAGTGGCTTGCTGAGTTTGTGTTGTGCTGTTGCCAAACCAGTAATTTAAGATAGGTTGTGCTGAGGCTAGCAAACCTAAGACGGCGATTATGCCCACGGCACTTTGTTTCCAGCCACCAAACTCTAGACTGTTTTTGATGTGGTATAGCCAACCAAAAGCAGCAATACCCAGTGCTGACCACAGAATCGTTGACCACATTTCTGGCATGATGCGTTCTAGTAAGAAGATAGGTGCGGCAAGCAGAATAAAGCCGAAGAGTGTTTTCACTCGGTCCATCCAACCACCTGCTTTTGGTAGCAGTTTGTTGCCGAAGACCGCAACAAGAATCAGCGGAATACCCATGCCCATCGCCAGCGCGTATAACGCGATACCACCGGTAAGCAAATCGCCGCTTTGTGCCACGTAAAGTAGCGCACCAGACAGAGGTGCCGTGGTACATGGTGAGCACACCAGTCCAGAAATCGCCCCCATGGCGAATACGCCTGCACTGCTGCCGCCTTGCTGTTTGTTGCTGAGGTTGTTTAACCACGTTTGAACGTTGCTTGGTAGCTGTAATGAGTACAGACCAAACATAGACAAAGCGAGTGCGATGAACAGTACGCTCAAGCCAATCAGCACATAAGGGTGTTGCATTGCCGCTTGGAACTGCATACCTGCAGATGCCACCACAAGGCCGAGTAGGGTGTAAGTCAGTGCCATGCCTTGCACGTAGACGAATGACAAGCCTAGCGCGCGGCGTTGGCTTAGCTTGCCACTGCCAAGCACTATGCTGGTCAGAATTGGGTACATCGGCAGCACACAAGGTGTAAACGCCAAGCCCACACCAAGCGCCAAGAACAGAAGTGGTGTCCACCAGTTATCAGCAAGGTTGGCAGCAAGGCTATCTTGCTGTGTTACTGGCACTGATGATGTGTCACCAGACGTAGATGATTGCACCGCTGGTGGCGTTGCTGTTGGTGCCTGTTCTGCTTTTGATGCAGTTGTCGCCGTTGTTGAATCTGAGTTCGACGAAGTAAACGCGCTGATAGGAATCACGCGAGTTTCTGGCGGGTAACAGAAGCCTGCTTTCGCACAACCTTGGTATTGCACCACCACGCGCGCACCGTCTTGCCAATCATACATTGGTACGTTAACGAAGAGAGGTTGCGTATAGATATGCACGTCACCAAAGAATTCATCTTTATGCGGTGTGCCGTCTTCCATTTGCAGTTCGCCTAGCGATACTTTCTCACCAGCTACAGACAAGCGCTCTTGATATAGGTAGTACCCGTCACGTACCTGCCAATCGAGCATCAATTTGTCATCTTGCTGGTAGAAGTTAAATGGAAACGCCTGATCAACCGGAACAAAGCTGTCGCTGCTGCTACCAAAACTGTTGTTCTGGCTACTGTTAAACTGGTCTTTGCCAAATAAAGCTAAAGACGGAGTGGAAAAGGTAATGAGCCCTAAGAGTAAAACGGAAAGTAATGCGCGCATAAAAGAGTCAATTCATCTTAGATAATTGCCGTTAGTGTAACTCAATCAGACCCGGAGGCGAGTCAATAAGTTTCATGAAAATGAAGATTTATTGAGCATAAATCAAGACAACAGGCAATAAAAAAGGGAGCCGAAGCTCCCCGAGTAAGACTCTGTTTCTACTAGATCAGTAGACCACCGAATGCGAAGCCAAGTGCTACCGCAGAAGCGATGGTTACCACACCAGGTACAAAGAATGGGTGGTTGAATACGTACTTACCGATACGAGTTGAACCCGTGTCGTCCATCTCAACCGCTGCTAGAAGCGTTGGGTAAGTTGGCAGCACGAATAGCGCACTTACTGCTGCGAAAGATGCAACTGCGGTAAGTGGTGCCACACCGATAGCAAGTGCTGCTGGCATCAGCGCAACAGTGGTTGCACCTTGTGAGTAAAGCAGCATTGAAGCGAAGAATAGAACGAGTGCTAGCATCCATGGGTAGTCTGCTAGTAGCGCACCCGCAACTTCTTTGATGCCGTCAACGTGCGCGTTAACGAACGTAGAACCTAGCCATGCCACACCAAGAACACACACACATGCTGTCATACCAGAGCGGAATGTTGCTGCTGCTGGGATTTTGCCAGCATCGATTTTACAGCTCATTACGATAGCTGCCGCAGCTGCTAGCATTACCGTCATGATAGCTTCGTTACGACCTAGAGCAGGGTTCTCGATAAGGCCAACAGAGCCAGAAATTGCTGCTGCGTAACACACGACAAATGCGATTGCGCCTAGGAAGATGAATGTTGCTTTCTTCGCTGTTGGTAGGATTTCGCGTTTTGCTTCTGTATTTAGCTTGATTAAGCCTTTTTCTAGACGCTCTTGGTATTCAGCATCGTCTTTTAGCTCACAGCCCATGAAGTTCGCCACGAACGCACCGATCATGCACGCGATGAACGTCGTTGGGATACAGATTGCTAGTAGTGTTAGGTAGTCAACGCCAAATGGGTGCAGCATTGCCGCGAACGCTACAACAGCCGCTGAGATTGGTGATGCGGTGATAGCGATTTGCGATGCTACGACCGCGATAGACAGTGGACGAGA
This sequence comes from Vibrio sp. 970, assembly GCF_033339075.1. Classification (NCBI taxonomy): domain Bacteria; kingdom Pseudomonadati; phylum Pseudomonadota; class Gammaproteobacteria; order Vibrionales; family Vibrionaceae; genus Vibrio; species Vibrio sp. 970. The sequence goes on from NZ_JAWOTW010000022.1 coordinate 29,269, forward strand.
AGGGCGCACGCCTTGGCCTTTCGCTACTTCTGCAATCACTGGCAAAGTAGAGAATGCCGTGTGGCCAGTACCCGCCATTAATGTCATTAGGTAAGTTACGATAGGCGCATAAAAGGTGATGCGCTCAGGATGCTTGCGCAAAAAGTTTTCAGCAACTTGCACCATCCAGTCTAAACCACCCGCTACCTGCATTGCTGCGATAGCGGTGATTACAGACATGATGATCAAAATTACGTCAACGGGAATGTAAGCTTGGCTTGTTGGTACGCCCAAGATCAAAGACAACGCAATGACCCCAGCACCACCGGCAAAACCAATGCCGATACCACCGATTCTTGCCCCCAAATAGATGAAGAGCAGAACCACGAAGAGTTCGACCATGACCATATTGATACCTCTTTAGTTTTTTATTTGATTCTGATTTTTTGAACACTCAGGAACAGGAGTAAATGCTCAGAGAATGAGAACCTAGTGGTTTAGCGGCAATAAAAGCATATAAAAAATGTGGTTAACCGTATGAGAGCCTAAAAAAGGGGCCTGAGTGGCCCCCTTCGGATTCGTTATTACTCGTAACGTTTTGCTTTGTAAGTAGGATGCATGAAGTTTTCTACTGACAAGATTTCATCAAGCTCCTCTGCTGTAAGCAGACCGCGCTCTAGCACGACTTCACGAACACTCTTACCAGTTTCTGCACAAATCTTACCTACGATGTCACCTTCGTGGTGGCCGATGTATGGGTTTAGGTAAGTGACGATACCGATAGAGTTGTAAACGTAGTTTTCGCAAACTTCTTTGTTCACAGTGATGCCGTCGATACATTTATCGCGTAGGTTCACACACGCATTGTGTAGTAGAGAGATAGACTCAAACACGCTTTGTGCGATAACTGGTTCCATTACGTTTAGCTGTAGCTGACCGCCTTCTGCTGCGAAAGAAACCGTGTTGTCGTTACCGAGAACTTTGAAGCAAACTTGGTTTACTACTTCTGGGATAACTGGGTTTACTTTAGCTGGCATGATTGAAGAGCCTGCTTGCATTTCAGGTAGGTTCAATTCATTTAGACCCGCACGAGGACCAGAAGAAAGTAGACGAAGGTCGTTACAGATCTTCGATAGTTTCACTGCTAGGCGTTTTAGCGCGCCGTGAGTCATTACGTATGCACCACAGTCAGACGTTGCTTCGATAAGGTCTTCTGCTGCAACAACGTCAAGGCCTGTTACTTCCGCTAGGTGTTTTACTGCAAGTGCTTGGTAGCCAGTTGGTGTATTTAGACCAGTACCGATTGCGGTTGCGCCTAGGTTGATTTCTAGGAGGAGTTTAGATGTGTAATCTAGAGCACGAATCTCTTCGTTTAGTGTTACCGCCCACGCATGGAACTCTTGACCTACTGTCATTGGTACTGCGTCTTGAAGCTGAGTACGGCCCATTTTCAGTACATCTTTAAACTCAACGGCTTTAAGTTCGAATGCGCCTTTTAGGTACTCAATTGCTTCCATTAGCTTATGTACGCTGTTGTATACCGCAATACGGAAACCTGTTGGGTACGCACAGTTGGTTGATTGGCTCTTGTTTACATGGTCATTTGGGTTAACAAATTCGTATTGGCCTTTCTCTTTACCCATCAACTCAAGCGCAACGTTTGCGATCACTTCGTTCGTGTTCATGTTAACTGAAGTGCCTGCACCGCCTTGGAATACGTCTGATGGGAACTGATCCATACACTTGCCAGTTTCTAGGATCAAATCACACGCTTCGATGATGTAGTTTGCAACGTCTTTTGGAATAGCGCCAAGTTCTTTGTTTGCTAACGCTGCTGCTTTTTTGGTCATTACCATGCCGCGTACAAATTCTGGTACGTCAGAGATGGTCATATTGGAGATGTTGAAGTTCTCGATCGCACGTAGCGTATGAATACCGTAGTACGCATCTGCAGGGACATGACGTTGACCTAATAGATCTTCTTCAATACGAGTGGCTGGGTTTGCTGTTTTTGGAGCATCAGATAGGGTAGCCATAGCAGGATCCTTAGATGATAATTCTGATAATAAAGTTATTTATTAGCCATTTCTGCAATCTAGAATCCATTCATCAGAATTTTTGGCTGGAAAATCCGTCCTGACTTATGTGGCACATGATACTGCACCTAGCGCATAAAAATAGTAACTAGATCACCTTTTTCGTTTTTCATGAGTCAATAATTTGCAAAGTATGAACGGGTTATTAATAACCCTTTATAGGTACTCGATTTTCCTCGACAAACATGAGTTTTTAGAGTTCGAAATTAGCACTTTAAAAGCACGAAAAAATCGGTATGCAATTGAATGAAACGCGTTCCCGCTACTTTGTCTAAAAGAGAAGGAGACCAGTATGAACACGCTTTTTTACAACGATTCGTTTGAGCTTAGTCTGCTTTTACCATTACACTGAATTAAACAAAGGAGGGCGTGTGTTTCCTATCTTATTATTAGCGTTTATTTTTGTTCCGATCATTGAAATCGGCTTATTTATTCAGGTGGGCGGCTTTTTAGGTTTATGGCCGACCATTGCACTAGTCTTAATCACTGCATTTGTTGGTGCGTCGTTGGTTCGTAGCCAAGGTATACAAACACTGATGTCAGTACAGGGGCGTCTTGAACAAGGTGAAATTCCAGCCCAGCAAATTTTTGAAGGCGTAATGCTAGCGGTGGCTGGCGTGCTACTGTTAACCCCGGGCTTTATGACCGATGCCCTTGGTATGTTGGTGTTGCTTCCTGCGCCACGCGCCGCGATAGCTAAATACTTGATGAGCAAAATGGTGGTGAAAACCATGCATGGTGGTGGCTTCCAAGGTGGTTTCTCTAACCAGGGGCCATTTGAGCAAGACCCGTTCCGTCGTGACCCTTTTGATTCCCAGTCAGATAATGGCAAGACCTTCGAAGGGGAATACGAGCGTAAAGACGATGATGATCGCAACAAGCTCAACTGATTGAGTTAGACAGTAAAGAAAACAAAAGGGCGCACCAAGCGCCCTTTTCTGTATTTGGAATTCGTGCTGCTTACAATGCGCCTTCAAAGCCCATTTGACGCCATGCTTCAAAAGCAATGATCGCAACGGCATTCGAAAGGTTTAGGCTGCGCGCATCTGGCATCATTGGAATGCGAATACGCTGCTCCATTGGCAAGCTATCGATGATTTCAGCAGGCAAGCCACGAGTTTCTGGACCAAACATCAAAACATCACCCGCTTGGTATTGTGCATCAACGTGGTGACCTGTGGTTTTGGTGGTGCAGACAAACAATCGGTAGTTACCTTGCTTCTCTGTCTCTAAATACTCTAAGAACGCTTGATAGTTTTTATGGCGTGTTACGCGAGCTAAATCATGGTAATCCAAACCAGCACGGCGGACTTTTTTCTCTTCAAGATCGAAACCCAGAGGTTCAATTAAGTGAAGGTTTGCACCGCAGTTGGCGCATAGTCGAATGATGTTGCCGGTGTTCGGCGCGATTTCTGGTTCGTATAAAGCGATATCAAACATGGTATTGAAATAGAGTTGGTCAAAGAGAGGGGCAGTATATACCCAAGTCACCGAGATATGCGAGATTCAGCAAGATTGACCTGGGTATGAAAGCAGGCATTAGCGCGGATGTTAATACCGTAAGTAGCGATGCTCTTTATAAGAGAGCGTGAGCATAGTTTTCTTCAACTGCTCGCCAGTTGACGACGTTCCACCACGCATCAATATATTCTGGGCGACGGTTTTGGTAGCTGATGTAATACGCGTGCTCCCACACGTCTAATGCGAGGATTGGTTCACCGCGCACATCCACTACATCCATCAGAGGGTTGTCTTGATTACTGGTGGACGTAATGTGAATCTCACCATCTTTTACGATCAGCCATGCAAAGCCAGACCCAAAGGTATTGATGGCAGCTTGGGCAAACGCCTCTTTAAATTGCGCAAAGCTACCAAATTTATCGTTAATTGCTTGAGCAAGCGCGCCTTGAGGCTCTCCGCCACCGTTTGGTGACATGCAATTCCAATAAATGATGTGGTTGTAATAGCCGCCACCATTATTACGTACCGCAGGGCTGAGCTTAGAGATATTGTCAAAGATCTCGTCTAATGACTGAGTTTCGAGCTCGCTCCCTTCAACGGCATTTACAAACTTATCAAAGTACGTCTTGTGGTGTTTGCTGTAATGCACTTCCATGGTTTTCGCGTCGATGTACGGCTCTAGTGAATCGTACGGGTAAGGCAGAGCGGGAAATGTATGTGACATAGTAAATCCTCCTTAATTGGAAAATTCACTTTAATGCTAACGATAATTATTATCAACTTTGATCTTTGTAAGGGTATTCTAAGAAGCCTCGCCAATTTCTAAAGTGAGGGTGGGGCTGTGAATCACTCACTCTAGAAATATGGTGCGAATTATTGTTAGTTCATCAAATTGAGACTAACAATTGATCGGTAAGGTGATACTCATGCGCAATCCGCCTAACGGACTTCGGCTGGCTGCGATCGTGCCACTGTGCTGGCGAATGGCACTTTCGGTAATGGTTAGGCCGAGACCTGTGCCGCCAGAGTGGCGATCGCGTGCCGTGGAAACGCGATAGAACGGGCGAAAAATCGCGGCCAGTTCCTCTTCTGGTACACCTTCTCCATTATCGTCAACCGTGATACGAAGCGTATCGTCATCGGCTTTGATGTCGATTTGTACCTCATCTTTTCCGTAGTAAATGGCGTTACGAACGATATTTTCCACCGCACTCATCAGCAGTTTAGGGTTACCGGAAATATTGCGCTTAGGTAATTCTGAATAGTGTAGCTGTTTGCCCATTTGCTCTGCTTCAAACTGCGCATCTTTAATGATTTCTTCCCATAAACTTTCTAGTGGCTGTGTTTCGCGAGTCATATGACTGTTCGCCTGCATGCGAGAAAGCTCTAATAGTTCGCTGATCATCTGTTCCAAGCGCTGCGCTTCGGTATCGATACGAGTCAGTTCTGGGCTTTCGCCTTGTTTACGCGTCGCTAATGCGCTTGCCATACGCAGACGAGTTAAAGGTGAGCGCAGCTCGTGAGAGATATCGGATAGCAAACGTTGTTGTCCTGAAATCATTTGATTAACCGCTTCGACCATCTGGTTGAAGCTGCTGCCTGCTTGACGAAATTCCGCCGTACCTTTTTCTAAATTTGGGTCTGTGACAAATTCACCTTTCGCCACACGTTGAGCAGCGGCTTCAAGACGACGTGCAGGCTGACTCAAAGCCCAAGCAAGCCATAACAGCAATGGTGTACTAACCAGCATGACCGCAAGCAAGAGCTGGAATGGGTGATCAAACAGACGCAGGAGTAGAGGTGGTGGCTCATTCCACTTGAAGCCCACGTACATCAAGATATCGGAACCTGCCAAAGTGATAGGAATTGGGCCCGCAATCATGTATCGACCATACAGCTTCTGCTTTGGATTATTGTAATCTTCGATACTGGTGACAAAGTTTTGCATGGCACGCAATTGAAAATTGCTGCGTTTTTCTGTCGTAAGAACATTACCGCTGTAGTCAGAAAAAAAGACTCGTGGGCGAGGGTCGTGCTTGCCGTGGCGGTTGCCCTCGATACGAAAAAGTATGCGGCCTAAATCAGTTTGCTGGCTGTATTTTTGTTGGATTGAGTCACGCGTTTCTACCATACGTTTGTAGTGTTCTTCTGGAATATCGCGAGCTTTGCGTGGGTCCAAATGTGGCAGTGATAGCACGGCTATCAATACTAATAACATGGTGAACCAAAAAATGGCAAAGATGCGTCCATACAGGCTATTGATGTTTGGCAGTTTGATGCGTGATAGGTGCATTAATCCTCCTCAAGCAGCATGTAGCCACGACCACGCAGGGTTTTAATTCGCGGCTTGCCATTGCTTTGATCTGGTAATTTTTTACGTAAGTTCGAGACATGCATATCGATAGCGCGATCAAAAGCAGCGAGTCGTTTACCAAGCACATCTAAGCTCAGTGTCTCTTTGGTCAGCACTTGTCCTGGGTTTTGTACGAAGTGGGTGAGTAGCGCAAACTCGGTTGCCGTGAGGTCGAGTAGCTGTTGCTCACAATACGCTTCTTGCTTACCGGGATAGAGGCGGATTTCTTGATACTCAATGCAATCGCTGTTTTTGGTATTTTTTTGTGTGCTGCTAGTGCGGCGTAAAATCGCACGGATACGCGCCAACAGCTCTCGGTCACTAAAAGGTTTTGGTAAATAATCATCCGCGCCCAGTTCCAAGCCGATCACGCGATCAATTTCTTCCCCTTTAGCGGTCAGCATCAAGACGGGAGTTTCCCAATTTTCACGTAAGCGTTTCAGCGTTTCCATGCCATTGAGTTTTGGCATCATGACATCCAACAAAATCAAATCAATCTTATCATTGATCGCGGCTAAGCCGGCTTCACCGTCATTTGCTTCGCTGACGTCAAACCCTTCGAAACTGAGTACTTCTTTTAATAAGCTGGTTAGCTCGATATCGTCATCGATTAAAAGAATGTTTGCCATGGGGGCACCTATAGTAAGTTACCGATAGCCTAATATTACATTGGAATGATGCGCAACGAAGAGGAGAAAAATCACTCTTTACGATTCTTTACGCTCCCTATACGTCGCTTTACCTAGCGGGTCGTATTCTATACTCAAGCGCTGTGAGAACAGCTCAGAAGAACCACTCACCTGTGTAAGGAATCGTATTATGAAGTCTGCAAAAAAACTTGTGTTAGCTGCTGTTGTTCTACCTCTTACTCTTGGCGCCGCAAGCGCATTCGCTTACGGTGGTAAAAACCATCATAAAGGTCCTCGTGACGAATGCGGCATGGGTATGGACCGAGGTGTCATGCGTCAACTAGACCTGACTGATGCACAAAAAGATCAGCTAAAAGAAATGCGTGAAGCAAACAAAGCAGAAATGAAAGCAAAATTCGCTGATGGCAAAGAAGCACGTATGGCTGAGCGTCAAGCGCATCACGCAAAAGTACAATCGCTTTTGCTGGCGGATAACTTTGATGAAGCTCAAGCTAGCGAATTAGCAAAAGAGATGGTTGAGCGCCAAACGGAACGTCGCGTGCAAATGCTAGAAAGAAAGCACCAAATGCTTAGCGTATTAACACCTGAGCAGAAAGCGAAGTTTGTTGAGCTACAAAATGAACGTATGCAAGAGTGTGGCGACAGAATGCACAAGCGCATGGAAAAGTCGCGCAATAATTAAGTCATGAATTGATGTTATATAAAGAGGCAGCCATTGGTTGCCTCTTTTTGATCTGGTTATTTCATGGTCATTCAATATACTCAACGTATGGTTTTAGTTAACTCTTTGATTATGAAACAGCAATACGCACGTTTAGTTACGACCGCCGCTTGGACTGCAACCATTGTGGCGACGCTTCTTCTGATAGTAAAAGTCATCACGTGGTGGGTAACCGGCTCAGTGAGCTTATTGGCGTCATTGATTGACTCCATGTTAGATATCGCGGCTTCGGTTGTGAATCTTGTGGTGGTTCGTTACGCCTTACAACCGGCAGACCGCGAACATACGTTTGGACATGGTAAAGCTGAGTCCTTAGCGGCCCTAGCCCAAGCAATGTTTATTTCGGGCTCGGCAGTATTTTTGATTCTTAACGGGATTGACCGATTTTTCCGCCCACATGCTTTACACGCACCGGAGTTAGGTGTGTATGTATCGCTGTTTGCGATTGTGGTCACACTTGGCTTGGTGATGTTCCAAAAACATGTGGTTCGCGTGACGGGGAGCCAAGCAATAGCGGCGGATTCTCTGCATTATCAGACTGACTTGTATATGAATGCTGCGATCATGGTGGCTCTGGGGCTCAGTTATTTTGGAGTGACTCAAGCGGATGCTGTGTTTGCGATTGGTATTGGTGTCTTCATTCTTTATAGCGCTTTCAAAATGGTCAGCGAAGCGATTCAAACCTTACTTGATAGAAAGTTGCCCGATGAAGAACTTGAGCAAATTAACCAAGCTTGTTTGAGCGTAAAAGGGGTATTGGGCGTGCATCAGTTACGCACGCGAATGTCCGGACCGACGCGCTTTATACAGTTGCATTTAGAGCTAGACGATAACTTACGATTAATTGAGGCGCATTACATTGCTGATAAAGTGGAAGATAATTTATTGGCTCTGTTTCCTGATGCGGACGTACTGATCCATCAAGATCCATTGTCTGTCGTTTTCGGACCTGAGAAAGAGCAGAAAGCGCAAGATTGGTAGGCTTGAAAAATCCATCAGTGCCCGACGACAAACAGGTACTTATTGACTATCTTTCCATCAATACTTATTAAGATTCGTGATCCTGATATGAATCAACAAAGTTTCATAGAGAAACTGTAATACTCTTACATAAGTAGAAAAGTTACATAAAAAAGTGCGTTTTCATTGGTAATCCTGTAGAGGAAATGTAACATAACGCACAGTTCTGGATTATGCAGGTTGCTTGGTAACAAGGGGCCTAAAAGAAAATTAAATAATTGATTGCCAAAGATCGAGGGTGAGCATGATTAAGAAGATCGGTGTTTTAACAAGTGGCGGTGACGCACCTGGTATGAACGCTGCGATACGCGGCGTAGTACGTACAGCACTATCCGAAGGATTGGAAGTATTCGGTGTGTACGACGGCTACCTAGGCCTATACGAAGGCCGCATCGAGAAGCTAGATCGTTCTAGCGTTTCAGATGTGATCAACAAAGGTGGTACGTTCCTAGGTTCTGCACGTTTCCCTGAATTTAAACAAGTGGAAGTTCGTGAAAAAGCGATTGAGAACCTTAAAAAACATGGTATCGATGCACTAGTGGTAATCGGTGGTGATGGTTCGTACATGGGTGCGAAGAAACTGACTGAAATGGGTTACCCATGTATCGGTCTTCCGGGCACAATCGACAACGATATCGCAGGTACGGATTACACTGTGGGCTACCTAAGTGCACTAAACACCGTTATCGATGCAATCGATCGTCTACGTGATACTTCTTCATCTCACCAACGTATTTCAATTGTAGAAATCATGGGCCGTCACTGTGGTGATTTGACTCTGATGTCTGCAATTGCGGGCGGTTGTGAATACATCATCACTCCGGAAACTGGTTTAGACAAAGACAAGCTGATCAGCAACATCCAAGATGGTATCGCTAAAGGTAAGAAACACGCGATCATCGCGCTTACTGAGCTAATGATGGATGCTAATGAACTAGCACGTGACATCGAAGCCGCGACAGGTCGTGAAACTCGTGCAACAGTACTTGGTCACATCCAACGTGGTGGTCGTCCAACTGCATTTGACCGCGTACTAGCATCTCGTATGGGTAACTACGCTGTTCACCTATTGATCGAAGGTCATGGTGGTCGTTGTGTAGGTATCGTGAAAGAGCAACTTGTTCACCACGATATCATCGATGCAATCGAAAACATGAAGCGTCCAGTACGCAACGATCTATACAAAGTTGCTGAAGAGTTGTTCTAAGCAAGTTTGAAATAGATAAACAAAACCGCGGCTTTCCGCGGTTTTTTGTATTTGAGAATCAACAAAAAGAAACTAGCGATAGACGAGTGTTAAGACACGCTGCTCTGCTCTATGAGCGTTAATTTTCGCTCGCGCAGCGCAAACAAGTAGCCCAGTAGCCCACCCAACGTATTCCCAACCGCGATACCGATAAACAAGCCTTCAATACTGTAGATTTGGCTCCCGATCCACGCCGATGGCAAGGTAAAAATGAACAGCCGCATAAAGCTCCACTGGAATGCACGCAATGGCTTGTGCATCGCATTCAAACCACTGACTAACATCATCACTATGCCTTGGAAGCCATAACTAAATGGCACCACCAGTAAATAATGCCAAAGCAGGTTTTTCACCGCATCTTCCTGAGAAAACAGCGCAGCCAGAGGAATGCTCAGTGGCACCATCATCAAGAAGATAAACCCTTGGAATACCACTGCAAAACGCATGCTAATAAATAAACCGGAAAAGGCTCGTTGCGGTTGTTTGGCTCCTAAATTTTGTGCCATAAACGGTGTGAGGGCAGAGGTCAGCGACATCAATACTAAAATCAATATAGACTCAATACGCTGCGCTGCGCCGTAAGCAGCAACCGCCGCTGTACCATGGTTGGATAACAGCATCATCAGAATGGCACCGGACAACGGATTCATCGCGTTTGATAGCGCAGCAGGGGTACCAATTTTTAGTGTCTGTTGCCAGTCTTGTTTCAGCAAAGCCCATTGGGGTTGAGCAAGCAATTTTTCCCGTTTAATTAGCACATAGAATGAGCCACACAAAGCACCTAACCAGCTAAAGGCACTTGCTATGGCTGCGCCTTGAATGCCAAGTTCCGGAAAAGGGCCATAACCGAAAATCAACAATGGATCGAGCATGCCATTAATCAAACCAGCCAACATCATGACTTTTGCTGGTGTTTTTGTGTCGCCAGTAGCTCGGATAGCACTGTTGCCCGCCATTGGGATCACTAGCAGAGGAATGGTGAGATACCAGACCTGCATATATTGCTCAATAAGAGGGATGAGATCATCAGACGCACCAAGAAAACGAAACAATGGCGCAATGGTGGTAAAGCCAATAGAAGACGTGATAGCCACAAGTAACACGGCTAACAACAAACCGTGGGTGGTGAACCGAGCAGCTTGTGGTGCATGACCTTGCCCAAGCAAGCGACCAATATTGGTCGATAGTCCCATCCCAATCCCCATCGTAATGCAGTTAACCGCAAAGGTTACAGGGAAGGTATAGCTGATAGCCGCTAGCGCTTGAGTGCCAAGCAACGAGATAAAAAACGTGTCCACCAAGTTAAACATCAAAATTGCGATCATGCCCATGGTCATGGGTACGGTCATTTTCCGCAGCGTTTCAGGAATGGGTGCGGTCAACAAACCATGCTTATCGGTCGCTTGGGGTTCCAGCTTGTTATTTTCCTGCATGTGTGACAACTATCTGGTGAGCAAACTGCAAGGATACAAGAAAGCGAGATGCCGAGCGAGTGAGCATTTCTAACGCAAACCGTTGCCTAGTTGTTCGTTATTTTAACTAAGTCACAAAAATTTTGTGCCACCCCCTTGGGATCGCTGCTTCGACCCCTTATATAGGGATCACGTGTCTGGGGCTACAGTCCCTAAGGACAATTATCAAATAAACATGGAAATTTTCAGGAGAGACGACCGATGAACATTCGTCCATTACATGACCGAGTTATCGTTGAACGTAAAGAAGTTGAATCTAAGTCTGCTGGTGGCATCGTTCTGACTGGTTCTGCTGCAGAAAAATCGACTCGCGGTGTTGTTCTAGCTGTGGGTAAAGGCCGCATCCTAGAAAACGGCACCGTACTGCCACTAGACGTTAAAGTCGGTGATACCGTTATCTTCGCTGAAGGTTACGGTACAAAAACTGAAAAAATCGACGGTAAAGAAGTGCTTGTCATGTCTGAAAACGACATCATGGCGATCGTTGAATAATAGCAATCATTGAGTAATTTTTTGCTCAGATTCAATTACGAAATTACACACAAAGAATTTTAGAAAGGAAATCAAAGATGGCTGCTAAAGACGTTAAATTTGGTAATGACGCACGAGTTAAAATGCTGGAAGGTGTAAACGTTCTGGCTGATGCAGTAAAAGTAACACTGGGTCCTAAAGGACGTAATGTCGTTCTAGACAAATCTTTTGGTGCACCGACTATCACTAAAGATGGTGTATCAGTAGCGCGTGAAATCGAGCTGGAAGATAAATTCCAGAACATGGGCGCACAAATGGTTAAAGAAGTTGCGTCTAAAGCAAACGACGCAGCGGGTGACGGTACAACAACAGCAACGGTACTAGCACAATCTATCGTTAACGAAGGTCTAAAAGCAGTCGCAGCGGGCATGAACCCAATGGATCTTAAGCGTGGTATCGACAAAGCTGTTGCTGCGGCAGTTGAGCAACTAAAAGAGCTTTCTGTTGAATGTAACGACACAAAAGCGATCGCGCAGGTTGGTACTATCTCTGCAAACTCAGACGCAAGCGTAGGTAATATCATTGCAGAAGCAATGGAGCGTGTGGGTCGTGATGGCGTTATCACGGTTGAAGAAGGTCAGGCGCTACAAGACGAGTTAGACGTAGTAGAAGGTATGCAGTTCGACCGCGGTTACCTGTCTCCTTACTTCATCAACAACCAAGAATCAGGCAGTGTTGATCTAGAAAACCCATTCATTCTTCTTGTTGATAAGAAGATCTCAAACATTCGTGAGCTTCTTCCAACGCTAGAAGCTGTCGCGAAAGCATCTCGTCCACTGCTTATCATTGCAGAAGATGTAGAAGGCGAAGCGCTAGCAACATTGGTTGTGAACAACATGCGTGGCATCGTAAAAGTTGCAGCTGTGAAAGCACCTGGTTTCGGTGACCGCCGTAAAGCAATGCTACAAGACATCGCTATCCTAACTGGCGGTACTGTGATTTCTGAAGAGATCGGTCTAGAGCTAGAAAAAGTTGCACTAGAAGATCTAGGTCAAGCGAAGCGTGTTTCTATCACGAAAGAAAACACGACTATCATCGATGGTATCGGTGAAGAAGAGATGATCTCTGGCCGTGTTGCTCAGATTCGTCAACAAATCGAAGACGCAACTTCAGACTACGACAAAGAGAAACTACAAGAGCGCGTAGCTAAACTGGCTGGCGGTGTTGCAGTAATCAAAGTTGGTGCTGCGACTGAAGTTGAAATGAAAGAGAAGAAAGACCGTGTAGAAGATGCGCTAGCCGCAACTCGCGCAGCGGTTGAAGAAGGTGTTGTTGCTGGTGGTGGTGTTGCACTTATCCGCGCGGCATCTAAGATTGCTCACCTAACGGGTGACAACGAAGAACAAAACGTTGGTATCCGCGTTGCACTACGTGCAATGGAAGCGCCAATCCGTCAAATCACGAAGAACGCAGGTGAGGAAGACTCAGTTGTTGCGAACAACGTGAAAGCGGGTGAAGGTAGCTACGGCTACAACGCGGCAACAGGCGAATACGGCGACATGCTAGAAATGGGTATCCTAGATCCAACTAAAGTTACTCGTTCTGCACTACAATTCGCAGCATCGGTTGCAGGTCTGATGATCACAACTGAAGCGATGGTTACTGACCTACCGCAAAAAGACGCGCCAGCGATGCCTGACATGGGCGGCATGGGTGGCATGGGCGGTATGGGCGGCATGATGTAAGCCAGCTTATCTCATCGCTCTAAGGGAGCCCTTATAGCGGAAAGATAACCGACCAAACCTTTAAAAGTCGAGGCAGATGCCTCGACTTTTTTTATGCGTGTCACCTGAGAAACATGACGTTCTGGAGTGGCTTATCATGAGATTTTTGAGCGTAAAAAGCGCCATTTCAGAAGCAAAAAATCGAAGAGAAATATTTTTTCTTTTGAGTCAGATGGTTAAATCTGACCTATTGCTAACACTTTTTGAACGGGGACAGAGCAAAATCTGAACATTACACTATGTTGTAAATTGTTGCTTCCCATCATGGAGATGAAAATGAAAAAGCTTATGACGTCATTGGCGGTTGCAGCCGCTATCGCATCACCTGTTGCTTTTGCCGACAGTACACCTGTGATGTTCTCTACTATCGATAACACAAACGCACCCTCTAATTCTTCAGTAGGTGGCGTTCGTTTAGCTGTGTTGCATGGGCAGGTAAATGAGGTTAAAGGTGTCGACTTTTCACTGCTTGGTATGTCAGAAACGGATCGTACGACAGGTGTGAACTTCGGTCTGTTTTTTGGTGCAGCAAAAGTAAATCAAGAAATGAAAGGCGCGTCTTTAGGCTTAGTTAACTGGAACCAAGGTCAGACGACGGGTGTTAACTTGGGTGCTGTTAACATTACGAACAACGTAAAAGGCTTGAACTGGAGCGCGGTGAACTATTCTGAAGGCTACACCATGGCGGATGTGGGCTTAGCGAGTATCTCTAAGAAGTCTAATTTCCAGTTTGGTTTCTTCAACATGACCGATCAAATCGATGGTGTGCAAATTGGTCTTTTGAACTGTGCGGATAACGGTTTCTTCAAGTGTTTCCCACTCATCAACTTTGCTAAGTAATCCCTGAGAAAGTCAGAATCTTTATATACAGAAAGCCCTCGATGTTCGTCGAGGGCTCTTTAATTGCTGATGAGATGAAGCGAGTTTCTCGGAGCGTTAACTATTTAATTAATCGTGATGAAGTTTTGCGTTGTTGAATTCTTTGATGAACACCGCGGCGTAATGCTTTGATGTGGTTTTCTGCTTTATCCACACCTAACAACACGGTTAATGTCAGGAGAGTAATAACCACCGACTGCGTTAAATAACCCAAACCTATCATCAAACCTAAACCTGCTAGCACCCATATTACAGCCGCGGATGTTACGCCATGGATTTTTCCATCAAGTGTCATCATAACGCCAGCGCCTAAGAAGCCGACGCCAGTAATGATCTGACCAAGCACTCGTGCTTGATCAAGTGTATTTGGCGATAACGACACTGCCATCGACATAAACAGGTAGGTGCCTGAAATAATTAATATTGCTGTGCGAATGCCAACCGGTTTACCACGAGTTTGGCGCTCTATACCGATCATGAGCCCATTAATGGCGCAGCATAGTAGGGCAGGCCAACTGAATGGGCCAAGATCGAAAATTTGTTCGAATGCTGTATGCATCTTGACCTCCAAAAGTGCGGAGTATGCATAGACTTACCGTGCAAAGCGAACAAAAATAATCAATCTAGACGACAAATTTAATTGAGCGTCAGAGCTTATTCTAAATGCAAATCCAACGGCGTTTTACTTGGCCTGCCACCAATTTCTCGTGTGAGTTTTGGTACCAGATAACCCGATACACGCGTGATGAGTCCGCGCATAATAGCTTTCGCTTCTTCGTCCGAAATAAAGTAGTGCGCTGCGCCTTGCACCTTATCAAGAACGTGGAGGTAATAAGGCAAGACACCCGCGTCAAATAAGGCCTCACTTAACGCCACTTGAGCTTCTACCGAATCATTCACGCCTTTCAGCAGAACGCCTTGGTTTAGAAGCGTAACGCCCGCTCTTTTGAGCTTGAACATCTGTTCAGCAAATTCGTCATTGATTTCGTTGGCATGGTTGATGTGAGTGACGAGGATGATTTGTAACCTTGATGCTTGCAGAAGTTGGCATAGTTCATCAGTGACTCGAGCAGGAATCACCACAGGTAAACGGCTATGAATACGCAGACGTTTGATGTGAGGAATGTGAGCAATGTGCTCTAAAAGCCAATGAATCTCATCGTCTTTTGCCATTAATGGATCACCACCTGAGAAGATGATTTCGTTCAACTCTGGTTGTTGTGCCATGTACTCTAAGCACTTGGTCCAGGCTTGTTTCCCGCTTTTGTTCTCTTGATAAGGGAAGTGACGACGAAAACAGTAACGGCAATTTACCGCGCAGCCACCTTTGACAATCATCAGGGCGCGGTTGCGATACTTGTGTAGCAGGCCAGGGACTTCATTGTCCTGCTCTTCCAATGGATCATTGGAGTAACCCGGATGCACCTCAAATTCGTCGCTCAGTGGTAAAACCTGACGTAAAAGAGGGTCTTTAGGGTTGCCTTTCTCCATCCTATCGACAAAACTTTGCGGTACACGCTGTGCAAACAGCTTGCGCGCGGCAAACCCGTCTTGCCACGGTGAAGGATCAATTTCCAGTATTTCGAGCAATTTTGCAGGATCAGAGATCCCATTCGCCAACTGTTTGAGCCAGTTTTGCTCAACAGATTCGACTTTTCGGGTTATTATGTGCGGCATTGAATTTAGCTCTAAGAATGTAAGAGGAAAAAATGGCTACAGTTAGCACCAATGAATTTAAAGGCGGTCTTAAGTTAATGCTTGATAACGAGCCTTGTGTAATTCTGGAAAACGAATACGTTAAACCAGGTAAAGGCCAAGCGTTCAACCGTGTTAAAATTCGTAAACTTCTTTCTGGTAAAGTGCTAGAGAAAACATTCAAGTCTGGTGACACTTGTGAAGTGGCAGACGTAATGGATATCGACCTAGATTATCTATATTCAGACGGCGAATTCTACCACTTTATGAACAGTGAAACGTTTGAACAGATCGCAGCGGATGCAAAAGCGGTAGGTGAAAACGCTAAGTGGTTGGTAGAAAACAACACTTGTATGATCACTCTTTGGAACGGTAACCCAATTACTGTTACTCCACCAAACTTCGTTGAGCTAGAAGTTGTAGACACAGACCCAGGCCTGAAAGGTGATACTCAAGGTACTGGCGGTAAACCAGCGACGCTATCAACTGGCGCTGTTGTTCGTGTTCCTCTGTTCATCTCAATTGGTGAAGTGATTCGCGTAGATACTCGTACTGCTGAATACGTAGGTCGTGTGAAGTAAGCACTTTATATGATTGTTAGAAAGGTCGCTTCGGCGGCCTTTTTTATTGCCTGTGACTCTTCTCTTTTAATCCCTCTGCGTAAAACATCGATATCCTCCGCAAATTTTTGATGATTTTGTATTATTCGTAAAAATCTTATTTATTCCATGAATCTATCGATTATTCCTTAATGTAACATTTTGATACATTAGTACTTGTTGCTGAGTTGCATAGCAATCTGATTTTTATCGATTTAACTCAGTAACAATCCAAAAAAGGAGAACAAAATGGAAAGCAGAGGTTTAGGAAGGGGTTTAAAGGTGGAAGAAAGACGTCAGTTACTACATAAAGGATTAAAAGCAGCCGTATTTGGCGTACCGCTGTTGGCAATAGGCTTAACGATTAATAGCTCGGTGCTGATGACCGATGCGGGTTACAGCTACGTGCATCAGAATAATATTACTGGTGAGTTGGATGTGTTTACTGAACCTGGCATTCATTTTCGTATGCCATTTCTGTCCAAAATCACCAAGTATGACCAAGTGATCACCGTGTCATTCGGTAACAGCAAGGGCGAAGATTTTTATCAACGTCTTGATGCGATTCAGGTTCGATTTGCAGACACCTATATTGGTCAGATCCCCGTAACATTCCGCTTTAAGCTCAGTAATGACCCTGAAGCGGTGAAGAAGATGCATAAAGAGTTCCGCAACAACAGTAACTTGATCGATGCGCTGCTTGTAAAGAACGCACGTAACGTAACGGTGATTACCGCAACCCAATACACGGGTGAAGAGTTTTTCCAAGGTGGTTTGAACCAGTTCAAATCGAAACTTGGCGATCAGTTACGAGAGGGGATTTATCTAACAGAGCGACGTCAGGTTGAAGTGGAAGAGTTGGATCTTGCGCCTGTTGGGGTGAATCAAGCTAATCCGAACCAATTACAGCGCACCAATCAACTGGTATGGAAAACTGTGCCAGTCGTAGACAAAACCGGGCAACCAATTCGTCAAGACAATCCGTTACAACAATACGGTATTCAAGTGACGCAGGTGACCATTGGTGACCCGCAGCCAGAAAAGCAATTAGATCAGCTATTGGCAGATAAAAAGCGTTTAGTGGCGGATCGTATTCGCGCGATTCAGGAACAAGAAACGTCGAAAGCACAGGCAGAGACCGAGCAGTTACGCAAAGAGATTCAACGAACACGTGAGGTGCAAGACGCCCAGCGTGGTAAAGAACTCGCAATTATTGCTCAACAAAAAGAAGTGGAAGTGGCGCGTCAGATTGCAGAGCGTGAAATCGTTGAAGTGGAAAAAACCAAACGACTTGCTGAAGTCGAGAAGGAGAAAGAGCTAGCTATCGCCGAGGCTAACTTAGCGATTCAAAAAGCAAACGCACTTTCCGCAGAGTTTGAAGCGAAAGCGATATTAGCGAAAGGTCGCGCAGAATCTGAAGTCCTAAAAGGTAAGTATGCGGCGTTAGGTGCAAACCGTGAAGTTTACTTGGCGGAATTAAATCGAGACGTAGCGAACTCGTTGTACAATAACTTGCAAAACTTCCAAGTTCAGATGCCACAAAACTACATCGGTGGAAGTGACGAAACGGGCTTGAAAACGAACTTAGATGTGATTACTGGCTTTGGTGCTCTTGGTCTTATGGACCAAACAAAGAAGGTCACACAGCAATAAGATCATGGGTGGTCAAAAGCTTAAAAAGCAAAAAGATCATAGGTAACCCAAAGCAATAAAAAAGCTGGCATTTAGCCAGCTTTTTCTTTTTTGGTCAGTCTCTTAAATCATGAAGATAAAGATAACTGCTAGTGCAGTGATGAGGCCTGCAAATGCATAGCATGCAATTTTACCAATCACACCAGTGTGGAATTTAAGGTCGTGCATGCCGTGGTGTACACGGTGCATTGCGTGCCACATTGGCAATGCTAGCGTGCCAATGATGAATAGCGCACCGATGATGCTGGTTGCGAATGCAGAGACACGCTCGTAGCTCATCGCTTCTGCGTCAATCACGCCTAGTGGTACCAAGATACCTAGCACAAGAACAGTGATTGGCGTGATCATCGCGAACCAAGTACCGCCTGCGCCAAACAGACCCCACCAGATTGGCTCATCAGAACGTTTTGGTGATGTGTTTACACTATAATTCGGTTTCATTGCTCAGCTCCTTACACCACGATGAGAACGATCAGTGAGATGAACGCAACCGCGGCCCACTGAGTCAATACGATGATCTTCTTGTCCACTGGTTTGCCTTTCAAACGAATTGGCATTACTTGTGGCATCATGCTGAAGAAAGTTTGAGCGTGGAATAGGCTACCGAGTAGTGCAACAATGTTGATTGCGACTACGATTGGGTTCGCCATGAACGCTAACCAACCTTGCCATGCTTCAGGACCTTTCACCAAGCAACCTAAACCGAAAGTTAGGAACAGAGTGAATAGAATTAACGGAAGCACCGTCGCTTCACGTAGCATGTAGAAGCGGTAGAAAGGATGGTTCTTCCACCAAGTGCGTTTTACTTCACGAACGTAAGGTTTACGATTGCTCATCCTTATGCCTCCACTTTCTTTGGTGAACCATCAGGTTTCAACATAGCAATCACGAAGTCCATAGAAGACTCCACTTTGCCTTGGTTTACTGCCGCTGCTGGGTCAACGTTCTTCGGACAAACTTCAGAACAGTAACCAACAAACGTACAACCCCAAGCACCGTTTTCACCGTTGATAAGCTTCATGCGCTCATCTTTACCGTTGTCACGACTGTCTAGGTTGTAGCGGTGGGCTAGCGTTAGTGCAGCAGGACCGATGAACTCTGGGTTAAGACCAAACTGAGGACATGCTGCATAGCACAGACCACAGTTGATACAGCCAGCAAACTGTTTGTATTTCGCCATCTGTTCTGGCGTTTGCAAGTTCGTACCGTCTTCTGGTTTACGATCGTTACCAATGATGTATGGTTTGATTGCTTCTAGGCGCTCGATGAATGGCGTCATATCAACAATCAAGTCTTTCTCGATTGGGAAGTTCGCTAGAGGCTCGATAGTCACACCGTCTGGGTAGTCACGTAGGAAGCTCTTACAAGCAAGTTTCGGTACGTTGTTCACCATGATGCCGCAAGAGCCACAGATCGCCATACGGCAAGACCAACGGTAAGACAGATCTTTGTCTAGGTGGTCTTTGATGTAACCAAGTGCGTCAAGTACAGACATGGTTTCATCGAATGGGACTTCGAATGTTTGCTTGTATGGTTCTGCATCTTTTTCTGGGTCGTAACGCAGGATGTCTACTTTTTGAATGCGATTTGCTGACATTATGCTTGCTCCTCTGCGTTCTTCTCTTCAGCCGCGGCTTTTTCTGCTGCTTCACCGTATAGACGAGCTTTTGGTTGTGACTTAGTGATGGTCACATTGCTGTAATCGATACTTGGTGCTGACTCTGGCTTGTAGAAAGCAAGTGAGTGTTTTAGGAAGTTCACGTCATCACGTTCTGTACAACCGTCGTCTAGACGTTGGTGCGCACCGCGAGATTCTTTACGTAGAATCGCAGAGTGAACCATCGCTTCTGCGACTTCTAGGCCGTAGCCTACTTCAATGGCGTACAGAAGGTCAGTGTTGAACACTTTACCTTTGTCTTTGATGCTGATGCGTTTGTAGCGTTCTTTCAACTCAGTGATCTTGTCGATAGTCGCTTGCATCAAATCTTCTTGGCGGTAGATACCACAACCCGCTTCCATGGTGTGGCCCATTTCTGTGCGGATTTCTGCCCAGTTTTCGTCGCCTTCTTGGTTCATTAGGTTAGCGATGCGTTCTTCAACCGCTTTTACTTGCGCGTCAATTGCCGCGTCGTTCCAGCCTTTGAATTCTGCCGCACGTTTCACGGCGTTTTCACCTGCTACGCGGCCAAATACCACGAACTCAGCCAGTGAGTTAGAACCTAGACGGTTTGCACCGTGAAGACCAACAGACGCACATTCACCCACCGCGAATAGGCCTTTAATGCGAGTTTCACAACTGCCGTCCGTTTCAATACCACCCATGGTGTAGTGAACGGTTGGACGAATTGGAATTGGCTCTTTTGCAGGGTCCACGTTTACATAAGCTTTTGCTAGCTCACAGATGAACGGCAGACGTTCTTGTAGGTACTCTTCACCAAGGTGGCGAAGGTCTAGGTGCACCACGTCACCCAGTGGGTGTTTGATGGTGTTGCCTTTCTGTTGTTCGTGCCAGAAAGCTTGAGAAACTTTGTCACGAGGACCCAGTTCCATGTATTTGTTCTTCGGTTGGCCAACTGGAGTTTCAGGGCCCATACCGTAATCTTGTAGGTAACGGTAGCCATTCTTGTTAACGATGATACCGCCTTCACCACGACAACCTTCCGTCATCAGGATACCTGTACCAGGAAGACCTGTTGGGTGGTATTGAACGAATTCCATATCACGTAGAGGAACGCCGTGACGGTAAGCCATTGCCATACCATCGCCCGTTACGATACCGCCGTTGGTGTTACAGTGGTAAACACGGCCCGCGCCACCTGTTGCTAGAACAACAGATTTTGCTTTGATAGTAACAAGCTCGCCTTCAGACATGTGAATAGCAATCAGACCTTGAACTTCGCCTTCATCAACAAGCAGATCCACCACAAAGTACTCATCAAAACGTTTGATGTTGCTGTACTTCATTGATGTCTGGAATAGCGTATGAAGCATGTGGAAGCCAGTTTTGTCTGCAGCGAACCAAGTACGTTCAACCTTCATACCACCAAAGCGGCGTACGTTGACTTCACCGTTCTCTTTACGACTCCATGGGCAACCCCATTGCTCCATTTGGATCATTTCGCGAGTCGCGTTCTCTACAAAGTATTCAACAACATCCTGTTCACATAGCCAGTCACCACCGCCAACAGTGTCGTTGAAGTGGTTGTCTAAGCTATCTTCATCCTTGATAACTGCTGC
Source organism: Vibrio sp. 970 (assembly GCF_033339075.1). Classification (NCBI taxonomy): domain Bacteria; kingdom Pseudomonadati; phylum Pseudomonadota; class Gammaproteobacteria; order Vibrionales; family Vibrionaceae; genus Vibrio; species Vibrio sp. 970. Next base: position 50,624 of record NZ_JAWOTW010000022.1, read on the forward strand.
TGAGCCACCCTCTGCAGCGACCGTGTGGGAGCGCATTGGATAAACTTTAGAAATCAGAGCGACTTCTAAGTCTGGGTTTGCTTCAGCCGCTGCAATAGCAGTACGAAGACCAGCGCCGCCTGCGCCGATGACTGCGATATCTGTGGTGATAATTTGCACAGTTATCCTCCAGTGTGTGATTGCGGAAATCCGCTTGTTATTGTCATTACGAGGCGCTCTTTAAAAAGAACTCCCCAAAAGTAGTAGGGTTAGTGTAGATGAGCCACATGGCAGAAAAATTGATGTAATTGGGTTTTTGCTTCGGTAATGCACTTAAGGGCATAGAATTTATAGGTTATGTGACTGCTATCACGGCATCGAGGTTTTGGTCCTCAAGCATTAACATTAGGGATGTTAAACCCGTGTTGCGTGACATTAACCGCATGGATAATAGGATTTTAACTGAGTGTTTTTTGTTCTGCAGCACGAGTAATGCTTGCTTCAAATTTAAACAATGTGGCGGGAAAATAGAGAAGGGAAATTCCCCTCTCGTCGAACCGTGAAAAGCATGTAGAATGGGGTTTTTACGCGCTAAATTAGAGTTTTGAGATACTTATTATGCAAACCAACTGGCAACCTACCGCTTCCATTGAGCAACTTCGTCAACGTGCGACGTTAATCGCCGCCATTCGTCAATTCTTTGCCGAGCGACAGGTGATGGAAGTGGACACGCCAGCGATGAGCCACGCGACCGTGACTGACATTCATTTGCATACTTTCCAAACCGAGTTTGTTGGCCCTGGTTACGCTGATGGCAGTAAGCTGTTCTTTATGACCAGTCCAGAATTCCATATGAAGCGCCTTTTGGCAGCGGGCAGTGGTTGTATTTATCAAATCAATAAAGCGTTTCGTAACGAAGAAAATGGTCGATACCACAACCCCGAGTTTACGATGTTGGAGTGGTATCGCGTTGGCTTTGACCACCATAAATTGATGGATGAAATGGATGACCTGTTGCAGCTGGTATTGAAGTGTGGCGCAGCGCAGCGCATGACGTATCAACAAGCCTTCATTGATGTGTTGGGTGTGTGTCCACTAGAAGGCTCGATGACTGAGCTGAAAGCGGCGGCAAGCAAGCTGGGCTTGAGTGACATTGCTAAGCCAGAAGAAGATCGCGATACGTTGCTGCAACTGTTATTTAGCGTGGGAGTAGAAAATACAATTGGTCAGGATGTGCCGGCTTTTGTGTACGACTTCCCTGCGTCACAGGCGGCGCTCGCAAAAATCAATCCTCAAGATCATCGCGTCGCGGATCGTTTTGAAGTGTACTTTAAGGGGATAGAGCTGGCGAACGGATTCCATGAACTGGACAACCCGAAAGAGCAATTAGCGCGCTTTGAACAAGATAACGCAAAGCGTATCGAAATGGGTTTAAAACCGCAGCCGATCGATTATCATCTGATTTCTGCACTGGAAGCAGGGTTGCCAGACTGTGCAGGGGTCGCGCTGGGTATTGATCGTTTGATCATGCTGGCGCTAGGCTGTGACCACATTGATCAAGTGACGGCCTTTCCATTTCCAATTGCATAAGGACGTCCAATGAACCTGACGGTTGCACGTTCCGTCATCTTTAGCTACGCCATATTGATCGCTTTTTTATCTCTGAGTTCAGGTGAACTGCAAGACTGGGGCAATATCGCGTATCTCGACAAAATGCAGCACGCTATGGCGTATAGCGGCTTTGCGTTTTTAGGTTGTTTTTGTGTGTGGCGTTGGCGTCAACGTTGGGCGGTGGCGATTGGTATTTTGCTATTCAGCGCCGTTATTGAGTGGTTGCAAGGGTATGTAGGGCGACAAACTTCTTGGTTAGACCTTGTCGCCAACTCAACTGGCATCTTAACTGGTCTGTTATGTTACCGTATTTGGAGCCTCTATCGACCTAGGTTGGTGAAGTCGCTATACTCGATTCGTTAATGAAGAGGGAACACGATAACAATGAAAACGCGCGACAAAATCGTCTACGCGGCACTGGAGTTGTTCAACCAACATGGTGAGCGCAACATCACCACCAATCACATTGCCGATCACATCGAAATTAGCCCTGGTAATCTGTATTACCACTTCCGCAATAAGCAAGAAATCGTTCGTGAGATCTTTGCGCTTTATTCAGCAGAACTTTTAGAAAGATTTACCCCTATTCAAGGTTCGCAAGAGAGCCTTACTATGCTGAAGAGCTACCTAGACTCTATTTTTACCTTGATGTGGAAATACCGCTTTTTCTACGCAAACTTACCAGAAATCCTGTCACGAGATGAACAGCTACACGAACAGTACATCGATGTGCAAGAGAAGCTGCAAGCGAACCTCATTGCTATTATGCAAGAGTTCGTAACGATGAAGTTGTTGAAAGTCGATCAACAACAGTTGAAGTCATTGGTATGTACATTGCACTTGATTGCGTGTAGTTGGTTGGCGTATCAATCCGCGATGGCTTCAAAAACCAACATTACCGAGCAAATGGTGAAGCAAGGGATGTTGCAGATGCTTAATGTCGTTAAGCCATTAGCAACTGAGCAGGGCTTAGAGCAGCTACTGTTATTAGAAGATGCGGTTAGCAATCTACACAGTTAAACGTCAAACTGCTTAATATTTCGAGAGTCACTCTCATTTTCGAGTCGTGGCTCGAGTTGACTTGTCAAATATGCCACGCACAATAGTCCCATACGCTAAAAACCCTTGCAGGGATAAGATTCTCGATAAAGGAACTATCGCCCCATGAATTACGACATTTTTAATGGTGATGCTGATGGCATCATTGCTCTTCTACAATTGCGTTTGGCTGATCCTGTCGATGCCCAGTTAATAACCGGTGTAAAGCGCGACATCAAGCTGGTGGAAAAAGTAGACGTGCAAGCGGGTGATGAGCTGACTGTGTTAGACATTTCGATGGAAAAGAACATGGCAGGTCTAGAGCAAGCTTTGGCTCAAGGCGCGCACGTCTTTTACGCCGATCATCACAAAGCGGGCGACATTCCTCAGCATGGTAATTTGGATGTGCACATCGATCTCGATGCCAACATGTGCACGGCGTTGATTGTCGATAAGTTGCTTGATGGGCGTTTTCATGACTGGGCGATTACGGCGGCTTATGGCGATAACATGATTGCTAAAGCCGATGAGCTAGCGAATAACGCGGGCTTGTCGCAGCAACAGAAAGAGCAGCTAAAAGAGCTGGGTACTTTAATTAACTACAACGGCTACGGAACGAAGGTCGAAGATTTACACTTTCACCCTGCGGAGCTGTACCGAGCTTTGCTGAAGTACACGTCACCATTTGAAGCTATTGAAGATACGGCCTCGCCATACTACCAATTGCAATCGGCTTACCAACAAGACATGGAGGCGGCTCTCGCAGTGCCTGCCATGCATGAGAGCGGTAAGCTGAAGTTGTTTGAGTTACCAAACACGGCGGCATCACGCCGAATCAGTGGTGTTTATGGCAACTGGCTAGCAAACCAAACCCCTGACTCTGCGCATGCGGTACTTACTGAAAATTCAGATGGGACTTATACGGTTTCACTCCGTGCCCCATTAAACAATAAACAAGGTGCCGTTGCCGTGTGTGGTCAGTTCCCGACAGGTGGGGGGCGAGAGGCGGCGGCAGGAATCAACGCGTTAAGCAAAGATGATGTGAATGCTTTTATTGATGCGGTAGAAACCTACTACGCATAGCATTTTCCAAAACATGAATACAACAAAGGAGCCGAGTGGCTCCTTTTTTATGACAAGTCAATAAGTCAGATAATCAGCGCTTTAACCAAGATTTCGGATTCTGCGCTTCACTATTACGACGAATTTCGAAGTACAGCGATGGCCTGTCTTGACCGCCCGTATCACCCGCGAGAGCAATCACTTCGCCGGCGGTGACTCGGTCGCCTTCTTTTTTAGTTAAGGCTTGGTTGTAACCATAGAGGGTCATGTCACCTTTGCCGTGGTCGAGCAGTACCACTAAACCGTATCCGCGCAGATACTCCGCAAATACGACAGTTCCGGGATAAACGGCTTTCACTTGTTGACCATAGTTGGCAGACAGCACCATGCCCTTCCAGTTTACCTGCCCGGTTTGTCGCGTACCAAAGTTGTGTAACACACTGCCTTTGAGTGGCCAAGGCAACTTACCGCGCTGTTTGCCGAGTCCGTCCATTGGCACCGCATTACGCTTCGCTGCTTTGGCGATCTCTGCTTTTAAACGGGTTTCGTTGCGTTGCAGCTCGGCTAAGTAGCGTTTGTCATTCTTGATACTGCTCTGAATTTTATTCAGGGTTTGCTTACGCTTGGATTGTGTACTCGCTAGCGCTGTACGTTTTTCGGATTGCTGCTTGAGCAGAGTCTCGATTTGCTCTTTTTCTAGCTCGAGTTGGTTTTTGTTGTGCGCTAATTCTTGGGTTATTTTGGTGATCGCATCAATCACTTCAGCACGTGCTTTAGCTAAATGCTGGAAGTATTGGCTCATGCGGTCTTCTTCCACACCTTGATTTAACAAGTGACCATTGGCTTTCGCTCGCTCGGTTACGTAATACGTTTGCAGTAGCTGTTTGAGTTCTTCTTCTTGCTCTTGACGCTGTGCTTCTTGCAAGGCAATTTTCTCTTCCAGGTTTTCTATGTTTTTGTCTGCTTGTGCGAGGTTAGACTTGGTTTGTCGTATTTCACGCTCAAGCTTAGAAATTCCAAGCTCTTGATCTTTTAGTGACTTCTGTAACTCATTGAGCTGCTTTTCTTGGGAAGAGAGCGATTTGCGCTGACGGCTTATCTCACTGGATACGCCTTTGAGCTCTTGCTGACTCACAGCAGAGGAGGTAATGGGATAAGTGGCAGATAAAGCACAAGTTAATAAAATAGCCGAGCGTAGAACAGGGTGATTTTGTTTTCGCACTTGAGAGTTACCTACCACGTTGTTGTCAAAAAGGTTTGTTGACGATTAAATACCATCTCCATGGATAAAGCTTTGCGACTTGCCGTTAAAGCCTTGATCCATATCGAGAGAGGGTTTGTCTGTTTTTGGACGTCCGACGATTTTTGCAGGCACGCCAGCCACCGTTGTGTGAGGAGGCACGGCTTGCAATACCACAGAGCAAGATCCGATTTTCGCGCCTTCACCGACTTCGATATTGCCAAGAATCTTTGCACCAGCGCCGATCATTACGCCTTCGCGAATTTTCGGGTGACGATCACCGCATTCTTTACCAGTACCACCAAGGGTGACATCTTGCAGTATAGACACGTCGTTTTCGACCACGGCAGTTTCACCAATCACGATGCCTGTTGCATGGTCGAGCATGATACCACTACCAATGCGCGCTGCAGGGTGGATATCGACCTGACATGCTACCGAAATCTGATTTTGTAGGTAAGTCGCAAGAGCGTGACGACCTTGCTTCCACAGCCAGTTTGCTACTCGGTAGCCTTGCAGGGCGTGATAGCCTTTTAGGTACAGCAAGGGCATTGAGTACATTGAAACAGCAGGGTCGCGATTGACCGTGGCACAAATATCACAAGCCGCGCCGTCAGTGATGGTTGGATCAGCCGCAAAGGCTTCTTCAACCACTTCACGCACAGCCATCGCTGGCATGGAAGCGGTGTTCAATTTGTTAGCCAGAATATAACTCAGAGCGGCACACAAACTTTCATGCTTGATAATGGTGGCATGATAGAAGCTCGCCAGCATAGGCTCTTGTTCTGACATTTCACGGGCTTCTGAGACAATTTTGTTCCAGACTTTTTGTTTTTCGCAGTGTTTCATTCTCAATATCCAGAGTGGTTCTTCCGTGACCCGACAACTTCAATTTTTCTCAGATGAGCTGCAAAGGGCGGTAGATTGCTACTTTCCTTCGGCTTTTTTGTCACGAGCAAGTAAATCTTGCGCTGCTAAGCGCGCATCTTTTCCTTGATACAATACTTGATAAATTTGATCAACTATCGGCATCTCAACACCCATACGTTGAGAAAGTAGCCATACTTCTTTTGTATTGCGGTAACCTTCAACCACTTGACCAATTTCTTCTTGAGCCGTATCAACGTCTTTACCTTGGCCTAATGCCAAGCCAAAGCGTCGGTTACGTGATTGGTTATCGGTACATGTCAGGACAAGATCGCCTAAACCCGCCATGCCCATAAAGGTTTCTGGCTGTGCACCCAGCGCAGCACCAAGGCGACTCATTTCAGCCAAGCCACGAGTAATTAATGCAGTACGGGCATTGGCGCCAAAACCGATACCATCAGACATACCCGCACCAATCGCAATAACGTTTTTCACAGCGCCACCCAATTGCATACCAATAAAGTCACTATTGGCATATACGCGGAAGGTTTTGCTACAGTGGATTTTTTCTTGTAGATCCGCAACAAATTCAGAATCTGGAGACGCAACAGAGATTGCAGTCGGCATACCCATTGCGAGCTCTTTCGCAAACGTTGGGCCAGACAATACTGCTAGTGAGTAGTTTTCACCGATAATGTCATAAGCGACGTCTTTCAGCAGGCGCCCCGTTTCAGGTTCAAGCCCTTTGGTTGCCCAACAGATGCGAGAGTCTTCGCGCAAGAATGGTTTACAGCTGTTTAGCACCATGCCAAAGACATGGCTTGGAACCACAACCAACAAATCTCGGCTTGCTTGAACGGCTTTTTCTAAATCCGATTCAATGATCAAGCTTTCAGGGAAATCAACACCTGGTAAAAAGGCATGGTTAGCTCGGTCTGCTTCTAGGCGAGCCATGTGCTCTGGCTCGTGTCCCCAAAGGACAACGTTCGCGCCGTTACGAGCGAGTGAGATTGCCAAAGAGGTGCCGTATGAGCCTGCGCCAATCACAGTCATTGCGATGTCTTTACCGTAAGCATTGTTTGTATTTGCTTGTGTCATGCTACCGCCTAATTGTCTTGCTACTAGTAGAATCTAGTTCCTAATCGTCAAATTTTACGCCTTCTGGCGATTAGGAACTAGGAACTTTTGTCAGAAATAAAAAATGCACATTGCATCGAATGGTAGACGCTCTGTGCATTTTATTTGAGTCGGTGACGTCAGCACTGTGGCTATTCGTCACTTATAAAACGTGAATTACGCTTCAGCTTCGCCTTGTTGAGCTTGCTGTTGTAGGTAGTTCATGAATAGCGCGTCAAAGTTTACTGGCGCTAGGTTCAGTTGAGGGAACGTACCTTTAACGACTAGGCTTGAGATAGTTTCACGAGCGTATGGGAATAGGATGTTCGGGCAGAATGCGCCTAGGCAATGTGCAAGTTGACCAGCTTCCATTTGTTCAGCAGTGAAGATACCACCTTGTTGAACTTCACATAGGAACGCAGTCTCTTCTTCGTTCTTCACAGTAACGGTTAGGCGTAGAACAACTTCGTAAACGCCTTCACCAAGCTCACGGCTTTGAGTGTCTAGGTCTAGTTTAACGTCTGGGTTCCACTCTTTCTGGAAAATTACTGGAGAGTTCGGCGCTTCAAAAGAAACGTCTTTTAGGAAGATGCGTTGAATTGCGAAGTTTTGTTGTGCGTCTTGAGGTGCTGCTTCAGCCATTTTTTAATCCTTAAATCAATATTTGTTGAGCCTAGAAACGTCTAAGCTCAGAAAACTGGTATGTCCTGAGACTAACTGAGCCAATCTACCTTGACTAGATGAAGCGTGTATTACGTGCAAAGCGTCACAACTTAGTGCTCCAACTGCTTTCAATTTGCTCAGTTTTTTGTCCGCGAGGCTTGGTAAAAGCGCGTTTAAACGCGAACTTTCGTTCTTGCCACGTTCCTACTTCTTACCGCGAACTAACGGCAGGTTCGCTTCGTTCCACGCAATCAAACCATTTTTTAGTAGGCTCACGTTTTCGAAGCCAGCTTTTACTAGTAGGTTTGCGCTTTCTTGAGCGGTCTGTCCTGTCTTACATACAACAATGATTGGGTCTGATTTGTGGTTTTCAAGGCTACCCAAGTTACCCGCTTTGATGTCTGACGGTAAAATGTGAAGTGAGTCGGTGATATGACCTTTTTTGAACTCGTCTTTGGTACGGATATCCACTACAACGCCGTTTTCACGGTTCATAAGATGAGTCAGTTGGTTTACGTTGATTTCTTTGTATGCGGCTGTCGCTGATTTCACGATGTTCATGATAAAGGCGACAAGAAGACCTACCCAAACCAAAGATAGAATCATGTTCTGTTGGAAAAATTCAATGTACTCTTGCATGTCTTGAGCTCTTACGCTGTTGGCGGAAAAATAAAGCAGGAGTATAGCGAGGTTACGGCTCTTAGGCGAGAGGGTTAAAATTTTCTAACGAATAATTGAGATCTCTATAAACCCTTTATGCCCTTACTATCCGTACATTTTGCTCTGGTAGCTTGATTGCTTTTGCCTATTGGACTTATCGGTTTAAGTGACTTCTGTTTTACTGAGAAAAGAGAACAATAGGTATTAATCCATCTTGTTTGATGTTGCTTTAAATTAGCGCTGTTTCAAGTGCAAAAATAAGAATGAGAAGCGTAAGAAAACCGAACTTAGACTGGGGTGTACAAAGCGTATTAGAAATGACTATGCTTGTGGAACACGATTGTCGGCACTGACTCGTTGTTCGCTTAACTTGTAAGATAGCAACAATAAATCGCAAACATTATTTGATCTTAACCTACAGTTTTGGTTAAAAAGTGTAGTAAAATTACGCTAGTTTTGTTTCAAGGTTAGATAGGGCAGCGAGGCCCTACGCCAAAAGTTACTTAAATTTGATGAGGTCATCACTATGTCAGCTAAGAAGCCACTGGCTCTAGTTATCCTTGACGGTTACGGTTACCGTGAAGACACAGCAAGTAACGCAATTGCGAATGCGAAAACACCAGTAATGGATGCTCTGATTGCGAATAACCCACACACATTAATCTCTGCTTCAGGCATGGATGTTGGCCTTCCTGATGGTCAAATGGGTAACTCTGAAGTTGGTCACACTAACATTGGTGCAGGCCGCGTTGTATACCAAGACCTGACTCGTATCACTAAATCAATTGCTGATGGTGAGTTCGAACAAACGCCTGCGCTAGTTGAAGCAATCGACTCTGCTGTGAAAGCTGAAAAAGCAGTACACATCATGGGCCTGATGTCTCCAGGCGGTGTTCACTCTCACGAAGACCACATTTACGCTGCAGTTGAAATGGCAGCGGCGCGTGGCGCAGAGAAAATCTACCTACACTGCTTCCTAGACGGCCGTGACACACCACCACGTAGTGCTGAAAACTCACTACAACGTTTCCAAGGCCTATTTGCGAAACTAGGTAAAGGCCGCGTTGCTTCTCTAGTAGGTCGTTACTACGCAATGGACCGTGACAACAACTGGGATCGCGTCCAAGTTGCTTACGATCTTCTAACTCAAGCTAAAGCTGAGTTCACAGCAGAAACGGCAGTTGCAGGTCTAGAAGCGGCTTACGCTCGTGAAGAAAACGACGAATTCGTTAAAGCAACAGCTATCAAAGCGGAAGGTCAAGAAGACGCAATCATGCAAGATGGCGATGCGGTTATCTTCATGAACTACCGTGCTGACCGTGCACGTCAAATCACTCGTGCATTCGTTCCTGCATTTGACGGCTTTGAGCGTGCAGTATTCCCAGCAATCAACTTTGTGATGCTGACTCAATACGCGGCTGATATCCCTCTAGCTATCGCATTCCCACCTGCGTCTCTAGAAAACACTTACGGTGAGTGGCTATCTAAACAAGGTCAAACTCAGCTACGTATCTCTGAAACAGAGAAATACGCACACGTGACTTTCTTCTTCAACGGTGGTGTTGAGAACGAATTCGAAGGCGAAGAGCGTCAGTTGGTTGCTTCTCCAAAAGTTGCAACGTACGACATGCAGCCTGAAATGAGCTCTCCAGAACTAACAGAGAAGATGGTTGCGGCTATCAAATCAGGTAAGTTCGATACCATCATCTGTAACTACCCGAACGCAGATATGGTTGGTCACACTGGCGTTTATGAAGCGGCTGAGAAAGCAATCGAAGCTCTAGATGAAAGCGTGGGTAAAGTGGTTGAAGCAATCAAAGAAGTTGGCGGTCAACTATTGATCACTGCGGACCACGGTAACGCAGAAATGATGATCGACCCTGAAACTGGCGGCATCCACACTGCTCATACTAACCTACCAGTACCTCTAATCTATGTAGGTGACAAAGCGGTTGAATTCAAAGAAGGCGGTAAACTGTCTGACCTTGCACCAACCATGCTTTCTCTAGCTGGTCTAGAAATCCCAGCAGAAATGACGGGTGAAGTACTAGTTAAATAGTTAACTAACGGCTCCGAATGACAAAAGCCCGAGTTTAAACTCGGGCTTTTTTGTATCTGGCAATAAGGGCTGGTCTGTAAGGTTACTGAACCAAAATGCCCGCACCAATCACAGCTAGGGCTGCGCCCAACCATGCAAATCGGTTTGGTCGGCGTTTAGTGTAAATCCAGAGCAGTGGTAGCAACATAATTGGCGTGGTTGAAGATAGAAGTGCAACCATACCTACATTTCCTTCTTGCAGTGCGTATAAGATTAGCGTCATGCCGACGGCCATCGCCAAGAAACCATTAAGCGCAGTAATACCAAATATGCGCCAAGTAATGTGTTGCGTCGAGCGAGCGACTTTGACTCCTAGAATTAACAACATGCTGTGGGCGAAAAAGGCACTGATCATTCGAATAGCAGAAGCCGCAACTGGGTCAATACTGGTTTGCATTACTGGCTTGGCGATGATGCCGCCCAATGCTTGGCACATTGCTGCGGTTAAGCCAAGTCCAATACCCACCCAGATGTCACCTTTAATGTCTTCCAAGACGTTATTCACTTGACCTCTTCGGCCAAAGAATATCGCCATCACCACGCCGCTAAATACCAATGATGCGCCCAGTAGTTCTATTGTGGTCATGACTTCGCTAAATAAGAAGTAGCCCAAGATGGCAGAGAACACGGCGTGGCAAGAGAAGAGTAACCCGGCTTGTCTTGGCCCCATACGATTCAAACACGCGAATAGAGCGGTATCGCCAATAAAAATACCAATCAGTCCTGAGGCCATCATTGGCGTTACATGTTCCCAAGAAACCGTTAACCAGCCGCCAGTTATCCAGGCCATTGTTGATAAGATCACGGCTGTGCAGCCCATACGCCAGCGGCTGTAAGAAAATGCGCCTAGGTGTTGTGCAGGAATGACAGAAATAAGGCTAGAAACTGCCCACAGAAAAGCGGCGCATAAAGCAAGCCATTCGTAACCCATGATGTGTCGACGTCCTTGTAGAGTAGAGGAGTCTTAATATGCACGAAATTTATGGGATGTAAAAGCCGCTCTGTAAGGGCAGTAGCTGGAGAGCAGCTCCATGACAACACGCTTTTTCATGGAGCTCTTCGATTAAAACAGTACCAAAACTGCGCCATACACGATAAGTAGACCAATCAAACCGAGAATCAGGCCTACTTTCGCCATGTCTTTGCTCTCGATGAGGCCTGTTGAATAAGCCAAAGAGTTTGGTGGTGTGGAAACCGGTAAGATCATGCCAAGTGATGCGGAGAAGGCGACGACAACCAGTAAACCTTGTAGGCCACCAACCGCAATAAGGCTTGGCATGGATGTACCAATAGCGGCAGCAATAGGCATCAATAAGTTTGCCGTTGCGGTATTAGACATAAAGTTCGCCATTAACCAGCACACTACCGATAGGGCTAAAACAACGGCAAATGGTGATAGCAGGCTGTAATCAATGGCGTGCGCTAATGCTTCGGCTAAGCCCGTTTTGTCTAAGGCAATGCCAATTGCTATACCACCGGCAACTAGCCATAAAACATCCCAGTTAATCAGCTTGAGCTCTTCTTTTCCCATAATGCCCGTTAACGTGAACACTGCTAGTGGGATAATCGCGACAACATATGTATTCATGCCATGCACTTTCGTTGTCATCCAAAGCAAAATGGTTAGTGCAAAAGTGATGTAGACGACGATCGCACGCCAGCTCCTTTTGAATGTACCATCTAGCTTTAGTTTCATTTCTGGTTCGCTAGACGGAAACAGCTTTTGCAACAAGAACCAAGCTACAGTGAGTTGTACCAACACAAATGGTAGACCCATTGTCATCCACGATAGGAAGTCTATCGCGTTTTCTCCAGTGAGATATTGAAGCGCTATCGCATTAGGTGGCGTGCCTATCGGAGTCGCAATGCCGCCTGTATTCGCGGCAATTGGAATACACAACACCAGTGCTTTAATGCCTAAATCCCCTTTAGGTGCTGAAGCGACGATGGGGCCAAGCAGGGCTAGCATCATCACGGTCGTGGCAGTATTGGACATAAACATTGAAAAAACGGCGGTAATTAACATCAAGCCCAGCATGATGAACTTAGGTTGGGTGCCGAATGGTTTTAATAGTACTCGGGCGAGGTTGTTGTCGAGCTCGTATTTGGAAGCCGCAATCGCAAGAGCAAAACCACCCATAAAAAGAATAATGATCGGTGAAGAGAAGGCCGAGAAAATATCGGTGTAAGCAATTAACTCTCCTAAATCATGCCCCGCTGGTGGATTGCGAAATAGATGCAAACCTTTATCCGATATCATGATCAGTTCAAGAGCGATAATAAGAATGGACGTAGCAAAAACGGGAACCGGCTCGAGAACCCAAAGTAGGGCAGCAAGAAGAAAAATAGCTAACAGGCGATGCTGAATTAAAGTGAGATCGTCAATAGGAATAGCATCGATCGGCATCATCAAAACACCGAGCGGAATTAAAAAGCACACCAGCAATTTCGCCAACGTGTTTACACTCATCTTTGGCATTGGCTGCCCCTCTAAATATTAATTCTAAGCGCAGGATAATTGATTGTGGAATGAGGGTCTTAGAGGCAGGTATGAGTTTGAGAAATAGAGGCTAAATTTCGAACGGAGTTTTGCTTTTTATCAATAAAAAGAGCCCTGAATAAAGGGCTCTTAACGGTGTTTTACTCAATTTTTTAAGGCGTAAGGTGTGCCCATAACGGTTGGCTTACCGTTTTCCATGCTTGCGTCAAACTCAATCGCGTCTTTGGCAAACAGGTTAATAACAGTAGAACCCAGTTTGAAGCGGCCCATCTCTTCGCCTTTTTTCAAGATCACGGCCTTGTCACCCTCTGCTGGGTAATCCCATTTGTAGACAGTGTTTCCACGAGGCGGAGTGATCGTGCCAGCCCATACTTGCTCAATGCTACCAACAATTGTCGCACCAACAAGCACCTGTGCCATTGGACCAAACCCAGTATCGAAGATACACACCACACGCTCGTTACGTGCAAATAGGTTTGGTACGTTTTCTGCTGTCAGAGGGTTTACTGAGAACAGGTCACCTGGTACGTAAATCATTTGGCGCAGAGTGCCGTCACATGGCATGTGTACACGGTGGTAATCGCGCGGAGATAGGTACAATGTCGCAAAAGAACCATCTTTAAATTCGTCAGCTAAATTCGCGTCACCGCCCAGCAATTCTTGTGCTGAGAAGTGATGACCTTTTGCTTGGATAAGTTGACCATCTTCAATAGGGCCAAACTGGCTAACACAAGCGTCGGCTGGATGAATGATGACGTTTTCGCCTTCAGAAATTGGGCGTGCGCCTTCTTTTAGCTCACGAACGAAAAACTCGTTGAACGTTTTAAAATGTTTAGGATCTGAGTGCTTTGCCTCATCCATATTCACATTGTATTGTTTGATAAACCAACGAATAACTGCTGTTGTTAGACCGCCAGCTTTTGCTGAAGCCAGTTTACCCATTAGGCGAGTGAGGCCGTGTTGTGGGATCCAGTACTGCAGTCCAACTTTAAACTTGTCCATCTTTAATTCCGATACTTCTGTTAGATTCGCGCTTTAGGGCGCGTGATGTTACTGAAATTTAATTTGCTTGTCAGTATTAGGTGAAGACTTTTTACACAGTTACAGCCTTAACTCAATTACAGATCGGCTTTTTTATTACGTGAATACTGACGATTTGCTTTGTTTTCAACCATGCTTTCCAAAATACGATGATAATTTTCAAAGCGAGTTTCGTTAATTTCCCCGTTCTCGACAGCTTCACGTAGAAGGCAGCCTGGGTCATCATTGTGTTTACAATCTCGGAACTTGCAACCGCCTAAATATGGTCGAAATTCAACGAATGCTTTTGTTACTTCTTCTGCTTCCAAATGCCAAAGACCAAATTCACGTACTCCAGGTGAGTCGATCAAATCGCCACCCGTTGGAATGTGGTATAAACGTGCAGCCGTCGTGGTGTGTTGGCCCAAGCCAGAGTTCTCAGAGACTTCGCCTTCTTCCACTTCGCTCTCTAGTTCCGGCATTAACGCGTTGACTAAGCTGGATTTCCCTACGCCTGATTGACCAACAAAGATATTAATTCGATCACGCAGCAGGGTTTCTAGTTCAGCAATGCCTTCTCCAGACTTCTTGCTGACCAGAAGCACTTTATAGCCAATACGTTCATATTCTTTGAGCCATTCTTCATACATTGCACGGTCATCGGCTTCTAGAAGGTCGACCTTATTTAAGACCAACAATGGCGCAATATTCAGTGTTTCTGATGCAACGAGATAGCGGTCAATAATATTTAGCGATAGCTCTGGTAATACCGAAGAGACAATGACCATTTGATCAATATTGGCTGCAACGGGTTTTAGGCCATCGTAATAATCTGGACGAGTGAGCACTGAAGAGCGAGGTTCTACCGCTTCAACAACACCAGAGATGCCCGCCATAGACTCCAATCCTTCGCGCCATAAAACACGATCGCCAGATACTAGAGACTCAATACCACGGCGGAGGTTACAGCGTTGAATTTCGCCTGTTTCAAGGTCTTCAATGTCCGCGTGCTGACCAAAACGAGTGATCACGAGACCTTGCTTGCTGGCGCCTAGCATGTTTTCATCCCACTGGATGGAATCTTCTTGCTTCTTCAAACGCTTTTGTTGGTTGCTACGTACGCGTCGCACCTGACCTTTGGTTAACTTTTTCTTCTTTGCCACAATTCTGTACTTTATGTGAATTTACTCAAATGGTTGAGCCGTACTCTTGGCTCCGTGTATGAGTATCGTGTTTCTCGTATTTTGAGGTATAGTACCTCTTTTATCGATAAACAAATAGGCGGCGTAACCATGTCCTTTAGCGATCAAAACCTAATTTGGGTTGATTTAGAGATGACAGGGCTTGATCCTGAAACGCACAAAATCATCGAAATTGCTTCTATTGTCACGGATAGCGAACTAAATATTTTGGCTGAAGGTCCAGTGTTAGCGATTCATCAGCCGGAAGAAGAACTGGCGAAAATGGACGACTGGTGTACTAATACGCATACGGCAAGCGGTTTGGTGGAGCGCGTTCGAAACAGTCAAATTTCAGAACAAGACGCAGTCGCACAAACCATTGAATTTTTAGAAAAATGGGTGCCAAAAGGGGCGTCGCCAATATGTGGTAACAGCATTGGGCAGGATCGTCGCTTTTTATACAAGCATATGCCTGAGTTGGAAGAGTTCTTCCATTACCGATATGTTGACGTTAGTACTCTTAAAGAACTAGCACGTCGCTGGCAACCTGAGGTGCTAAATGGGTTCACAAAACAGGGAACACATTTGGCCTTGGACGACATTCGTGAGTCCATCGCAGAACTTAAGTACTATCGAGGTACTATTTTCAAGATTTAACTGTTAAGGTTGCGATCCAAATTGTTGTAATTTATATCGCTTTTGATTGCTTTTTCGTCGTTCAGTAAAAAAATAAAGTTTTTTTGAAGGAAGGACTTGCATCACAAAAAAATGCTCTTATAATTCGCAGCCCTAAACAGCGGAAACGTTGTTGATGCGACACTAGCTCAGTTGGTAGAGCGCAACCTTGCCAAGGTTGAGGTCACGAGTTCGAACCTCGTGTGTCGCTCC
>NZ_JAWOTW010000023.1:0-54131 GCF_033339075.1 Vibrio sp. 970
AGTAATGTTTGAATTGACTGTGCTGAATCTTTCGATTCAATGGTCACTTCGTTTCATTGAAACCTAATTTGATACCGAAGTATCGAATTGGATTATCATCAACGAGTGCCCACACAGATTGATAGGTTCTTATTTTTAAAGAGCTTTTCTAACATTTTCAGCAACTTAGTTGCTCGTCGTTAGGGGTGCGTATCTTACTTCACACCGTGAGAGAGTCAAGCATTTTTTCAAATTCTTTTTTCTCTCTTCCCGACTCGCTGTGTGACTTTCGTCTCACTCCGTGTCGGTGGATGCGCAGTATAGGGAGTTGAGAAATTAGTACAAGTGTTTTTTGCAAATAAAAAACCAACCGGTCACAAATTAGCCAAAAGTGCGATATTTGCATATTTCTTCGTCACATTTGAGACATATCACAGCAATTGGTTGGAAAAACACCAACCATATACGTAAGATTCATGTGTCTATTCTGTTAATGGGCAATCGATCTCTTTATCACTATGTGTAGTAATTAAAATGACGTCTAAAAAAAATCTGATTTTATGTGTTGGGCTGGCCATCGTTGGGGGAATCATCTTCTCTCAATTCATCATCCCACCAGCCTTGAGCTTCCTCATTGGTGTTATCGCTACTGCTTTTCTTTTTTCATTTTCTAGCAAAACACCTGTTCTTCAATCTTCGGATCCTGATCCTTCAACTAAAACGCTGTATGTCGGCAACCTTCCTTATAAGGCCAATGAGAGTCATGTTCGCGATTTGTTTGCTGAATATGGACAGGTCTATGCGGTACGCTTAATGAAAGATAAGCGTACTGGAAAAAGAAGAGGGTTTGGTTTTGTAGTGATGGCTGCGGCAGATGCCAAGCCAGCTATCGCTAAACTTAATGAAAAGGAATATATGGAGAGAACGCTAAAAGTGAGAATTGCGAACGATCCTAAACATCCGGATGGTGGTAAACCTGAACAGGATTAAAACCTAGCTTCTTTAAACAAATGTTCAGTGCATCTTCCTGCCAAGGAGTTGCACTGGCATAAATCGACTTACTTCCCTCTTCTGTATCCTCAATTTCATCACTTAATAGCAATGCTTTTACTCGACGTGCAATCGCTGCGCCTGAATCAATTAAAGTAACGTCCCCACCCAAAGCTTGATGAATCTCCTCTTTGATTAAAGGGAAGTGAGTACAACCGAGCACCGCAACATCGACTTTATCGCGAAGGGGAAGCAGGATATTTGTCAGTTCGTCGAGAGAAACGCTGTTGCCTCGCAACTTCTCTTCGGCCATATCTACCAAGCGAGTTGATCCCACCAGCTCAACTGGTTTGCCTTGCGCAAAGTCCCGTATTAACTCGTGAGTATATTGGCGTGTTACTGTCGCCGGAGTGGCGATCAGCCCTACCCCTTTTGATGCTAAAAGCGATGCGGGTTTAATCGCAGGGACAACACCAACAACGGGAATCAATAAATTTTCGCGTAAGGAAGGAAGCACTATGGTGCTCGCCGTGTTGCAAGCAATGACGACAATGTCGACTTGGTGTTCTTCGACTAATGAAGAGACCAGTTGGTTAACTCGTGAAATGAGTACAGCCTGATCGAGTTCACCATAAGGGTAAGCCTGATTATCGAATAAGTATAAGTAGTCTAGCTGGGGCAATAGGCGATGTATCTGTTGGAATACAGAAAGGCCACCAACACCGGAGTCAAAAACTAGGACTTTTTTCTTACTTGCTACTCGCACGAGCCTTACCTAAAGAACAGAAACGTTGCGATCATACTGCGTAGATTTGTTTTGGCAATGCTTTAGCATGGTATCTTTGATGGCTGAATCTATCTCCAGATTCTACATCTCGCTTCGTCAACTCGATATGTCCTTGAAAAGATGGCGAAGACGTGACCAATGTGTGAAATTCACCATTTTCCCCACAGGGATCAATTTGACTTGGTAATGACTCTATTAGGGCTTTGTCATACCAGCGACCACACCATTCTGGAGGGAGAACTCTTCCGTCGATGGTGATTAACATAGTTTGAATACCACGCTCTATGATTTCCATCGCTAGTTTTTCGCTGCTCTCCCCTAATAGAGGAAAGACGCATTCCCAGCCAACAGGTTCAATATAGCTGCGTCGGTAATCGGCAATGCCATTACAAAACATATCACCAAATGCGACAGCTTCTATGTTCAGACCACTACTTTGTAATGCATTAACGATGGTCGATTGATAAATGTCGTTACTTGGAAAGATTTCAGGTAGCTCGATAGTAATGAGCGGAAGCGCAAGTAAGTCTGCTTGCATTTGTACGACTTCAAGCGGAGTTGCTTGGAAAGGGACTTCTTTCCCTACGTAAGTCGTGTACAAACCGACAACTTGATAATTTGGATTCTCGTTAAGGCGCTCAAGCGTTAATGTCGAATCTTTACCACTGGACCAACTGATCACCACTCGCTTGGGTTTCTTCATTCGATTTTCCACCACAAAATATTAAAAACCGCCCGAAGGCGGTTTGTGCTCATTCACGATTAGAATTCGTAGCCAACGTTGAGATAGTACGCTCGCTCCGCAGCAGGGTAACCTTTTGCCATCTCATACTCTTCATCAAGTAGATTATCGATACGAGCGCTAATAGAGGTCGACTCATTCGGATAGTAAGTCACCGCCGTATCAACCAACGAGTAAGAAGAAAGCGTGATATCTTGTGAAGGCCAAGTGCTGTAATCCACATCTGGACGCTTACCGACGTACTGATAGCTAACCGACCAATCCACTTTATCGAAGCTCACTAAAGTATTCCACTTATACATTTCTTTAGCGCGGCGCTGCAACTGATGCCCTTTATCGTCTTCTGCATCTTTATAATCTGCACTCAACTGGTGCTGCACAATCCCTGTGTCAAACTCAGCAACAAGCTCCACACCTTGGATATGTGTTTCACCATCGACATTCAAATATTTGTATGTGGTTGGATGGTAATCGATAAGATTCGTGATTTTATAGTCATAACCCGTTACGGACCAAAAAACGCCTTGGACATCACCGCTGAATGCTAGCTCCCAAGCATCTGACTCTTCCGGCTTAAGATCTTTCTCACCGTATGTTGGATCATACTGTTGATATAGGTTTGGAGCCTTAAACGCAGTACCAAAAGAAGCTTTAACCCCAAACTCTGGCACAAACTGGTAACCAGCCGCTAAGCTGTAAGTGAACTCACTACCGTATTCTTCGTTATCATCAAGGCGAGCACTGCCCTCAAGCATTACTTTATCAATACTGGTGGTTGCCATACCGAACAGAGCGCCATTGGTACGATCAAACGTTTTATTCGCACTCTTGTCTTTATAAGACTCATTACGCCAGTCAATACCACCAGCAAACGTCGTATTGTTGTTTAGCAAGTAACTGTTGGTCCACTGGACATTTTGCTGCTCAAGTTCATCTTCAGTACCTGAGTGTTTGCCTTTTGCTTGCTCATAGTTCCAAGACTTCTGTTTCTGTGCTGTTACTTGTAGTTCTGACATCACATTATCAGACTGATACTTACCGCCCAGAGTGACAGAAAGATCGTCTTTTTCTGCTTCGTAGTAACCGCGACTGCCGTAGCTGCTGTCATATTGATAAACATTTTCGTAAGCACGCAGGTTACCAAATGCAGACCACTGGTCATTGAAGTTATGCACGTAACCTAGCAGACCATTCTTTGTATCAAAGCCATGGCGATCACCGTCATTAACTCCCGGTACAGGACGAACGTTATAACCATCATCACTTTCACTACCAAGCGCGATATTTAGCTGGCCGCTCTCTGTGACTTTAATACCAGATGCCACACTCAATTCCTGGTAATCTAAGCTGCCTAAACCCGCACTTAACTTCGTTCCTTCTTCGTCAGCACGCGCAATGGTGATGATATTGATCACGCCACCAATCGCTTCCGAGCCATAAAGTGACGCACGCGCACCACGCACGTACTCAATACGTTGAACGTAAGTAAGTGGGATTTGGTTAAAGTCCACAGCGCCCTTCGCTGCTCGTGCAAAACGTACGCCATCAACCAGTACTAAAACTTGGTCGGAACTGGTTCCACGAACAAATAAAGACGCTAACTGACCACGACCACCATTTTGTGAAACTTGAATCCCGGTAAGGCGACGCAATACATCTGGTAGGGTTTTCGCTTGAATGCGATCGATGTCTTGTCGAGTAACTACTTCGACATCTGCCAACGTACGGCTTTCGGCTTGCTCAAAACGGTTTGCCGTAACAACGATGGTTTCGTCAGTGGAGGTTTCTTGGGCCTGTAGATAAGAGACAGGTGAAAGCAGCGATGCCAAAGTGATCGCCAGTGCGGATTTTCTCATTGTATTGTCCTAAATCGCGTAATTCCTTCCGAGCCCTGTCATCATGACAGTCCAGTGCTGTGGCTCAGTTGTTGGCAGGTATTCGGACTCAAGAGCACGGGTGTACCGCCTACTTGCTCGACTTCCCACATAAACTAATGCAGTGTCTGATGAGCGTTCGTTCTCTTTTACCGCTGCGCGTCAGTTCTGGATTCACACCAGATTCCCATTTCAGCCATCTAGATTGCTAGATAGCACCAACTTGAGGCAAATATTATTCAGCTATTGATTATTTGTCCAGCCAATATTGCCCTTAGAAGTTGTAACGTTTTGATTGATTTTGCTTTCTACTCTGCCTGTACGCACTATCTTTAAATCAATTCCAGTACAAAACTGGACATCCTATTGAGATTGAATAAAATCTGCGCTCTTAAATTGAATGCACCATAAAAGGTAAGATCATGGCTACTCTTGATGTAAACCCACAACGCTACCAAGAACAACTGGCTGAAAAAGTCGAACGTCTCACGGATATGTTCGCGCCATACAACATGCCAGAACTGGAAGTGTTTGAATCACCAGAGCAGCACTACCGCATGCGTGCTGAGTTCCGTGTTTGGCATGAAGGCGAAGATCTTTACTACATCATGTTCAACCAAGAAACTCGTGAGAAGTACCGTGTTGACCAATTCCCTGCAGCAAGCCGTCTGATCAACGACCTGATGCCGCTATTGGTTGAAGCGATGAAAGACAACGACTCACTACGTCGTAAACTGTTCCAAGTGGATTTCCTATCGACGCTAAGTGGTGAGATTCTGGTCTCACTCCTTTACCATCGCCAACTTGATGAAGAGTGGATTGAAAACGCGAAAGCCCTTAAACAGCGTTTAAATGATGAAGGCTTTAACCTAAACATCATTGGTCGCGCTCGTAAGATGAAGATTGTCCTAGACCGAGACTACGTTATCGAGAAGCTCGATGTAAATGGTCAAAGCTACATCTACCAACAAGTAGAGAACAGCTTCACTCAGCCGAACGGCAAAGTCGCAGAGAAGATGCTGGAATGGGCGGTCGACTGTACCCAAGAAAGCACTGGCGACCTACTAGAGCTTTACTGTGGTAACGGTAACTTCTCGCTGGCGTTGGCACAGAATTTCGACCGCGTACTGGCAACTGAGCTAGCGAAGCCATCTGTGGTATCTGCACAGTACAACATCGCCGCCAATAAGATTGATAACGTACAAATCTTACGTCTATCGGCAGAGGAATTTACTCAAGCGATCGAAGGTAAGCGTGAATTCCGTCGTCTACAAGATGCAGGTGTGGATCTGAAGAGCTACAACTGCAACACGATTTTTGTCGATCCACCACGTGCTGGGATGGATGTCGATACTTGTAAAATGGTGCAAGGTTACGAGCGCATCATGTACATCTCTTGTAACCCTGAGACTCTAAAAGAGAACTTGGACATTCTATGCGAAACACACAACGTGACGCGTTTTGCTCTGTTTGACCAATTCCCTTATACCCACCACATGGAAGCTGGCGTGCTATTGGAACGTAAAGCTTAGTCCACCAGCTTCAGACAAAAAAAAGCGAGCTCAATGGCTCGCTTTTTTTAATTTGATTCGTTTGCTTATTCCGCAGAAGTCTTCTTGCTGACAAAACCTAGCTTCTTACCAATCCATGCGAGTAAGATCATTGAAACCATGATCGCGAAGAAGTTTGAGCCTGCTTCTGGGTATTGCGCTTTAATAAACGCAGAGTGACCAAACGCACCTACGAAGAAACACGCCAAGCCAACTAATGGGATATCTTCTGATACCGGATTATTTAGGTACTCTTGGTAAAGAGCTTGTACAGCCAGTACGAGTGCAATCAATGGGAAGATTGAAAAAGACACTTCACTCATGGTCAACCATGACAACAAAGCATCACCACACATACCTGCAACCAGTGCCAAAATCAGCGTTTTCTTTTCAGATTTATTTCCATTCGACATTATTCTATCCCGCCTTTTAATCGGTTACGTTCACGTTCTTTGCGATACCAATAGGCCCCTTTGGCTATCATTCGCAATTGCATGATCAATCGCTCGGCGAGTTCATCGCGCTCACGTCGATCTAAATCTAAAGCTTCAGCCCCGGAACTGAAAACCAAAGTCACAGACGCTTCTGCTTGAGTATACGCCTCTTCTCTGGTCACGCCGGTGCTCATTAAATACTCGGTTAATTCTGCCGCAAAATGCTGGATTTCTCGAGCAACAGCGGTACGAAATTCAGCAGAAGTGCCGGAGCGCTCACGCAACAACAAACGAAAAACGTTCGGACTACTTTCAATGAATTCCATAAAGGTTTCGACCGAGGTACGAATTACGCTACCTTCTTTCACAATACGTTGACGCGCCTGACGCATCAGTTGGCGTAGTAGCAAACCGCCTTCATCAACCATGGTTAAGCCTAGCTCATCCATATCTTTGAAGTGACGGTAAAAAGAAGTCGGTGCAATCCCTGCCTCTCGGGCGACTTCTCGCAAGCTAAGGCTGGAAAAGCTGCGATCCGCACTTAATTGACTAAATGCCGCATCGATCAATGATCGACGTGTCTTCTCTTTTTGCTGTGCGCGGATTCCCATCGATTTCATTCTTAACTTGCTCTTTTTCTGTAGGGTACAAGAGCCTCAATATAACGCAATTTGCTCCTACGGAGAAAGATATGTTGCTTCGCTCGCTCTGAGCGCCGAGAACGTTACTATTGGCATGCATCTAATTGCAATGTTCTCGATGCAATTTATAGACATACAACATACCAAATCATCCTTTTGGTCGATTCTGCGTGATCACTTCCACTCTCTAACAGGCATGACGTGTACCAATAGAGTAAATGAGTTAAAATCGCGCTAAAGCAATGTTAAGCAAATATAACAAGGAAGGCATCATGGCGCATGTTAATCACTATGACGTGATCGTAATCGGTAGTGGCCCTGGCGGAGAAGGGGCTGCAATGGGATTAACCAAAGCGGGACTGAATGTTGCCATTGTCGAGAAAGAAAGCAGTGTCGGCGGCGGTTGTACTCACTGGGGTACTATTCCATCAAAAGCACTGCGTCATGCCGTTAGCCGCATCATCGAATTTAATAGCAACCCGCTATTTTGTCGAAACAACACCAGCGTTCATGCAACATTTTCTGACATTTTAGGTCATGCTAAATCGGTCATTGATAAGCAAACTCGACTTCGTCAGGGCTTTTATGACCGTAACTCATGCACACTTTTGTTCGGAACCGCGCGATTTATCGATAACTACTCAATTGCAGTGATGCAAAGCGACGGTACAGAAGAAATCTATTCTGCGGATAAGTTTGTCATCGCGACGGGTTCTCGCCCGTATCAGCCTAACGACGTAGATTTCTTGCATGAGCGCATCTACGACAGTGATTCCATTTTGAGCCTGAAACACGACCCTCGCCATATCATCATTTACGGTGCGGGCGTTATCGGTTGTGAGTACGCCTCTATCTTCCGCGGCCTTGGAGTGAAAACCGACCTTATCAATACCCGCGACCGCTTGTTGGAGTTTTTGGATAACGAAGTGTCAGATGCGCTGTCTTACCACTTCTGGAACAGCGGTGTGGTAATTCGTAATGATGAGACCTATGAAAAAATCGAAGGCACAGAAGATGGCGTGATTATTCACCTACAATCTGGCAAGAAGATGAAGGCAGACTGCTTGTTGTATGCGAATGGTCGAACAGGTAACACCGATAAGTTGAATTTGGGTGCAGTGGGTCTGGAAGCGGACTCTCGCGGACAACTAAAAGTAAACCGTAACTACCAAACCGATATCGAACACATTTACGCTGTAGGCGATGTCATCGGTTACCCTAGCCTTGCAAGCGCCGCTTATGACCAAGGGCGATTTGTCGCACAAGCCATTACGAAAGGTCAGGCAGAAAACTACCTGATTGATGATATTCCAACGGGTATCTACACCATCCCAGAGATTAGCTCTGTGGGTAAAACCGAGCAAGAGCTAACAGCTGCGAAAGTACCGTATGAAGTAGGACGCTCTTCGTTCAAGCATCTAGCTCGTGCACAGATCGCAGGAAAAGACATCGGTAGCTTGAAGATATTGTTCCATCGTGAAACCAAAGAAATTTTAGGGATTCACTGTTTTGGCGAACGTGCCGCGGAAATTATCCACATCGGTCAAGCCATTATGGAGCAAAAAGGCTCAGCGAATACCATCGAGTATTTCGTCAATACCACCTTCAACTATCCAACAATGGCCGAAGCGTATCGTGTCGCTGCGTTGAATGGTTTGAACCGCTTGTTCTAATCTATGCTTCTTGATAGCAGACAGAAAAACAGCAGGCTTGGACCTGCTGTTTTTATATCAACATTGTGCGAGGAAGGTATCCTTGTGCCATTGATAGAGAAAGATAACCCCTAAACCAATACCCCGCATCAACATAAAGCTCGTCATTGCAAACCACAGCGCGTGATTTTCCCACTCGGCGAATAAGTAAAAGACAACGAAGAAACTGCTGGTCGCGACAAACATACTATTGCGCATGTCTTTGCCTTTGGTTGCACCGACAAAAATGCCATCCAATAGAAAGCACCACATCGACGCAAGTGGCATCACCACCAGCCAAGGTAGATACACCGCTGCTTGCTGTTGTACCACCTCAATTGAAGTGATCATGGCGATCAACTGCGATCCCGCCAAACCAAAGAGCGCGGTCAGTCCTAAGCAAATAACCAAACTCCAAAAGAAAGTGCCGACAAGCGATGCACTCAATTGTTGCCTATCTTTGGCACCAATCGCCTTCCCGACCATGGCCTCCATTGCATAAGCAAAGCCATCCATGCCATACGAGATAATCATCAGGAAGCTCATCAGAACCGCATTTGCAGCGACAACCTCATCACCAAAGCTCGCACCTTGGAACGTCATAAAGCTAAAAGCCGCTTGCAGACACAAAGAGCGTAAGAAAATATCACGATTCAATTTCACGAATCGCCCTAAACCGTGTTGAGTGCTGGTTAGCAACTTTTGAGGTGATGGTAATTGCCTCTCTCGCCAGGTTTTCCAGACACACATGAGACCAAAACCCATGCCTGAGTAGTCAGCAATCACCGATGCCAGTGCAGCGCCTTCTACTTTCCACCCCAAACCAATCACAAACAACAAATCGAGGACAATATTCGTCACGTTAGTGATGATCACCATCCACATTGGTGCTTTGGAATTTTGCGTTCCGAGCAACCATCCCAACAACACAAAGTTCATTAGCGCAGCGGGGGCACTCCACACTCGGATAGAGAAATATTGCATGCCGTAGTGCTTCACTTCAGCACTGGCGTCACTCCAGCCAAAGATCAAATCAGCAATCGGGTTATGGGCAATAAGGAAGACTAACGCAAACAGCAGCGCCATAAGTGAGCCTTGCATGAACACTAAGGCAAGTTGCTTTCGGTCTTCACCGCCATAGGACTGCGCCGCCAACCCAGTAGTCGACATACGCAAAAAACCAAGCAGCCAAAATGTCACGCTGATCATGGTACTGCCCAACGCAACACCGCCCAAATACCAAGCGTGGTCTAGATGACCAATCACCGCAGCATCGACCAAACCGAGCAATGGAACAGTAATATTCGACAGCACCATAGGTATCGCTAAAGCTAAGACTTGGCGATGAACTTTTGGGTTAGATAAAGGAGAGAAGATTGAATTTGTCACAGGCACCTCATCAGTAAGATCGACGAGTGTACCTGAGCGCTTAACGACTAGCCAATTACCACTTGATATGAACGAGTACTGGCGTGAGGCGATGCTTCAACATTGGAATCTTATTAAGCCAACGCTGCCAAGCTTTCCAACGAGAACAGAATCTATCGAATGGCGAGAAAGCTTTCACCCACTGTGCCCATGGTAACCATTGCAATATCTGTGCTGCAGGCGCTTCAAAGCCATGAGCATAACGATCAGAGCCAAGCTTTTGTCCCCACTTGGTTTCCGTTAAATCTCCTGCCAGCACCATACACAGTTCAGCAGAAACAAAATGTCGACCTAAGGTTTGAATAAATTTCGCGACTTGACGCTCTGTGCAATCGAGCAGTGCCATTTCACATAAAATGAGTACCGGTGCTTGCTCTGGAATGGCTAACGTCTCTAGCCACGACATTTCATCCACACTGCCACAGCGATGTTCATAACGTTCATTTTTGTGGAACAAACGCTGACGCCATACCAAATTTTCCGTCACATCCAGCTCTATCCAATGGCAGCGTCCATTATCCAAACGATAAAAGCGGGTATCCAACCCCGCTCCAACATTGATTATCCAAGCATCGGGATACTGCTGTAAGAAGTGACTAACCTGCTGGTCACAAAGCTGAGTCAGCGTCACGTGCAGCAGTTGCTTCTGCGCAATATCACCACTCAAACAATCCGGCGCCATCTTACAGCTCAAACACGCTTTAGCAGCTATCGGATCGTACACCAAGCCATTGTCGACCATGCTTTCACGGCTACGCAATAACAGTGGCTTTAATAAATGGTTAGGAACTTGATGTTTAGACTGAGACATGGGCATTTCCTGCGCCAGAGAGAAAACATAGACATTAATAAAGATGATAATGAATATCAATTACATTATCAAGCTTATAAATTGGTCAAAACAAACAAGGTCAAGATGATGAGCAAGCTTTTGGAGGAAGTAGAAAAAGAGAAAAGACAAAACAGCCCAGATCAACTGGGCTGCTTAAACACACTTACATCCAATCGGTATTGCGAATAATACCAACGGCTAAGCCTTCAATCGTAAGGTGCTGAGACGTTAAGTCCACTTGGATTGGGGCAAACTCTTCATTCTCAGCATGCAGTAATATGGTTGAACCTTTGCGCTCCAAACGCTTCACAGTCACATCATCATCAACACGCGCAACGACAACTTGACCGTCTCTCACGTCTTGGGTTTTATGCACCGCGAGCAAATCGCCATCCATAATCCCGATGTCTTTCATACTCTCGCCATTTACACGAAGTAAGAAATCCGCTTGCGGTTTGAACATCGCAGGATCGACTTGGTAGTGCGCCTCTACGTGCTCTTGAGCCAGAATTGGCTCACCCGCTGCGACTTGACCAATCAAAGGCAAACCCTGCTCATCATTGGCTGCGTCTTCAAGCAGGATACGAATCCCACGAGAAGCGCCTGGAATAATTTCAATTGCTTGCTTACGAGCAAGCGCTTTTAGGTGTTCCTCTGCGGCATTCGCAGAGCGGAAGCCAAGCTCACGCGCAATCTCTGCACGAGTTGGTGGCATTCCGGTGTCATCGATTTTACTTTTGATCAAATCGAAGACTTGTTGTTGGCGTGGCGTTAACGGCTTCATGTCTCACCTGTCTTTTTATACAGTTAACTGTGAGTATATCCAGTAAATGCTCAAATGAAAACCCAATTGGTTGTTTTTTAATTTATTTGTGGGGAGCTTTCAGCTTACCGATTAAGTTCATTCTTTATTCGTTTAAAACACCGACTTTTCAGTTAATCAAGTCAAAGCAATAACTTAGGGGTTCGACTAATTTACAGCCAATAAAATTAAAAGGTTTGACCAGTTTCTGGTATCCTTGCAGCGCTTAAATTTTATCGCCTAGGCTTATTTCTATTGCCGTACTCATCTCTTTTTATAGAGAAGACATGCAAAGCGGAAACTGAAATAAGGTTAGGCCTGTTTGAATACCTATTGAGGCTGTGAACTTTATGTCTTCTGGACAATCATTTTCACGTTCATTACTAAAACTACCTTTATCGGTACTGGTAAAGGGCACCGCAATCCCGTCGAACCCGATTGAAGATCTGAACATCGACCTAACTAAACCGATTGTATATGCCCTGCCGTTCCGCTCGAACGTGGATTTGCTGACACTGCAAAAACAAGCCATGAGCCTTGGTCTACCCGACCCGCTCAGCCCGCTGGAAATCAATGGCAAAACGCTGAACCGTTTCGTCTTTATCGCTGCGCGTCCAACTGTGATGAACAACGATAATGATGTCCCAACCGATTCTGTCTCTCTGTTCACTGACTTACTGGAACTGCACAAGCTGGATAGTGAGTTGGATGTTCAAATGATCCCTGCAACCGTGCTTTGGGGTCGTAAGCCAGGTAAAGAAGAGAACCAAAAGCCTTACCTTCAACCGATGAATGGTCCGCAAAAAGCCAAAGCGGTAATGGCGGCGGGACGCGACTGCTTAGTTCGCTTTAGTCCCGTGGTATCTCTGCGTTATATGGCAGACTCCCACGGTACCGACAGCGCAATTGCGCACAAACTGGCTCGCGTGGCGCGTATCCACTTCTCACGCCAGAAACTGGCTGCTTCAGGCCCAAACCTGCCACAACGCCAAGTGTTGTTTGCTCGTTTACTAAAATCTCCAGCTATTGAACTGGCGATTGCTGACGAAGCCAAGATCAAAAACATCTCGATTGATAAGGCACGTAAAGAAGCCCACGACATCATGGATGAAATCGCCGCCGACTTCTCCTACAGTCTGGTGAAAAACGGCGACCGCATCCTGAGTTGGTTATGGACAAAACTATACCAAGGTTTGCACATCAATAACGCCTCGACTGTGCGTCGTTTAGCGCAAGACGGCCACGAAATTGTGTACGTTCCGTGTCACCGTAGTCACATGGACTACCTGCTGTTGTCTTATGTTTTATACCATGAAGGCATGGTGCCTCCGCACATTGCGGCAGGCATTAACTTGAACTTCTTCCCGGCCGGTCCGCTTTTCCGTCGTGGTGGGGCGTTCTTTATTCGTCGTAGTTTTAAAGGCAACAAACTGTACTCAACCATTTTCCGTGAGTATCTAGCTGAGCTGTTTGCCAAAGGCTATTCAGTCGAGTACTTCAGTGAGGGTGGTCGTTCACGTACAGGTCGCTTACTGCAAGCGAAAACGGGTATGCTGGCTATGACCATCCAAGCAATGCTACGTGGTCTAAACCGCCCAGTAACACTAGTGCCGGTCTACATCGGTTACGAGCACGTAATGGAAGTAGGCACTTACGCGAAAGAGCTGCGTGGCAAACGCAAAGAGAAAGAAAACGCAGGGCTTGTACTGCGTACTCTGCGTAAACTGCGTAACTTTGGTTTGGGCTATGTGAACTTCGGTGAGCCAATTCAGCTCAACCAATACTTGAACGAGCATGCTCCTGAGTGGACGAAAGACATCGACAGCATGGGTGGTAACAAACCACAATGGATGAATCCTGTGGTGAACGACCTCGCTAATAAGATGATGACGCACATCAATGATGCGGCGGCGGCAAACGCGTTGACCTTGTGTGCAACCGCACTGCTTGCTTCTCGTCAACGTGCACTTTCTCGTGACTCGCTGATCAATCAGATCGAGTGTTACTTAAAGCTACTCAAAAATAATCCGTACTCAAGCACCTCCACTATCCCTACCGAAAGTTCTGAGGAGTTGGTCGATCATGCAATTTCGCTTGATAAGTTCGTGATTGAAACCGATAGCATGGGTGACATCATTTCGCTGGACCGTAGCCAATCGATCCTGATGACTTACTATCGCAACAACATCATTCACTTGTTCGCTCTGCCGTCATTAATTGCCCAAATGCTCATTCGTCAGCGCAACCTTTCGGTAGCCAAGATTCAAGCGAATGTCGCGCAAATCTACCCATTCTTGAAGAAAGAGCTGTTCTTAAGTTACCAAGAAGACGAGTTAGATGAATTGGTCGTTAAAACACTGCATGAATTTGCCGATCAGAAAATGATTAGTCTTGATGGTGATAAGCTAGAGATCAATCAATCGAACAACCAGCCTTTGGTTCTGCTAGGTCGTACGATAACTGAAACGCTGCAACGCTACTCTATCGCGATGAACTTGCTTGTTGCTTACCCTGAGCTGGGTAAATCGGACCTAGAGCAGAAGAGCCAAGATATTGCTCAACGCCTAGGGCGTTTGCACGGTATTAATGCGCCAGAATTCTTCGATAAAGGTGTGTTTACCGCGATGTTCAATACGCTCAAACAGCAAAAATACCTCGATAACGATGGTAACTGTGACACGAAGAAAACGCAGCAATTTGCACGGCTACTGTTCACTCTGCTTTATCCAGAAGTGAAACTGACGATAGAAGAGAGTATTCACCAACTTCGGTCGTAACCGTTTTACCTTCGTCCAATAAGAAAAAAGGCATCCAATCGGATGCCTTTTTCTATTTCTTCGCTTACCAAAATGCGACCAGTAACCCTATCGCTATCACCATGCCAACATAATTGTTGTTAAGGAAAGCCTTAAAGCACAACTCACGCTCACGGTGACGAATTAAGTGCTGCTGATAAACAAACAACGACGCTGCAATCAAAAGGGTCCAGTAGTAACTTTGTCCCAATTGGTAGAACTGCCCTAACCAAACCAGCATCGCGAGTGTAATCAGTTGCAACACACCAATAATAAGCTTGTCATGACGACCAAACAGAATTGCCGTCGATTTAATGCCAATCTTTAGATCATCATCTCGGTCTACCATCGCATATTGAGTGTCGTACGCAATGGTCCACAAAGCGTTAATGAGGAACAAAAACCAAACAATCAATGGTAATTCCCCAGTTTGTGCAGCCCAAGCCATTGGAATCGCCCAGCTAAAAGCCAAGCCTAAAAATAGCTGTGGAATATGAGTGTAACGCTTCATAAATGGATAGATGAACGCCAACACAATACCAGCGAAGGATAGCTGAATCGTCAGCGGGTTCATGGTCAGCACTAACAAAAACGAGCTGATACCCAAAACCAAAAATAATCCAATCGCTTCTTTTGCTGTCACTTTCCCTGATGGCAGTGGACGTTGCTTAGTACGCTTTACATGGCCGTCGACTTTGCGATCTGCAAAATCATTAATCACGCACCCCGCACTACGCATTAGGAATACACCCAATACAAACACGATAAATACATCCCAACTCGGCATCCCTTGGGCTGAGATAATTAGCGCCCAAATAGTTGGCCACATCAGTAACAGTGAACCGATCGGGCGATCCATGCGCATCAGTTGCCAATATGCTTTGGCTTTTTCTGCGGACATTTACACTGTCTCCTTAGCGTAAACTGGTGAATTAGATAAGAATAACTCGGCGACTAGCATCGGTTTGTGATTCATCCACAACCTTGAGCGTCGCGCTAACAAACGTCCTTCTGGTACGGCTACCCATCCCATTTGCAAAGAGTCCCGCTCAACGTTATCTGCGCTAAACACAGTTAGTCCTAATGGGATATCCCCTTGTTGAGCCAAATCATACTGCTGATCAACTAAGGTTGAACGAGGAATCAATGTCCGCCCAATAACCCAGTTATTATTGTCACCGCACAAAATTACCTCTCTCAGTAAGCAATCTTGTTCGGACAATAACTGGCTTTCGTCCTGTTTTAATGTCGCTGCAGTGACGATCTGATTTTGTAGCAATTCTACCGTTAACGCTTGGCAGTGCTGTTTTAAACGACGTGACAAAGACCCTTGCTCTTCAAGCCAATGCTTGGCAAATTCATTTGGAAATTCGAATTCTTCGGGGTTTTGCCACTCTACTTCCAATAAAGAAGCAAGATAGAGTGATGTTGGCTGATTCATACTAGTATTCAATTGGAGGCTTTATGCGTACAATAAAGCAACAACTTACCGTCCATAGTAATGTATGTAACCGTAAGTTCCGTTATTTGTTATAGACGGCCCATTGTATCAAGACTGAAGCGATTCGAATATCGCGATCCAGAGAAAGAAAAGTTAGAAATATGTACAAACGTTATATAGCCCAAATTATTTTTGCGTTAACCATACTATTCGCCGCACCAAGTTGGGCTGAAACGGAAGAAGCTGGACCTAAGTTGGCATACTTTACCCTAGAGCCTGACCTCACTACTAACTTTTACACCAAAGGCAAAAAGTTAGGTTATGTGCAAGTGCGCATCGACATCATGGTAATGAGTCAACAAGATTTATCAGTTGTTGAGCATCACCAACCTTTGATTCGCGATGCAGTGATTGAATTATTGGGTAAGCAAACAGAAGATACGATTAAGTCCCTGTCTGGCCGAGAAGATCTGCGCAAAACCTTAGTGACGACCCTCAACGAAACGCTTTTGCCTGAAACAGGTAAAACCATCATTGCCGATTTGTTGTTTACAAAATACCTTTATCAATAAACCCAAATCCGTTTTGAACATAAAAAAAGACCGCTCTTGAGCGGTCTTTTCATTTCATCTGCTTTAGGCTTGCTGTTGGTATTTCATCTTGCCTGAATCAAACAGCGCAATCGCCATCCCCGACAGTAGCCCAACTAAGTGAGCGGTGTTTGCAATCGCCATAAATGGCTGCACAAAACCAAGAACTAACCATACCAACATAAAGATGATAATTGGCTTGGGTAACGTAAGGCCTAAATGTGGCAAGCGGTAACCCAGTATCCACAAATAACCAAGCAGTGCATAGACCACGCCAGACAAGCCGCCGAAGTTAGCCCCTTCAACATAGAACTGGCCTGCCCCTGAAAGCGCTGCCGACACCACAAAGAGTTGCAATAGCTTACCGGAACCGAGACGACGTTCGATGTCGCCCCCCAACTGCCACCACCATAGTAAGTTAAACACGATGTGAGTTACTGAAAAGTGCAGTAACGCATGACTTAGCCATCGCCACACTTGCCATTGTTGCCCCTCAAAAGCAGGGAAGTGCAACAACTTAAACACGCCATTGCCAAAGCCAAACATTTGTAACAAGTAGATGATGATACAGACTGTCATGATCAGCAAAGTCATGGGGCCAGCTTTCGCTTTGACCATGCTTATGATACTCGGGCTGGAATAATGAAATGTACTCTTACGAGTATCGGCAACGTCCCACGAGGCGGCGCTGTATTTTGAATCAGACGGGTTAGCAAGGAACAGCTTAAGTTCGGCTTCCGCTTCTATTTCATGCTGGCTATCAGTCAACCACAGCGCAAATTGCCCATCCCCTTCTGGCATCATTTCGATGTCAATTTGGCGAGAGGCCATATAATCAATAAAGGCTTGCGCCATACGTGGATTATTTAACGTTACCAATCTCTTCATTAATTTCTCACTATCGGTAGTTCTGCTCGATGCCAGGCTTCAAAGCCACCATCTACACTGTACACCTGTTCAAAGCCTTGGTTAACCAAATATTGCGCCGCACCTTGGCTACTAATACCGTGGTAACACATCACTAGAATAGGTTGTTCGAACTCCACTTCATCCATAAACGCAACGATCGTATCGTTAGTTAAATGATACGCGGACTCCGCATGCGCAACGGCAAACGATTGAGGGTCACGGATATCTACAAGCTTCGCATCACCCTGCTCGAGCAGCGCTTGCGCACCTTGTACATCGATATGCTTAAACTGATCCATTTACTTTCTCATTGTCTTATTAATATACCCAAGCAACCTCGAACCTAACGTACTAATCAGCGCCCGTGGTACAGCATAAAATCCATATTTGAAGCTGCTTGGGTATACTGCCGCTATTGTAACCTATCCAACGGCAAACTTAGACACATGGATAATCAGGGTTTTCAAAAGTGTACACATTCCAACCATTTGTGGATAAAGCTGTGAATTGCGTTGATAAAGTGTATTTGGATCTTTTGATCCACAATATGTAGTGATGATCCTGATCTAACTGTGTGTATATCTATAACTATCCCCAGATGGAAAAGTGCTTGAATCCCTTATTTTGTCCGGGTTTCGAACAGTTGATAAATAATTACTTCACAGAGTTATACACAGGTAGCACATAAAATCCAGATCGCAAACGCTATCGATTTTCGATCGACAATAAAAAAGCCGAGATCACATGATCTCGGCTTTCTATGAAAATCTTACTTTCAATTAGCAGTGGAAATTAAAATTCACCCACGGCCAATTTTAGTTTCTTCATTGCATTTTTTTCTAGCTGGCGAATACGCTCGGCAGAAACACCGAACTCATCAGCTAAGTCTTGCAATGTTGCTTTCTCATCATCTAACCAACGAGAACGCACGATGCGCTGACTACGCTCATCCAAACTCGCTAATGCATGACCCAAGCGATTGTTGGTGTGCATTTCCCAGTTGGCGGCTTCAATGTTGTCGGCCACATCAGACGATTTGTCTTCTAGGTATAGCATCGGCGCTGTGTAAGCGTTTGAACTGTCGTCTTCATCAGTTGGCATATCAAAGGTTGAATCCACCGCCGCTAAGCGTGATTCCATCTCGCGAACTTCAGAAGGCTCAACACCTAACTCGCGCGCAACGGTTTCCACTTCACCGTTGTTAAACCAACCCAAGCGCTTTTTCGACTTACGCAGGTTGAAGAACAATTTACGTTGCGCTTTAGTGGTCGCAATTTTCACGATACGCCAGTTACGTAGCACGTATTCGTGGATCTCTGCTTTGATCCAGTGGACAGCAAAAGAAACCAAGCGAACCCCTACTTCTGGGTTAAAACGCTTAACGGCTTTCATTAGACCGATGTTACCCTCTTGCACAAGATCCGCCATTGGCAAACCGTAGCCAGAGTAACCACGAGCAACGTGAACAACGAATCGTAGGTGCGAAAGAATTAGACCTTTTGCAGCCTCAATCTCACCTTTATAGTGTAATCGTTCTGCCAGCTCACGCTCTTCGTCTGCAGTCAGCATTGGGTAGCTGTTTACTGAGCGAATATAGCTATCAAGGCTATCTTGCGTGACTAGAGCCATCGGATACGCTTCTTTTGTCATTCAATTCCTCATCAATCTCTGATCTGGAGCATTACATTGCAATTTAGCTTCGATATCTTGAACTCAAAATGAACAAGTTTCAAGAAGGGGAAGCAATTATCCATAAACATTTGGTCTAAGCAAGGGTTCAAAATTAGCTAGTGCTAATGAAATCCAAGTAATAAGACCGCCATCACTTAAACTGGTTCAATTTCTTTTAAATGTCGTTGCGCAGAAAAGCGCGCCGCAATACATCCCAAAAGACTCCCAATGATGATTAGTAACAAAGATTCATCCCAACTTAGACCAATCAGGCGGAACTGGCTATCGTACAACGCAGCAAGGTCTTCCACCGCACTATTCATGACAATGGTCACTAAAGCCGTTACCAACCACGCAATAGTGGCACCTAACACGCCAAACCACATACCTGTGTACAAGTAAGGGCGCAGAATGAAACTGTCCGTCGCACCGATCAGTTTCATGGTTTGAATCTCTTCTTTATTCGCCAGCACATTAAATCGCAATGTATTGCCAACGATTAAAAATACCGCACCGAGCATCAGCACTGTCAGGGTAATGACAATAATACTCGCGAGAGTTTTGATGGCATCAAGACGCGCTAGCCAGTCTTCGTCAAGTCTCACGTCGGTCACATCTTGTTGCTCTCGAACGTCTTTGGCTAATGACTGAATATCACTTTTTAGCTCCGAATCTGGCGTAATCACCAACACACCAGGTAGCGCATAGCCACTTAAGAGGCTGATAGCTTGGTCGAACCCTGCATATTGGCTTAAATCAGATAGACCTTGTTGCGGTGAAATATACTCTACCTCTTTTACCAAAGGCCAAGTTTCAATTTGATCTTTGAGAACCATCACTCGCGCATCCGGCATGCCTTCAACTAAGTAAGCACTAACTTGTGAAGGAGAAGCGACATCTTCCGCTGCCCCCGCAACGTTTTTCCCCAATAGATACAAACAAGCTGGCATGGCAAGTGCCATGGAGATGACCGCTAGGGTCAGAATGTTGCCTAGTGGTCGTTGCCATAAGGCGCTAAAAGAGGATTTAGCTTGTTTTGCGTGGACAGAGAAAAAACCATCGGTATTCGCACGCTTGGCACTACGGCCTTTCCCCTTCTTTTGGGAGTGCTTGTTACCTGCCATAGTCTTCTACCTCACTTAGGAAGCCTTGGTTCAATTCAAAATGACGATACTGTGGGCGAGTGTTTACTAACCCCACATCGTGCGTGGCAAGTAAGATTGTCACGCCCGCACGGTTAAATTCTTCGAATAGACGCAACACACGGTTGGATAATTCTGGGTCAAGGTTACCCGTAGGCTCATCAGCCACCAGCAACGTTGGTCGATTAACCACAGCACGGGCAATACCGACGCGCTGTTGCTCACCACCAGAAAGTTGACTAGGTAGACAACGAGCTTTATCGAGTAAGCCCGTTTTATCTAACGCCGCAGAAACACGTCGTTTGATTTCGTTTTCAGAAATCGATTCGATACGCATTGGCAGAGCGACATTGTCGTACACACTGCGATCCATCAATAGGCGATGATCTTGAAAAACAATCCCAATATTGCGGCGCAAAAAAGGGATGTCTTTGCTTGGAATACGCGTGATGTCGTGACCATTAAAATGGATTTTGCCATCGGTTGGTCGCTCTATCGCGCAGATCAATTTCAGCAAGGTACTTTTACCAGCCCCGGAATGTCCGCCTAAAAACGCCATTTCACCGCGCCTCAGGTGAAAATCGACTTTTTGCAGTGCTTGTCGACCACCTCGGTAAGCTTTGCTTACTTGCTGAAATTTGATCACCGTTGATTTCCTCTAACTCTTTTTATTCTTCACGACTAAACAGTGCGTCAATAAACTCTTGAGTTTCAAATGGACGCAAGTCTTCGATACCTTCACCCACACCAATATAACGAATTGGAATACCGAACTGATCAGCGATAGCGAAAATTACGCCGCCCTTGGCTGTACCATCCAGCTTAGTCAAAGTAATCCCGGTTAGAGGGGCAACATCACTGAAAAGTTTCGCTTGGCTAATGGCATTTTGTCCTGTACCTGCATCAAGCGTTAGCATGATCTCATGTGGTGCAGAGTCATCAATTTTCTTCATCACACGTACAATCTTACGCAGCTCTTCCATTAGGTTCGCTTTGTTCTGTAGACGACCTGCTGTATCAGCAATCACCACATCCACACCACGTGCTTTTGCCGCTTCAATCGCATCATAGATAACAGAGGCACTGTCTGCGCCAGTATGTTGAGCAATCACAGGAACATTATTACGTTCCCCCCACACTTGTAACTGCTCAACCGCTGCGGCACGGAAAGTATCGCCCGCTGCAAGCATCACTTTTTTGCCTTGAGTTTGGAACTGCTTCGCTAGCTTACCGATGGTCGTGGTTTTACCCACGCCATTTACACCCACCATCAAGATGACGTAAGGCGTTTTGTTGCTATCGATTTCTAGTGGCTGTTCGACTTTAGAAAGAATCTCAGCCATTTCTTCTTTCAACAAACCATAAAGGGCTTCGCCGTCTTTCAGATCGCCACGTGTGGCTTTTTCTGTCAGGTTGTTGATAATTTTTGTTGTGGTATTCATGCCCACATCAGCAATAAGCAGTTGCTCTTCTAGCTCTTCAAATAAGTCTTCATCGATTTTCTTACCGCTGAACAGACCGAAGAAGCCAGCACCAATATTTGCTTTTGTTCGGCTTAGGCTGCGTTTAAGACGAGCAAAAAAGCTTTCTGTTGGCTTTTCTTGTTCTTGAACACGAGGCGCGGCCGATACGACTTCTGGCTCCTCTGCTTCTGCTTCTGCTTCTGCTTCTGCTTCTGCTTCTGCTTCTGCTTCTGCTTCTGCTTCTGCTTCTGCTGGGGCAGTCTCTG
Source organism: Vibrio sp. 970 (assembly GCF_033339075.1). Lineage (NCBI taxonomy): Bacteria > Pseudomonadati > Pseudomonadota > Gammaproteobacteria > Vibrionales > Vibrionaceae > Vibrio > Vibrio sp. 970. Next base: position 22,028 of record NZ_JAWOTW010000023.1, read on the forward strand.
ATTGTTTCGCTTCTTCTTCAAGTTCTAGCGTAGCTTCCGCTTGCTCAGCAACCGCTTCGGTTTGCTGCTCTTCAGAAGGCGCTTCCACTGCTTCTTCTTTTACTGTTTCTTCAGTTTTTGGTTTTGGGCTTTGTTCTTCGTCACCAAAACCTAGCCACGAAAGTAATCCGCGCTTCTTTTTTTCCGTCATCTGGGGCTATCCTAGATTGTTCTTTTATCTATTAATGACTCTTTTTTGACAAGATTATTATCTGTCTAAAAAAGGCTAATGACAAAGTTCTGAAAACTTTCCGATTAGGTAATTCTAATCTTATTAGTGTTACACTCTGTCATCTTGAATATTCTGGGCTGTATCCAAGCTCCAAGCTCATTGCTTGGGCGATTAGATATAGTATCACTTTATTAGCGGTCAAAAAATCTATGGTAAGACGTCGCCAGCAAAACTCATCACAAAAAAAGCCAACAACGGGCTTTGTTCGCATTATTAGTGGCTTATGGAGAGGCAGAAAACTTCCTGTACACGATGCTGAAGGCTTACGCCCCACGACAGATCGCGTCAAAGAAACGCTGTTTAACTGGTTAGCTCAAGATGTACCACAGGCAAAATGTCTCGACTTGTTTGCTGGCTCTGGCGGCTTGGGATTTGAGTCAGCTTCGCGCCAAGCAGAGCAAGTGACCATGGTTGAGCTAAACCCACAAGCTTTCCAACAGTTACAAAAGAATGTTGCCTCTCTTAACGCGAACAACATCCAAGTGGTAAATACCGACGCACTGAGTTTTTTGAAGCAACCGGGTTCTGCTCATCATGTGGTGTTTATTGACCCACCGTTTCGCAAAGGTCTATTGGATGAGACCGTGGCTCTGCTAGAACAAAATGGCTGGCTCGCGGAAGATGCGATGATTTATATTGAAACAGAAAAAGAACTCAATATTGCCGACTTACCAGAAAACTGGCAATTACATCGAGAAAAAACAGCAGGCCAAGTGAGCTATCGTCTGTACGAACGTACCTCCGCATAACGCCTCGATTTAAAAGGATACTTAAATGAAAGCACTAATTATGCTGGCCAAAGCGGCTATCGCCTTTGTTTGGTTAGTATTAATCCTAAATATTTTTATGCCCTTTCCCGGCAATGCCGCGATTGCGCTATACATCATGACCGCTTTTTTGTTCATCATGCACGGTTTACAAATGGCCATCTTCATTGGTGCATTTGGCGACAAAATAAAAATGAGCAGTTGGGAAAAATATTCAATCCTGATTTTTGGTATTTTTGCCCTACTCGATATTCGTCGTAAACACATGATGTAATCGCTCAGATACGAAAAAGCCGCTCTTGTGAGCGGCTTTTTTTCTGCGTTTCGTTCGTCACCCAATGTAACTTTTTACACCATCCAAGAACATTTGAGTGGAGATCATCACCAGTAACAAGCCCATTAAGCGTTCTACCGCCTTCAAGCCACGTTCACCCAACAAGCGATTAAAGAAGCCATAAAACATCAGTATAAAAAATGTTGCGCCCCACGCAATTACGACTGATGCTGACATTTCCAACATTTTCTCTGGATGTTGCGAAGACAGTAAAAGCAAGGCTGCAATCACTGAAGGGCCCGCGATCATAGGAATGGCCATCGGAACAATAAAGGGCTCCTCGCCTGCTGCCAGTCCAGTGATGCTGCCAGCACTCGGGAAAATCATCTTAATCGCAATAATGAAGAGAATAATGCCACCTGAAATGCTGAGCGTTTCTGGCTGGACATGCAAAAAACTTAAGATGCTTTGTCCTGCAAACAGAAACAACATCAAAATCAGTAAGGCAAACAGTAGTTCACGAATCAATACCTTACGACGACGCTTGGGATCGATATGTTTGAGAATAGACAACACAATCGGCAAGTTACCGAGAGGGTCCATGATTAGAAACAGCATGGTCGCTGCAGAAAGAATGTCCATATTCTGGCCTCACCTAAAAAATGGCGGCCAGTGTATAGCAAACTGACAACATGAGTATATGACTGAGGGCGAAAACACCATAGTCACCCTCGATCTTAGCCGCCGTTTAGTGATTGCAAACTCGCGCCATATTGACCACAAACTTACCTTCAAGCTCACGAATTTTGTCGCGCTTGAGCAAAAATGCTAGTAATGCATCTAAGTCTAGATCATTCAGTTTACAGGTGTGAAAGCGAACGCTAGCACCAAAGTGCTGTGTGAGGGCTTCGCGATCCATTGGTGTTTCTCTAAGTAGGTTTAGCAGCTCGTGAGCATGGATTTCACTCATTATTGACTCCAGTTATTAAGAACAATGCGTTCAGTTTACTGAAATCCTCAAGAGCTGCTTTGACTTAAATTAGTAAATGATTGAGGCAACAATGAGGGCATGAGCAAAAAAGTAACTGCCACTCACCCACAAATAGGCGTGTTTCATCGGTTTTCGATAACCGTGTATCGCGTATGCCAGCGCCGAATAGATGAGAACTAAGGTTCCGCTAAAGCCGATAGCATTGGCGTAACTCGGCACTTGTAACCAAACTTCACCGGCTGCCCAAGCAAGTTGAACCAGCATCATCCCCATGATCACAACAGGGAATACCAGAGAGTCGAGTTGAGGTAGCAACAAAAAGAACGCCACGATACTCGCTGCAAGCAGCAGGGCCAACAGCCACCAGACAATCTCACCATTAAGCTGCACCCAAAATGACTTGCTGTAGCATACCTGGGCAACCAGATAAGCCGTAAAATAGATTAGCTTACGAGTTTTAAACGAGTGCAGCGTATCTGCCACCATAGACACAATAAGCCCACCCGCAATCCAGTAGGTATATGTTGCGGATGCACCTTGAGTTAACACCAACACAAGAAGAAGTAGCAGAGTAAAGATTTTAAACACGAGGGATTGTGTCGGGTTAGCTTGCTTTGCTCCCAACACGGAATACACACCTGATAGCCCTATCGCCAGCCAACTCCACATGCAGTATACACCTTTTACTTAAACTCGCCGCTAGTCTAGGTAGACCAGTTTTGATGTAAAGACACAATCTACGAAAGTTGGATCTCGCTAGCGATTCGAAACATTTTGTAACCCTCAGCCTACGTAATAATAAAGCCGATGAGCCTGAATGATGCCACTAAACATTGGGGCCAAGCTTTGCTCATCAGCCGAACCCATCAAATCACACGACACAATAACCAACGCTTTCTAAAACTATTTAACTGAAAAACAGATAAGTGCTCCAGGTAAGCCGCCATTTCACAAACTGACGATTAAACCACCAGGATGTATGTAATGCAGGCAACAAGAATAAATAACAGACACAAAATAGAAAATAGTCTTAGTAGCGCTCTAAGAGAGGAGAAACCACTGATGACTAGGGGTAAAAACTAAGAAAACCGACCTTAATTCAGTAAAAAAAACATCAGACAAGAAAAGTAAGTCAATGATAAATAAAACCATAATTTCAATAACAGATAAAAGTGCGGACTTCATAAGCCATAAAATCACTAAACACTTTTGAAGCCCATATTTTCTCATAAGGTAAGAAAATCTCACTCCATGCTTTCGATTTGACGATGCAACCTCATAGCACATTTTTTAATTTTCTCAATTTTTGAGAAATACAGACAAAATAAACACCCAACATACCATTCGAAACAAAAAACAATTACAAAGCCAACACCACAAACCATTTAACATTATAAAATCATACACTTAAAACAAAAAAGGATAGAAATAAAACAATGTGAACACTTTAAATACAGCACAAAAAACATAGTTTCATTAGTCAGAATCACGTAAAACCAGACAAGTTAAGTGTGGTTTTTGAAAAGATTAACGAGCATATGTTGATCAAACCCCAAAAACAGTGCTATATTAAATTCATCGAGTTCATCAAAGATTAAGGGGTAGTGTTATGATTTCATCTTCTCAAAAACAAGGGCTGGTTATGATTGCAGTGGTTGTGGGTTTAATGACACTGCCAATGATGTACTAACCCAATGATTTAAAATAAAAAAGGACGCAAATGCGTCCTTTTTTATTTATCTGTATAGCTCTACTGAATGTGCTTAGACAAAATATCCCAGTGCATATAGTAGAAACCAAGAGCGGCCAGCGTAATCAACGTCATTAGCAAAATTGCTGTACGCCAAATAAAGCGAGAGCTTCTTGGTGTCAGCTCTTTTTCACAAGCATCACATGCCGCCATAAAGCCTTTACGATCATCCAGCTTGTAATCGTCTTCGTGCACCACTTTGTTACGCACGGTTGCGATGAATCGAAGCTTTGCTATCACGTCATGCGGTAAACGTTCTTCACAACTATTAATAAGTTGGTGCAACCCTTTCCCTTCTGCATGGTACTGAGTACGCAAAAGTTTTTCGATCGTTCGGGTACGCATGACTACTTTTTCAATATCTGACATCGTAACCCTCCTTACCAGACCCTTCCTATGTTCATTATTTTTATTCTTCTATAAATTTAGAGCTTTTTCGAGCCGTTAAGTGCAATTTTACTTTCAATTTGTGCCCTTGAGCTCATATAGCCAGACAAGTGAAAGCTGCTTAGTTCAGCTTTAGTGACGTAGCTTACAGATGAAGCAACAATTTCATCGCGTCCCCATTGAGATAAACCGTGAAGTGCGCCGAATAAAATTCATGTCCCTTTCATTAGATTATGAATAAGTTACCTCAACTCATCGTTTCGTCAGCGAGTTCTGTAGAATGGGACCCGATAAAACATTGGAGGTTAATATGCCAATCTCACTTATTTTCGCCCTATTCGCCCTTATTGCCTTGGGCGCGTGGGTGTTTTTCCGTTTTTATAGTAAGCACTATGTGGGCGAAGACGCTCCAGAGCAAAGCGCGCAGGTAACGGTTTTAGATAAACAAGCGATAGACATACCAAACGCACCACCAGGTCAAGACGATCAAGAGTATTGGATTTACGTTCAACGTGGTTCTATCGGTCCAAAGCGTGAATTCCAAATTGGAGTGCATTACTACCATGCACTCAACCCTGGAGATAAGGGAACACTGACCTATCGCGGCAACAAGTTCCTTCACTTCGCTATCAAACGTTAAGGCAGTAACCAACGAGTCTTGGCAGAACGAGAAAAGAGATAGCTCATCGCCAAGGCTCCAGATCCACTTAGAACGATCCAGACTGGAATCACCCAAGCAGGATGTCCTGTGTACCAACCGAACTCTTTCATCGGCCATAAGAAAATAGGGTGAAGTAAGTAAATCCCCAAGCTGTGCTGACTGATCACACTGACCGCTTTTTGTACTTTTGGTGATAAGCCTTCACCAAAGTAACGCCCGATCATAAAAATCATCGAAGCCGCTAGAATCACATTCAGTGTTTTATAAGAGAGCCAGCGCCCAACCGTATACTTCTCCGCCTCTAAGCTATTTGTCACAACCATCGTAAAGGTCACTGCCAACGCCACGAGTCCTAGCCCAACAAATAAGGTCACCATAGAGCGATTCAAAGGTACCTTTTGAAATAAAACATACCCCAGTGGAAGGTAACCCATATAAAGCCACATCTGATTACTCCAAGGGCCATCAATCTTGAACAAGAACAGAGTGTTGGTGAAAAGCCAAAATGCGAGATAGGTATACAAGACGTTGTCATCCACGTTGCGTACCATCCATTGAAACAGCGGAATCACAAAATACAGTGGTATAAAGTAATAGAAAAAGCCGAGATGGTAATACGTTGCGTGGAATGGGCTATTGCTTAATACCTCTTTTACGGTTTCAAAATCAAAGCCTTGAGAAGTCCAGCCTGAAAGGTATGCATAAAACATCGACCAAATAAGAAATGGAACTAAAACTTTGCCCAAACGCCTTTTGATATAATACTTACCGTCAAATGGTCGAGTGTCACTGAGCATTAGCGCTCCGGTGATCAAAATAAAAACTGGCACTGCCCAGCGGGTTACGCTATTCACGCCTACCGCTGTCAGCCATTGGTCAAATGGAATCACTCCTAACTCATTTCGATACGGTGCCAAGACGTGAATGGCGATCACTGCTACCGCTGCGAAGCAGCGCAATAAATCAAAAAACAGAACCCTTTCTCTCATACCTTTCCCTACTTTGAGTCGCTTATCGTTTATAGCATAGGGTAAATCTCAACCAGTGAAATAGTTAACAATCTGTTTTTGCTTATTTTTAACTCAACAATGACCTACAACGGGGATTTCATCACCACTCTAATCACTTAACGAGAACCAAAAACCAAGCATCAGTATTCACTCTCGATGCCAAACCGAAACAATCTGATTACAGCAAACGGCGCATAAGAAACAAAAATGGCTCCGATTTGGAGCCATTTATACCATCTACAGATAGCGATACTGGGGGTAGTTACGCAGTAGCAACATTAGCTTTTGGCAACTTAATTGAAATCAGCGTCGTCAGTGCCAAGAAAGCAAAAGAAACCCATAAGCACGCTGCAAGACCAGCCTCTTGGTAGATCCAACCCGATAATACCGTGCCAATCAAACGTCCCATCGCATTGGCCATGTAGTAAAAACCGACATCCAACGAGACGCCATCGCCTTTAGCGTAGCTCACTATCAAGTACGAGTGCAGCGAAGAGTTAATGGCAAACACAGCGCCAAAAATCATCAAACCTACCACAATCACCAATTCAGGCTGCCAACCGATTTGCACACCATAAGCAATACCAGCCGTAATTAACGCTAGGATTCCTGCCCACACCAATGCTGCACTACCATCAGGCACACGACCTTGCGCTTTGCCAGTAATACGCGGCGCAAAGCCTTGCACAAACCCATAAGCAATGACCCACGCTGCAAGAAAGCTACCAACCCACAAGTGATCCCAGCCAAACACGCTACCAAGATAAATAGGCAGAGCAACGACAAACCACACATCACGAGCACCAAACAAGAACATGCGTGCTGCGGATAAAATGTTTATCGATTCAGACTTGGAGAATATTTGGCGAAACTTAGGTTTACTCTTTGCTTTACCCATGTCCGCTTCTAGCCAGATCATGCTGCAAACAAACACTAATGTAAGTACACCCGCCATAATAAACATCGAGTTTTGAAAACCCACCCAAGACAGCAGCAAGCCGCCAACAAAAAAGCCCGCTCCTTTGAGTGCATTCTTCGAGCCAGTCAAAATCGCTACCCATTTGTAGAGCGCACCTTGCTGTTCGTCTGGTACTAGCGTTTTAATCGCGCTCTTAGCACTCATTTTGTTCAGATCTTTGGCAATCCCCGACAGAGCTTGCGCTGCCATCACCCAAGGGATGGTCAGCCATGCATTTGGTACTGCGAGCATCAGCAACGCAAACACTTGCATCGCTAAACCAATGTTCATGGTTTTATTTAGGCCTAACCTTGCGCCCAACCAACCACCAACCAGGTTTGTCACCACACCAAAAAATTCATAGAAAAGAAACAGTGAGGCAATAGCTAACGTGGAATAACCTAAGTCATGAAAATAGAGCACCACCAGCATACGCAGTGCGCCATCGGTCACCGTAAAGTTCCAATAGTTAAACGTCACTAACATGTACTGACGAATACTTTTGCTTAATTGAGAAATCATATTGACCTCATATGTACAGCGATAGAAGCATTTAGATCATCATGTTCTAAATACTTCCTAACCTGTACAGCAACATTGACCAATACAATGTTGCTGTGATTTTCAAAAAATGCCCCAACATCAATAAAAAGCAAAATACACCTTAAAAACAATGCATTAGTTAATATTAATGGCTTTTCTTGTAAACAGTCGTATCCTGAAGAAGCTCGAATTTAGCTTTTGGATCATAATGAACCAAAAGCTATTTAAGCTGATCAAGCGTCTTGAGCCACGCGTTCGATGTACTCAACTTGCACAGGTTTTGTAAATGCACCAGGGCGCAATGCCTGCACTTCTCGCACGATATCTTCTAACTGCCATTCCTTTTCTAGGAGTAGGTGAGCAGCGAACAAACCTGTGCGCCCCGAACCACCCATGCAATGCATCGCAACTTTGCCACCTTGAGCAAGAATCGCGTGCAGTTCCGGACTGGCTTGTTGCCACTTCGTCGCAAATTCTTCATTTGGTGCGCAGTCGTCTTCAATCTCGATCTGGAACCATTTCATACCCAGTTGCTGAGTGGCTTCACCCAATGCAGAGACATTCTTCGCAGCTAATTCACTATCATCTAATGCAGTAACGACCGCTTGAACACCCTGCTCTTTCAACTGTTCTAACGACGCATGCAAATCGACACCTTTCGTTCCTGGGCACGGTGTTAAGATTAAAGCACCGGAGTCCAAATCTAATTGCCATGTAGGATGAGACATTGTGACCCCTTTTAAGCCAAACCAACGTTACGAACCAGCTCTGCTGTGCGCGTTGCATAACCCATTTCGTTATCGTACCAAGCGTAAATCTTAACCATACGAGAACCCACAACCATGGTTGATTGCGCATCAACGATGGTTGAACGTTGGTCGCCTTTATAATCGATAGAAACTAAAGGACGCTCTTCGAAGCCAAGGATGCCTTTCAAATCACCTTCAGATGCTTCTTTTAACAGTGCATTCACTTCTTCTGCTGTGGTATCACGCTTCACATCAAAAATGATGTCTGTTAACGATGCGTTTGCTAGAGGTACGCGAACCGCATGACCATTAATTTTGTCTTTTAATTCTGGGAAAATTTCGACAATCGCCTTCGCGCTACCCGTCGTAGTCGGGATAAGGCTCATGCCGCATGCTCTTGCACGGCGTAGATCTTTGTGTGGCGCATCCAAAATAGTTTGCGTATTCGTCAGGTCGTGAATGGTCGTAAAAGAAGATTGTTCGATACCCAATTTCTCATGAATGACTTTAACCACAGGTGCGATACAGTTAGTCGTACACGAAGCTGCTGTCACGATACGATGTTTTTCAGGGTCGAAAATATGGTCGTTCACGCCCACCACAATGTTCGCGATACCTTCTTCTTTCACAGGTGCGCTTACCACGACACGTTTCACGCCTTGCTCTAGGTATTTGTTTAGGAATGATGTTTTGCGATGTACGCCTGTCGCTTCAATCACAACATCACAATCAGACCAGTTCACCGCATCGATATCGCGTTGTTGAGTCGTGGCGACACGCTTGCCGTTGATGACGAGCTCACTGCCTTCGACCTGAACTCCATGATGCCAACGACCTTGCACTGAATCGAATTCTAATAAGTGACCAAGCGTAGCGGCGTCACCTGCGACATCGTTGATTAACACAAACTCCAATTCTGGCCAATCAAATGCCGCTCGCAGCGCTAAGCGACCAATTCGGCCAAAGCCATTAATTCCTACTTTAATTGTCATAGTTTTACCCTCTAATCTTCTACCTTGAATCTCTATTCGCTGTTAACAGCAAGCCTCACGACTTTTATCGTGTAAGCGTGTGATGTCGTCTTGGTATTCCTGCTTCAAACAGTTTGATGCCACTAAGTCTTCAATTAACTTTCGCATCCAACCTGGTAATTGCTGTGATAACTCGTAATACACCCATTGCCCTTGGCGTTTATCCACCAAGATGCCACTGGATCGTAACTGAGCAAGATGACGAGAAACTTTCGGCTGGCTCTCTTGTAGAGCAAACGCCAAATCGCCAACGCAAGTTTCACCTTCACGGGCCACGAGCATTAAACAACGTACGCGTGTTTCATCGGATAACAGCTTAAAAAACTGATGTGGAAGCATAATGAACATACCTATATATGGATATGCGTATATATTTATTTAATTAAGATATATCGTCAAGAGGAAACCGTCCATCGTCATAAAAGTTTCACATCTAACGAACAGCTTGATTGTAAAGAGAGAGATTCAAAGAGATAAAAGATAAGACAAGAAATTATGCAGTCGCGATGCTTTGACTCCAGCGAACCGCTTCACCTAAGGAGAGCTTCACTTCCTCTAAAGGCAACCCCAATTGCATCGTGATTTTTTCAACCCCTGACCAATCGGCACGCTCGTAGCACTCTTCAAGGGAAATAAGTGCGCCATAAACCCCTTTGCGATGTAATAGCGCTTGTTGTACTGAATGACTAAGCGGTAACTGCCTAACTAAAGATTCCACCGAAAGATCCAGCAACGCATCTAGAATCGACAGCAAACCAACCATGAAACCTTGTTCGTTGAGATGAGAGAATGGCTGATAGCGCGACATCAATTGGCAAAATTGAGCTCGTTGCAATGAAAGGTGATACAGCTCTCGAGGCTTGTTACTGGAGATATACGATGCCACAACCAAAGAGACAAACTGCTTAAGGTTATCCTGGCCAAGATAAATCAATGCCTGACGAAAAGAGCTGATTTCGACAGCCAAATTCGGCGCTTGCGTATTTACAAAACGCAATAATTTATATGACAACGCGACATCTTGCGTAATGATGGACTCGATACGAGTAAAGTCAGGCTCAGGAGCACAAACTTCACGAAACAGTTGCAATGCCAACACTTGCTCAGGACTGACGTATTTAGTCTGCGAGACGAGTGGCTTGCTAAAAAAATAACCTTGGAAAAATTTAAAGCCAGCCGCTTTCGCTTGCTCAAACTCTTCTGCGGTTTCAACACGTTCTGCTAAAAAGTGGTATTTGACGCGTTTGGCAAGGTGTGTTGTGACAAGTTCACAGGCCTTTTCGAGCCCCATCGCCATAATGTCGAGCTTCACAATATGCACATATGGCAAAAAACGGCGCCATTCTGGTGTTAGGGTGAAGTCATCCAAAGCGATCAAGTAACCTTCTCGATAAAACTCACGAATCGCATCAAGAAGCTCATCCGTAGGTTGGCACGTTTCCAACACTTCGATGACAATTTTGTTTTTCGGCAAACTGCGCGGCAAACGTCGCACCAAACTTTGATGAGGAAAGTTAATAAAGCATCTTGAAGAGGCAATCACTGGGTTAGTACCCAGTGATAGGAAGTTTTCGACGATCAGTCGGTATGTCGCTCGATTTGAATCAATATGTGAAGGGTATGCGTTACTCTCCCCGTCTCGAAACAACAATTCATAACCCAGCGTCTGTCTTTTTCGGTTAAAGATCGGCTGGCGAGCGACATACGTTGTATTCATGCTAAAGAAGGACCTATAAATGGCTTATGACTTTGCAGCTGCTAATAATGCACCACAACCCATGAACATTGAACCGAATACTTTGTTTATTTTTCCCATGATTTTATCGGAGCGAATAAAGCGTCCCATTTGTGCTGCCAAGCTCGTGTAACCCAACATTACACACGCATCAATCACGACCGTAGTGACGCCAAGCACCAACAGTTGCGTGATTTGGTCTTTTGCCGGGTCAATAAACTGCGGAAACAACGCCACCAGAAAAACAATCGATTTAGGGTTGGTGAGGTTAATCAACACTGCCTTGTACAACAGCGCCGTGCCTGACATCTCGTTATGGTTTTCAGCTGCGACTAAGCTTGATGTATCGCGCCATTTCTGAATCCCCAGCCAAACCAGATAAGCGGCACCAACCCATTTAATGACAGAAAAGGCGGTTGCTGACTGCGCGACAAGCGCACCAATACCCGCCCCCACCAGCGCGATGTGGATAACTAAACCAATTTGTAAGCCAATAATGGCACCCAGTGATTTACGGGTACCGTAACTCAAACCATTACTGATTGAGTTCACCGTGCCAGAGCCCGGAGCCAAACTAAAAACGATTGCTGTTACTACATAAGCTAACCAGACATGGGTATCCATTGCATTTCCTCACTAATTCTTCGATGATACATCGCGTAAACAACGTATCTTCAGGTAATCAACTAATGGCGACTAACCATTCACCTTTGACTTATACTCAAGAGACATTATTTGAGCAAGCAATTGGTGGTCCGATCGCAGCACTTTGGCAAACTCGCCAAGAGGGCTTTGTTAAAGGGACTGAGAAAAAGAACATTTACTGGTGCAAGCTAACCAACCCAGAGCATAAAAAAGCCGTGCTCATCGTAAATGGACGCATTGAGTCTTCCTGGAAATACCAAGAGCTGTTTTACGATCTCTACCGCCAAGGTTTCGATGTCTATTCCTTTGACCACCGCGGTCAAGGTTTATCAGATCGTTTATTATCTGACTCAGATATGGGTCACGTCTATGACTTTACTGATTATATTGATGATATGGACATCGTCGTAAAAAAACACGACCTTAGCGAATATCAACAATGCTTCATCATCGCGCACTCTATGGGCGGCGCGATCGCCACACGTTACCTGCAAACTCACCCAGAACACCCTTTTACTGGTTTGATTCTAAGTGCGCCCATGTTTGGCATTAACCTGCCATGGTACCTATCACCAATAGCGATTCCGGTCACACAAATTATGTCAGCGGTATCGACTTTGCCACGCTATGCACCAGGACATCAGGCCTACTTCCCTAAGCCCTTTGAAGATAACCCACTTAGCCAAAGTTACGGCCGCTACCAATGGTTCCGAAACCTATATACGGAAAAACCGGAACTGCAAGTCGGTGGGCCAAGCACTCGCTGGGTTTGGCAAGGGCTCATGGCCGCTAAGCAGTGCTTTTTATTAACTCGCCAAGTCAAAATACCAGTCATCCTAATCCAAGCCGGAAACGATCGGATTGTTAGCAATCTCGCGCAAAAGCGTTTTATTGATAAATTGCGGAAAACCAACCCGCACGCGGAGCTGCTTTCTATCGAAGGCGCACAGCATGAAATCTTGTTCGAGACCGACAAGTATCGTAATCAAGCGCTCGATGCGATTTTCCGCTTTATGAATGACCCTAAATCGCCATCAAACGAACAAGCACAATAAGAACTCTAGGCGACCATTTCACGACTAAGATTAAAGAGGAAATGTCTACACATCGATTTACCCTCTTTTTCATCCTCATTTTGGCGTACACTGCTTGAACTTGGCTACTTTGACACTGTGTTTAACCACATAGTGCTACGAGCCCAAGTTCCCCCGCATTCGGAGCAGTACGATCTAGTCAGTCTGCTGTACTCCGTTTGCAATTCACCTGTTCCACACTATCCAAACCGTTTACGAGGACTTCATGAGCACATCGCTACCTTGCAAAGAGATCACCAAAATCGTTGCCTCTGATCTGGATGGCACGTTACTCGCACCTAACCATCAGCTCAGTGCTTACTCAAAAGAGACGCTAAAAGCGCTGCATGAAAAGGGTTATACCTTTGTCTTTGCAACCGGCCGTCACCACGTAGACGTTGCGAGCATCCGTCGCCAAGTTGGCATTCCAGCTTATATGATCACGTCGAATGGTGCCCGAGTGCATGACCAGGAAGATCAGCTAATGTACAGCGAGAATGTCCCTGCGGAACTGGTACAAGGCGTGATCGACACGATCAAACATGATCAAGAAATACTTATTCACATGTATCAAAATGATAGCTGGTTGATGAACAAGGATGATGAAACGTTACGTGACTTCCACGATGAATTCACTTACGTCTTATTTGATGAAGACCGCGCCCCAACTGACGGTATTGCGAAAGTTTTCTTCACGCATCCTGGAGAAGACCACGAACGTTTGGTCGTATTTGAAAACAAACTACGTGAGCAGTTTGGTGATAAGCTGAACATCGCATTTTCAACGCCTTGGTGTTTGGAAGTAATGAGCGCTGGCGTGTCTAAAGGTCATGCTCTTGAAGCGGTAGCGAAAAAACTCGGCCTCACGTTAGAAAACTGCGTAGCATTTGGTGATGGCATGAATGACGTAGAAATGCTGTCGATGGCAGGTAAAGGGCTAGTTATGGGTACATCACACGAAAAAGTGATGAAAGCTCTACCAAATAATGAAGTAATTGGCAGCAATGCAGAAGATGCGGTTGCACACTACCTACAAGAACACTTGCTGTAAGCTTCAATACTCCAAATTATGAAGGGCTGCACATTCGCAGCCCTTTTCTTTTATCGCTGACTTGGCAGCTTCTCTTTGCCAAGAATCGCGTCCCATTCTTCTTCTGTCACGGGCATAATCGACAAGCGATTTCCACGTTTCACCAACGGCATGTTCTCAAGTTCTGGCATCGCTTTCATCACCGACAACGGAATCACTCGCGCCGTTTTACGTACAAACTCTACATCCACCATAATCCAACGCGGGTTGTCTGGGTCTGACTTTGGATCGTAATAATCGCTTTCGGGATCGAATTGGAAATGATCGGGATAGGCTTCTCTCACAACTTTAGCAATACCTGCCACGCCAACATGTTTACAAGAAGAGTGGTAAATCAGGACTAAATCGCCCACCTTCACTTGGTCACGCATCATATTGCGCGCCTGATAATTACGAACTCCCTCCCAACATGAAACCTTTTGGGTTCGAAGCGTGTCAATAGAAAAGGTATCTGGTTCAGTTTTAAATAACCAATATGCCATAATGCCATCCGATGCCGATTGAGTAACAATAATGAGGAAGATATAACATGAAGGCTTTGAAAAACCCAGTGGCGCTTGCCACCCTGCTGGTTCTGCAAGCATGTAGTTCACAGTCGCCACAATCTGGTGCCGCTGACCTAACCTCTCCACCAGCAACCTTAGATAAGCCTGAAACCATTCAACCTCAAACTTTTATGCTGCGCGGAAAAGTGATCGTCGGTCACGAGAGCCAATACATCATGCCTTGTGGCAGCGACAAGCAATATTGGTTGCAACTGTCACCACAGCAAATGCAACGAGCAATTCAGTTAAATAACGAGCCTTACCAGACCATGTATGGCGAGGTTATCGGCCACCTCAACCCACCGGGCATCGATGGGTTTTCTGCTGATTTCGATGCTAACTTTGTCGTGGAACAAGTGAACTTCCTCACAACGGAAAATCCAAACCGTTGTCAGCAACCAAACAAACCAACTCGCGTGTTTGGTAATGAGCCTTCTTGGTCGGCAAGCTTTGAGGCTAATGGACTAACATTCCAGCAAATCGGCAAACAAACCACAAAATTAGCGATTAAAAGCAGTCAGCTTCAACCTCGCCAGCGCACTTATCAACTACAAGATGGTGAGCTTCGCTTAACAGAAAACCTCTGCTCAGACACAATGAGCGATTCTTTGTATGGCTGGAAAGCAACACTAAAACATGATGGCGAGACGTATCAAGGTTGTGGTATGGCTGCAAACGTCGATGCAACGCTTGGCTGGGCTAATACCTATGTCGCGACCTCAACCCAATCACAAGGCTTTGAAGTACAAATGACCTTAAACCCAGACCATAGCGCCACAACAAAATACCGTTACGCCAATGGACAAGCACCATTAATCGAGCGTGGTTACTGGCAACAGTTAAGTCCGTATCAGGTTCAAGTTGTCATGACGCATCATCAACAGCAAAGGCTAATGTCAGAGCGACTGTTTACTCGAGAAGGCAATCAGCTCAAAGCGACCAAAGAAAAAGTCGGTAACTTGGTATACCCAATCGCCGATGGTGGTTTAGTCCTTTATCCTGCCACCGTTCGTGATGAAGGCATCATGCAACCAGCCGAAAAACGCACCAACAACCCCATCGGTAGTGCTGACGTCCCTTCTAGTGCAGAGTTTGATTCAAAAGTAGATGCCGCGGTGCGCAACTACTTCTTTATCCATCAAACCACCCCCAACAATAACCAATACCGTTGGCTAACTTACGACCTCAACAGCGATGGTAACGAAGAGCTATTGGTACAGTTGGATTGGTGTGGTTCCGGAGGCTGTACATTGCTGATATTTGAACATCACGAAAAGGAATGGCGATTTAATAGCCGCATTACACTAGTGCAAAGCCCGATTATGCTCGGCCAACAAACCTCTCATGGTTGGCGAGATCTGATTTTTAATGTCAGCGGTGGCGGAGCTAAAGCGGCTCAACACGTGATGCAATACACTGGGGTTAGCTACCCACTCAACCCAAGCATGGCGCCAACGGCAACGCCGAACCAAGTCAGTGGTGTGCGTCTGTTCTCTGATGGGATAAGCCCGGTGCGCGAAGGAGTTCGTCTGTAATGTCACAACCGTGTCCAACCTGCGGTTTTCAATTCAATTGTATGTGCTCGCTAATGCCGAAACTTACCAGTGAGCACAACATCCTGCTGTTAATGCATCCGAATGAACTGAAGCGTGATACTAATACCGGCCAGCTACTAGAGCAGTGCCAACTCAACATTGAGCGAGTAATCTGGGATCGCAAACAGCCACCAGCAGAATTGCTCACTCTATTAGCTGATCCGTCGCGGTATCCGGTGTTGCTCTTCCCCTGTGAAGAAAGTATCACACTCGAAGATGTGGTACTCCAAAGCCAGCAACAAACCAAAACTCCGCTGTTTATTATTTTGGATGCCACCTGGCAAGAGGCGCGCAAGATGATCAATAAGAGCCGTTGGTTAGAAGGTATCCCTACTATGGGATTGTCTGCGTCGGCGGACTCACAATATCAGCTGCGACGCAACCAACAACAAGGTAACTTGTGCACGTTTGAAGTCGCTGCACATTTGCTCGGGCAACTTGGAGAACAAAACAACCAACAACAAATGCAGCGCTTTTTTGCCCATTACCTCGCTCTGTTCCAAGCTGAAAAGAGTGGACACGCTCTTAAGCGTTAAACATTAAGCTCAGTAGAAGAACCAAACAAAAAACGCAGCCTACGCTGCGTTTTTTACGACAAGAAGTTTCACGTGAAACATCATTAAAACAGTCGAGTCGGCTCGCCAAGATAGTAACCCTGCAAATAATCCACCCCCATGTCTTGTGCAATGGTACACACCTCCTGATTGTGGACGAACTCCGCCACCGTCTCCGCGTTAAACACCTGGCACAAACGCACCAACTGGGAAGCGATCTTGCGCTGTTTTAAGTCTTTATCAATATCACGAATCAAGCTGCCATCGAGCTTTATGACTTCTGGCTCCAACTTTAGGATTTCATCGATATTCGAATAGCCGGACCCAAAGTCATCAACAATGATACGCGCCCCTAAGCTTCTAAAATGACTGCACACTTCTATCATTCGGCCATAGTCTTTGATCTGCTCAGATTCCAGCACTTCTAAACCAATTCGCCTTGGGTCATTTAGCTGGCTAATTTCATGCTCTAAAAGTATTAAAGTTTTATCACTGAGCAAATCTTGCGGCGATAAGTTTATAGAAAAGTCACCTTGCTTATCTCGCATGTAATGCAACGTAGAATGAATCATGTGCCGACTTAGTCGAGTGTAAAGATGCGTATCAGAGATAATTGGCAGAAAACGCCCTGGCGCAATCACCGTTCCATCGGCTTCCAGAATACGAACCAAACATTCTTGGCTTGCCAATTTGTGGCTACCCGCATGCACAATCGGTTGGCTATAGGTGATGATATTCTGTTTGAGAATGGCTCTACTGACGCAACTTAGCCATCCAAGTTGCTCTTTGCGCACATCCTCACTGACTTCAATATCTTTCGCATTACAGATATGGGTATTACTGCGTACACCAGAGCGCCTCGCTTCGATGCCTTTGAGTAAGAGCTCATCTACTGAAGCGGATGGAAAGTCTCGACGACTCACTAAGCCGCCGCATAGCGAGATAGAAAGATAATCTATTTCACGTAGGCCAATTGGCTCAAAATTAGTTTGTTCTACCGCGTCAGCAAAACGCGTAAAGTGCTGTTTGATGGTCTCGCTGCTTTGATCAGCTTTAAATATGAACGCCCATTCACCAACCCCAATACTATAAAGCTGCAAAGCCGTTGGCATGCCGAAACGCTTTCGTAATCGATTCGTAAAGTGCATTGAGAGATCTTTGAGTAATTGATCTCCCACTCGGTAGCCGTATTTTTCGTTGATATGACTAAAGTTAAGTAGCTTTAGAGTCAACAAATGCTCATCCAAATCGATGTTACTCAGCCGCTCTTGCAATGCGACCCGGTTTTGTAACCCCGTGCGACTGTCGCGTCGATAGCTTTCTTGTAACTTGCGCGTTTGGCGATCGAGTTGATATCCCATATGCGCGTTCATATGGTTGAGATCGCCGATCGCATTTCGAATCAAGCTAAACAACGGTGAAATAGAGGAGCTAACGGGCGACTTAGGCAAGTTCAATGTTTGCACTTCGTCTCCCTCTCGCATCGCTAAATACGTCAGGCTGTGATGAAGAATTTCGGGCTGACCAATACCACCATGCAGTTCCCCCATACAGTAACTACCAAACGTCGTCGCAATATCTTTAAAGGCTTGGACTTCGTCGCTGCTGTCAATAAAGTCTAACCGTGACGCGCAGTTAAAAATCATCACGACTTCAGGTTGGTGCATGGCTAACTCAACCACACCATGCCGCACTTGCTCGAGCGTTAACGAGGGATGGTTATAGCAAAATTGCACTTCGTCACCAAGACACCAGGGCCTGTCGAAGCTCATACTGCCATCAGCGTGTAGCTCCGTTACCGTACAAACTTCCTTTCGCCCTAAGCTTTCTCGATACAAAGGAAAGCTGAGCAGTTGACTCAGCGTCACGTCATGGCCATCCGCCAAGTAACGCTTGTATACTTCCAGCGCTTTCTTCTCACCTAAACAATACAAGCGCGTTCCTTTTGCATGAGTGACTTTGTGTGGCATGCCAATCGGGTTCCATTCCGAATACGCATCAGTCCATAGCTTCAAAGTATCACTGTGCAAAGCTACGGCAACCACAGCGTTATCGTAAACTCGGTTTTGATATAGCACCCAGCAGCCATCGTCAATACTCTGCGCCAACCCTCCAGAAATCACTACTTCTTCACTGGCGAAGGTTTGAAACAAGGGATAGTCACGTCGTTCAATTTGCACAGCAAAGCTGAGGATCACCTGTGAATTATGCTGCATTAGAAGAGAGCGCTTGAGCTCCCCGCCATCAATGTCAGGGGAGTAAGAGTATGTTTGTACCGCAGAAGTCAGCGTGGTTTGCTCAAATTCAATCACACTCACTAGGCAACCAGAGGTAAATATCTCCCCTTCCAGAATCACATTACGCGTACTATGCCCCATAACATGAGCATTCGGCAGCGACGACAAAACGGCGTCTGCAAGTGTGGTCGTAATTTCGCGCGATTGCGTCGACAATATTTGTACTAAATATTGTTTATCTGAGGAAGTCGGAAAAGTGACTAAAAAGTCATTCAGTTGACTGACATCGTGAACCAGTTTTGAAAAAGCTCGCATGGACCTACCACTGCCGTAACACTATCTTCACCACGACGTGTGGCGTTACTATTTTTATTTAATAGAGAATAATTTACGTGGCTTTGCGCTGCTTTTCTAGACACAAAATGAGATTAGAATGGATTAATGCGAAAGCAATTAAAAAAGTGTGAGTAACGGCTGCAAACTATTGATTTCAATATCAGGTAAAGTACGTGTTTTTGAATGGTTAATGACATTTTTATTCATATCATTAAACCAACAGGCTGCAAAACCAGCCAACTTTGCACCATGCACATCCGTGGTTAGATGATCACCGACATGCAGAATATTCTCCGCAGGGATATCCAAGAATCGCTTCGCTTTAGTAAACATATCGGTTGCGGGTTTCGCCAATCCATCTGGTCCTGCTTTAAGTACCTGTTGGAAATAAGGCGTAAGACCGATGCGGTCTAAATCCACATTACCGTTGGTGATTGCCACCAACGGGATATGCTGCGCGAGTTCCTCCAGTACATCGAGACTTTGCTGCGGCACTTCAAAACAGTTACGCCAGTCTAACGCAACGTCTACTGCGGCTTTCGCGGCGGCATGTGCTGCGTCTTCGTCGTAGCCTACTTGGGAGAAAGCTTGCTGAAGTTGCACTAAACGCCATAAAGTGACATCGCTCTTCAGCTCGGGTTGTTGCTGCACAACTCGCTGTTTGAGAGCAAACCAATCCGCTTTGTTCATATGAGCAACCGCTGGATGATGGTGCTTGAGCCAAGATAGCAACTCACGCTCCATGCGAACGATCACAGGATAGTTGTCATAGAGGGTATCATCTAGGTCAAAGGTCATTGCCTTAATAGGCTCGATACGGCGATAAAATTTCATACTTCGGCTCACTCCCCGTTCTTTTTGCGTGCGCGTGGGTGGGCTTGGTCGTAGGCTTGCGCCAAATGTTGGAAATCCAAGTGCGTGTAGATTTGGGTCGTCGAAATGTTCTCGTGCCCTAAAAGCTCCTGCACCGCACGTAAGTTATTGCTTGATTCGAGCATATGTGTCGCAAATGAGTGACGCAATTTATGCGGACTAATATGGCTTGCGACAGACTGTTTCTGCCCCCATTCAGCCATGCGCTTTTGCACGCTACGATGCGAAATACGCGTTCCGAGCTTAGATACAAACAAGGCGGGCTCACCTGGAGCGGCTAAATCACCACGAACGCGTAGCCACTTCCCAACCCACTCGGTTGCCATCCCAGAGAACGGCACTTTACGTTCTTTATCGCCTTTACCAATAACACGAAGCTCACCACTACGCAGTTGTACGTCACGTACATCCACACCCACCAGTTCAGCCAAACGTAAGCCGGCGCCATACATCAGCTCCATCATGGCGCGATCGCGCACAGCCAACGGGTCGTCCTCGTTGACTTCAAGTAATTGGCTCACTTCGTCAACATCGAGGTTTTTGGGCAACGGGCGTTTTTTGCGAGGTGCTGAAACCCCTTTGGCTGGGTTAGCCGACATCTCGCCACGCAGAATAAGGAAATCGAAAAAACTACGCAGCGATGAGAGTCGCGTTGCCAAACTGCTGGCTTTCATGCCTTCTCGCATGCCCTTACCTGCTAATTGGCGCACCCAACCAGCATCCACTTGAGACCAATCTTTGAGCCCCATTTCAGCTAAGTGCTGCGCCATAGTTTCTAGCTGCTGTTTGTAATTGCGCTGAGTATGTAGGCTAAGCCCCTTTTCGCTTCGTAAGAATTCATAGAAGCGCTCAAGAGGCTTTTGCAGACTATTTGGTAGAGGAGTGTTGGGAGTTGTCGTCATCGTAACTTTGCCATACCAGTGTTTGAGCGAGATGTGCCACTACTAATGATAGGTGACGCAAAAACAAGGTATCCATATCTGGCTGAAAATGGCCGCCATCTTCACTAGAAAAAGCAAGCACGCCCAGTGTTTGCTGTTTCACGAGCGGCAGTACCACATAGGACCCCATTTCCGGCACTTCCATGTTGCCAAACAAAGCTTCACGATCCACTTTGCGAAGACGTCCTAAGTACGCATCTTTGCCATTTAAGTGAGTGGTCGCAAAGCGTTGATAACTTTCCTTACTCAATTGAATCGATGCGTCGCATTGACTAAACAATCGAACAAACGCACGTAAGCCCAATGCTTTGGCTTTCTCTTCGATAGAATGAATGACTTGTTTAAAGTCACCACACTTTAGAATCTGCCCCTGCAAATCCATAAATTCGTAAAAGGTGCGATCATTGTTCGCCGCAAGCGACATTAGTGTAGTGATCTCTTCCTCTAACTCTTCAATGCGCTGACGTTGGCGATTCATTTGGATGTGTACCAAAGATACCGCGCCTAAGTCTGAGTGTGGGAAAGATAAACGATCCACAAGCTCCGGACGTTGCACAAAAAAATCTGGATGATCTTTGAGGTACTCGGCCACTACTTCAGCCGTTAAGGCATCTGCTTCTACTTGAGACAAAGCGTTTCCTTTTTCTTCAACTAGCAAGACAATTGACCATCAAATACATGCGTTGTAGGTCCGGTCATAAACAACGGCTTGCCAGGGCCTTGCCATGCAATTCGCAATTCACCACCAGGTAGAGAAACCTTAACGTTTTCATCCAACAAGCCCTGCAGAATCCCAACCGCGACTGCCGCGCATGCACCACTACCACAAGCTTGTGTCTCTCCTGCGCCTCGCTCGTAAACTCGAAGACGAATATGGTCACGACTCATCACCTGCATAAAGCCAGCGTTGACGCGCTCTGGGAAACGCTCATGCGACTCAAGCAGCGGACCGAGAGTTTCCACTTCTGCCGTATCCACATCGTCGACCACGGTCACTACGTGCGGGTTACCCATGCTCACAGCACCACAAAACAAGGTATTGTCGCCTGCTCGCATGATGTAAGTTTTCTCTTTTTGCTTCGCTTTGAAAGGAATTTTGTTCGGTTCAAACTCTGGCACGCCCATGTTGACCGTCACTTCCCCATCATCTTCGATGTTGAGAATCATCTTTCCTTTCTTGGTGCTCACGCTGATGCTGTATTTATTGGTCAGCCCCTTCAAGCGAACAAAGCGGGCAAAACAGCGTGCACCGTTACCACACTGTTCAACTTCACTACCATCGGCATTAAAAATCCGATAATGGAAGTCGGTTTCGGGGTCGTACGGGGCCTCTACCACAAGCAATTGGTCAAAACCAACGCCAGTATGACGATCCGCCAAGCGGCGGATCAGGTCTTGCGAGAAAAACACGTTCTGGGTAATACAGTCGACGACCATGAAGTCGTTGCCCAAACCGTGCATTTTGGAAAAGTGGAAATGCATTTGTTGTGTGTTACTCCGGTAGAATCTGTTCCAGCTGCCACAAACTGGTCAGCTCCTCACGCTGGCGAACTAAGTGGCTTTGTTTACCGTCCACCATCACTTCTGCCGCTCGGGTACGAGTATTGTAGTTCGAAGACATCACAAAACCATAGGCACCTGCTGAACGAACCGCGAGTAGATCACCTTCTTGCAAAACGAGTGCGCGATCTTTACCCAAGAAGTCGCCGGTTTCACAAATAGGACCAACCAAGTCGTAAGTCTGAGCTTCACCCTTTCGCGGTGAAACTGGCACAATATCTTGCCATGCTTGGTATAGCGCAGGACGCATCAAGTCGTTCATTGCAGCGTCGATAATCGCAAAGTTTTTATGCTCAGTATGTTTTAAAAACTCAACACGCGTTAGCAAGATACCTGCGTTCGCAGCAATTGCACGGCCTGGCTCAAAGATCAGCTCCAAGTCTTGGTGATTTTCAAGACGACCAAGTAACGCTTTGGCGTAATCAGAAGGCTGAGGTGGTAATTCATCACGATAGACCACACCCAAACCGCCGCCGACATCAAGGTGACGAATGTTAATGCCTTGCGCTTTTAAATCATCAATCAGGGCTAATAAACGGTCTGTCGCGTCGATAAATGGGTCTATATTGGTCAGCTGAGAACCAATGTGGCAGTCGATGCCTTGTACATTCAAGTTCGGCAGGCTTTGCGCGAATTTATAAACATCTGGCGCACGATCAAACGCAATGCCGAATTTATTGTCGCGAAGACCAGTCGAAATGTAAGGGTGTGTTTTCGCGTCGACATCTGGATTGATACGCAGAGAAATTGGCGCAATCACACCAAGCTCACCCGCAACCTTGTTCAAACGTTCTAGCTCTGGCTCAGATTCAACGTTGAAACATTTGATACCTAGCTCAAGAGCGCGCTTCATCTCTGCCGGTGTTTTACCAACACCAGAGAAAACGACTTTTTTCGGATCACCGCCTGCGGCAATCACACGCTCAAGTTCACCACCCGACACGATGTCAAAACCCGATCCCAAACGCGCTAGCGTGTTCAATACGCCTAAGTTTGAGTTGGCTTTCACCGCGTAGCAAACCAGGTGAGGATGCTGACCCACAGCACTATCAAACGCCTTCCAATGGCGCTCTAGCGTGGCTCGAGAATATACGTAAAGAGGAGTGCCATATTGCTCTGCAAGAGCTTGAAGTGGGACGTCTTCGGCCCAAAGCTGGCCATCATCCTGATAGTTGAAGTAATCCAAAATTCGCTTCCCTTATTTTATTCGACTGCTGAACCCTAATTTCACCCTAAGGTGCGGTTATTTATTGTGATTGCTCATTCTGTTGCGTGTCATCTGGAATGTATAGTGAGCCAGACTGACCACACCCCGCTAAGGTCGCGGCAACCATCACAAACAACACAGTAACTAATTTTTTCATTTCGCATATCGTGATTATTGAATCAATGCCCCCTATAATCGCACCACACTCAGGAAAAGCAATAGGATAGACGGATGAACGATACTGAATTTCATCAACTGGTGGATGCGCAGATGCAAATCATCGAAGAATCCATCGATGATTCAGGCGCAGACATTGATTACGAAGTCACTGGCAACGTAATGACATTGGAATTTGAAGACCGCAGCCAAATCATCATTAATCGCCAAGAGCCGATGCAGGAGATCTGGCTAGCGTCCAAATCTGGTGGTTTCCACTTCAAGCTTATTGAAGGTAAATGGACCTGCTCAAAAACGGGTATGGAGCTATTTGAAATGGTGAAGCAAGAGTGTGAAAAGCACGCGGGCGAAGCCATTGATTGGGTATAATACTGGTCAATCGTCACCAAAACAAAAAGAGCACCGAAGTGCTCTTTTTGTTTATTGATAAGGGTTTAATTACGCGTTCACAGTTTTGGTCGGGCGACTCGGTGAACAACCGTCATTACGGTAAGGAATGATATACGCATTCCCCTCTTCAGGGTGAATAATTTGATAGTACTGAGGCAGGTTAAAATTAATAAACTTCGACGCGACGCGACTATCGTCTTTTACCGACGTGTAGAAACTGTTTACAGACGAAATCATTTCATCTTTGGAGCCACTAAATTGGTGATACACTTCTACTTGATTTGACTCATCCAACACATAAATATTGAAGCCATCTTCGTTATCTTCAAAGAAGAACTGCACCAGACCTTCACTGGCAAACCCATCCACCGCTTCCGGCATTTGATATTCTTGCTCACGATCGAGCATTAACAGCGGCGAGCCTTTGAGTTTGTTAGTAGAAATGCTGCGGTAGAAATCGATGGAATTTTCTAGCTTCTGCACCGACACACCACGACGTTCAAAGAACAACCCATAAGTCTGGTTACCAAGACGCATCGCTTTAAAGCGGCGACGTTTCTCTTGCTCTACTGGTTTCAAGCGTAAGTCGATACATTCAGCTAAAAGCTGGTAAACCATATTACGCATCACACCACGCATGTTCTTCGCATAGCAGAACACATCCACTGATTCTGGTGGCAACGCATCTTGGTGCATTTTGCCCAAAATGGTTTTCAGTGCATCCAGCATCGCCGTTTCCCCTTTGAAATGCAGCGTACGCACTTCATGCCAAGAGTTACGGTAAACAAGGTCAACACTGCCGACTAAATTTTTATGTTCTGGACCAAAGCTAAAAATATCGGTGTTCTTAACATCCACTTTCAACGAACGACCAGAAAGTTCAGACGTCGGATCATTTTCGAAGTTGATGAACATCGCAAGCTGGCTTATTTCACAAGGACTCGCTAGCGCCTGCATAGATGGACGACGCTTACGCAACGCAAAAGTATTTCGTAAGTCACTCACCATTTGGTAAAACTTATCAATATCTAGCTGCGCTTCACGTACCACGGCATGTAAACGAGTCGATTCAGTGATCAAGCCATTGAAGAATGCCCAAGCAACCAACTTACTCAAGTATTCATGATGCTCTAGATATGGTTGCCCCAAAATGCGGTGCGCAATAAGCGGTTGTTTATAGAGGTACCAACCAGACTTGTTTACCCCCCCTTTTTTCACTTCGATAAAGCTCAAGTCAGGCTCGTGCAGATCAGGTGAAATCTGTGGGTTTAGTAACGTTACTTTGCCCGGCAATACTTCAAAAGCAGCGTAGAGTTTACGGGCCAAAATACTGATGTCTTGCGGACTGATAGCAGAAGTGATGTCGTTACGACGCGCAAATTGAATCAAGTTACGGTAGCTTTGCATCAACGCATCCAGCAATGCATGATGTACCACCTTTACTTGTTCAACCTTCCAATTACGGCGGTCATCGAGCTCTGCAACGACACTGGCATCCCAATTCCATTTTGCAATCATATCGCTCAGTGCTTCACGACGCCAAGCTACTGAGCCAATATTCGGCTCACGAGATAGTTTTTCATGGGTTTTGAGATAGAAACAGCGACGCACCAAATCCAAACGTGTATCGTCTTGAATTCGCTCTAAGTAACGGGTTACTTTTTCCAACATTAAGTAGTACGCATCCATGCCATAGAGGTCAGGCTCATGGGCAAAGAAACGACGCTTAGTGTCGATACTTAACAATTGAGTATGCGGGTATTCCCACGAGTAAGCTTCTAGCAAGATGGCTTTTAATACCGATTTGTAGGGAGAGTCGATGCTTTTGTATAACTGCCACAAGTTCGAGCCGAAGTATTCTTCAGCAGGAATGCAGTTCAATTTACCAAAGTCGATCCATTCACTACAGTCGATGTAACCATCACTGCACAGTTGAGAAACGTACTCGTCGTAACACTCTTCCATTTCTGGCGGCACGATTTGCCATAACAAACGCTGTCCGGCAATACGCACCGCACTACGATAGAATTCATCTAGCAAAAGTAAGTGCTGAGATGAACCACAGTTATCACCTGTCATCTCCTCAGAATGATTGCTTCTAAAGCGCTCTTTATCCATTAAGAAAAAGTTCGCTTCCACGCCTTTGCTTTGTGCCCAATCCGTGATGAGTAAGCATTTATTGGTCAATAACTCGCGTTCGTCACAATCCATCTCTGGTGAGATACACACCCAAATATCCAAATCACTGGAAGTACTTTGACCAATCGAGGAGGTACTGCCCATGGTGTACAAACCCAATATAGCGGGCTTTTCTACCGTCTTGAGCGGCTGACCAATGGCAAGTTGAATATCATCTATGAATTGTTGCTGAATGCTATTTAGTTCAAGCCCATGTACACCAAACGGGACATCGGCATCATAATAGCCAGGAATTACAGGATGGTTGTAGTTCAACAAGGCAGGAATCAAATGGAAGACTTGCTGGCTTTGAGAATCCATAAGCGCCAGCGCGCGATCAACTCGCTGCTGATTCAAATTATCTAGTCGCTGGATGATTTTTTGGGTGTAAGCCTGCAAGGGGAATTCCTTGGTTGAACAATCACGAAAATCTGCTGACGTTTTAAACCAAAATGGCTTAAAAACGTGATCAATTTAACACTTTTATTGGTGCGGGTAAAGCTTCACGCCCGCGTATCACTCTGGATACAAAACCATACTTTAGTCACAAAATTAATCGCGCGGTAGTGTCGCTCTTATTACCTATTACTAATAATAGTCCTTAGTCTAATTGAGAATCCAGTCACACTATTTTCATAACGTCATGTAATTCCATTCATAGCCTTCAGAGATAACGAACTAACAGTAAGCATTTCTTGATGAGAATGGTAGGATAAACCCAAATCCAAACAGCATTGAGAAGATCATGACACAATCCACACCGATTCGCATTGCAACTCGAAAAAGCCCTCTTGCTTTATGGCAAGCTTACTTTGTTAAAGACGCCCTTCAAGCCGCTCACCCAGGCTTGGAAGTCGAGTTAGTAACCATGGTGACCAAAGGTGACGTGATTTTAGATACACCACTAGCAAAAGTTGGCGGCAAAGGCTTGTTCGTAAAAGAGCTTGAAGTCGCGATGCTAGAAGGACGTGCAGACCTCGCCGTTCACTCAATGAAAGACGTGCCCGTCGATTTCCCAGAAGGCCTTGGCCTCGTGACCATTTGTGAGCGTGAAGATCCTCGTGATGCCTTCGTCTCTAATACCTATAGCCACATTGATGAGCTCCCTCAAGGTGCCGTGGTTGGTACTTGCAGTTTGCGTCGTCAATGCCAACTGAAAGAATATCGTCCGGACATCATCATCAAAGAGCTTCGCGGTAATGTGGGCACTCGCCTTGGTAAGTTAGATGCGGGTGAGTATGATGCAATCATTCTTGCTGCGGCTGGCCTTAAACGATTGAAGCTTGAAGAGCGCATTCGTAGCTTTATCGAACCAGAGCAATCACTACCAGCGGTAGGCCAAGGTGCTGTCGGTATTGAGTGCCGCCTTGACGATGAAAGACTGCTTAAGCTGCTTGAGCCACTTAACCACCAAGACACCGTAGACCGCGTTTTGTGTGAGCGCGCAATGAACCTTACGCTAGAAGGCGGCTGTCAGGTACCTATCGGCAGCTATGCCCTGCTAGACGGCGACAACATTTGGCTACGCGCATTAGTTGGCGAACCAGATGGCAGCAAAATTGTTCGTGGTGAAATTCGTGGCCATCGTAAAGATGGCGAAGCATTAGGAGTACAGCTAGCCAATGAGCTGCTAGATAACGGCGCTCGTGAAATCCTAACTAAGCTGTACGCAGATCACGAATAACCATGGCAGTGTTGGTCACTCGGCCGGGAGAGCAAGGCAACGCGCTTTGCTCTCTGCTCGAAAGGCACGGCATTTCCGCATATCACCATCCCCTGATCGACATTGTCGCCGATCTCACGGACACGCACCTCTCTAAACATCTACATCAAGCTCAAATTGTTATCGCTGTTAGTCGACATGCAGTGCAATGCGCACAGCAAATCTTAGCCAGCAACGGGATGTCATGGCCGAAACAAGCTATTTACCTTGCCGTTGGTCAAAAAACAGCACACTATTTAAGCAAATGTACCCAACAGAAAGTACACTATCCCCAAGTCAGTGATAGTGAACACTTATTGCGACTGCCAGAGCTCAACAATGTGGCACAACAACAAGTTCTTATCCTTCGTGGTAACGGCGGAAGAGAGCTGATCAAAGATGCATTGGTGAGGCGTGGCGCAAAAGTTCACTATAGTGAGACTTACAAGAGAGAATTCATCCCATTCGATCCAGTAAGCTGTATCTCACTATGGAAAAACCTACAAATTAACCAGATTATTGTCACCAGTGGTGAACAACTGGATTATTTGTGCAGCCAATTGACGTCGGAGCAATTGACTTGGCTTAATCAACAAGAGTTGTATATCCCCAGTCAGCGTATCGCTGACATCGCAATTCAAAGGGGGTTCACTCGCGTGAGATGCACGGGAAGCGCATCCAACCAAGAATTACTGGCGGCTCTCCAGCCCTAGCTACACAGGATATAGGCATGACAAGTAAAAATAACGACCAAAAAAATAACGATAAAAACCTTTCCGAAGAAACCTCATCGGCACCGCTAGTCGAAAAAACCACATCGCAGCAGGATGCGGACCTTAAAAAAGAGCAACCACAAGCGGCCGAGCCCCCAAAAACAGCAGAGCCAACCAAAGTCGAGTTTGAAGAAAAACAAGGTAAACGCGGTGTCAAACTAGGCACGGTCGCTATCATCTTATCGATTATTTTTGGCGGTGGCCTCGCGTACAAGCTGCATCAACAGCAAGCCGATTACCAAGCGCAGATCGCCCAACTAAAAAGTCAGCTAGAAAGCACTCAAGCTTCCATGAAGCAAGAACTCAGCCGGGTACAAGAAGAAACCATCGAGAAAGCAACAACCGTGACACACAAAGCGGAAGTGGTACTTGGACAGCAACAGAAGAGCATTGAAAGCTTACAGCTCGCCGTTGCCGATGTGAAAGGTCGTCGACCAAACGACTGGCTATTAGCGGAAGCCGATTACCTTGTCAAATTAGCTGGTCGTAAATTGTTCTTAGAGCACGATGTAGAAAGCGCGACTCAACTGATGGAAAGTGCAGACCAACGCATTGCAGCACTGAATGACCCTAGCCTCGTCAAACTACGTAAAGCAATGGCGAACGATATCACCAAACTTCGCACTATCCCGCTAATTGACCGTGATGGATTGGTACTACGCTTAACTGCCCTACAACAGCAAGTAGACAAGCTCCCTCTCGCCAATGCACTGCTACCTGAAGCTGAAGCCGTAGAAAACACTGAAGTGTCTGAAGATATCGCAAACTGGCAAGATAACTTAATGACCTCTTTGAAGGACTTTTCAGAAAACTTCATTACCTTCCGCACGCGCGATGGTAACGTCATTCCACTGCTTTCTCCTGAGCAACACTTTTACCTGAAAGAAAACATCAAAGCCAAATTGGAAACGGCAATAAAAGCGGTGTACCAAGAGCAAGGTGAAATTTACACCACGTCTCTAAAAACAGCAGACAAATGGGCATTAGCTTTCTTCAACCAAGACGATAATTCCGTTAAAGAGTTCAACAAAACGGTTAACCTACTAAGTCAGCAAAATATTCAAGTGGAATACCCAACGAAACTGCAAAGTCAGTCTCAACTATCAGATGTCATTCGTGAACGCCTACGTCGTGAAGTCACAACGATGACAGGCATGGAGGATAAGTAATGTTTCGTCTTATTTTCCTATTTGTTGTACTAGGCGCAGGACTATTTGTTGGCACCCAGTTTTCTGGTCAGCAAGGCTATGTACTCATCTCCATTGCCGAGAAAACGATCGAGATGAGCGTAACGACATTAGTGGTTTTCGTTATCGCAGCACTCGCAGGTCTTTTTCTGCTTGAGTACCTGATTAAGAAGTTAGTTTATGCTAGTTCTACAACATGGAACTACTTCAGTGTTCGCAAAATGCGCCATTCCCGCCGATACACCAATGAAGGCATTATTAAACTTCTAGAAGGTGACTGGAAAGGTGCTGAGAAGAAAGTAACTCGCTGGGCAAATCATCACGATATGCCGCTGCTCTGCTACTTGGTTGCGTCTGAAGCAGCACAAGGCCAAGGTGATAAAGCAAAACGAGATCACTATCTAGAGCTAGCGAGCCAACAAGAGAACGCCCATCTCGCAGTAGAACTGACTCGAGCGAAACAATTTATCCGCGACAACGAGTTCGAGTCCGCTTTCGATACCTTGCAATCGTTAAAAAGTCAGTATGCGAGTAACTCTATTGTATTGAACTTGCTGAAAACAACGTACATGCAGCTAAAGTTGTGGCAACCTCTTATTGACCTCTTGCCACAACTAACCAAAGCAAAACTCATCACGGAAGAAGAACATGCAGAGCTGATTCAAAAGGCGCAGTGCGGCTTACTCCATGAAGTAGCGCAACAACAAGGTAGCGAAGGGCTAATCTCCCATTGGAATAGTCTCTCACGTAAAGTGAAACAAGACACACACCTCGTTGCCTGTTTTGCTCGAGAACTCATCACACGAAAAGCTGATGCAGAAGCCTTTACCGTGCTAAAAGAAGCATTAAAAAAACAACCTGCCCCAGAGCTTTATCAACTTCTGCCAGATCTAAACCTGCCAGATACCCACCCTGTCGTGGTCTTCTTAGAGGGAGTAGTGAAGAAAGAACCGGATAACGCCGCTGCCCATAGCGCATTAGCGCACTTCTATTTCCGTCAAGAGAAGTGGCCAGAAGCCCAAGACCACTTTGAGATCGCCTTAAAGCTTCGCTCTGACGTCTCTGACTATGCATTCCTAGCAGACACACTAGAGAAGCAAAATCTAACCAAAGCTGCTCACGAAGTCTCTCGTAAAGCTCTCACGCTCGTACAGAATGACTAACTAAAGGTGACCTAACCAAGCCGGCAGCTTACTGTCGGCTTTTTTATTGCCTGCTACTAACCCTTTAGTCCTTAGTCATCAATATGTTTATCCAATTCATTGGCTCCCAAGTAGTTCTCAACTTCCTAGCAACTCACTATCGTTTCACTTTCCTCTTCTTTTTTTGACTACTCTGATCCTGTCATTCCAGCAGAATCCAAAACAATTTTAAAAGATGCAGGAATACGTAACTTTAGCCTGTTGATGTATGGTTTTAAGACGTAGCTAGATTTAGGCAATAGAGCACACGCGTCGCTAGACTGAGCAAAACAAAAAGATACATCAGTGAAACAGTGGCTATTTTAGTATGCTTATTTGTTCGGTCTATCCGGTAAAAGGGGCTAGAGAAGCAATGGTAGTGCTTTAAGAGAACGATAAGGCAATAGATGGTTCAACAACTTAACAAAGCATCTCCAACAACCTTATCTGGACAGCATGCAGTGATGAGGATGAACAGCTTTAGAGGCAACTGCACTTCTTAGCAAAAATCAAAACATCACAACCAATACCGATACCAATATTACTTTGTCGAAAAGTAGATCGCATATGGAATTGATTTTTGACAAGCACAGATAGAGTAATAAAGATGTGCGGAAATGAAAAAAGCCTCGCTATTTCTAGCGAGGCTTCTTAATAGTGGCGGAGAGATAGGGATTTGAACCCTAGATACGCTATTAACGTATGCCGGTTTTCAAGACCGGTGCTTTCAACC
>NZ_JAWOTW010000024.1:0-51652 GCF_033339075.1 Vibrio sp. 970
GTCTACGTTTCGCGATCCGTGAAGGTGGCCGTACAGTAGGTGCTGGTGTTGTTGCTAAGATCTTCGACTAATTCATAACGAATTAAACGAAATCTTGCACTGTTCTTCTTTTTGAAGAAAGCGCATCGAAAAGGGAAGCTTAGGCTTCCCTTTTTCATTTCTAGATTACATTTAGTTATAAGTGTTGAAATAAAAGACGTCACTTTTTCGATTTAAAAACAGAGTTTTACCGGCTTTGTTTCTTAACGCTTTTACTCACCCCTCTTAACCTTTTGATCTTTTCCTGCAGCGGTAAAATCGTTATAACCAAATATTCTGAGCGGACACCATAATGCGACTGGTAACAAGAACTATTCTTGTTTATATTGTTTGTCACAGATTAGTTTTATAGGTTTTTTGAGTATGTACGTTTGTCTTTGCCATGGTGTCTCCGACAAAAAAATTAGGAAGTTGGCGATAGATGAAGGCGTAACAGATATTAAAGGAATCAAAAAGTGCACGGCATTGGGCAGCCAATGTGGTAAGTGCATCAGACAGGCCAAGGAAATTTTAGCGGAAACTAGTTACACGGAATTTAAACAAGCCAGCTAATTGCTGTAAGTATGCAGTAATTATTTGCCTTACATTTTGACACCTTCTCATTTGCTTCTACATTTAAATGAAGCCAAAGAGGAGGGTTTTGTCATGAAAGGCGATCCAATCATCATTCAACATCTCAATAAAGTGCTCGGTAACGAGCTCGTCGCTATTAATCAGTATTTTCTTCACGCCAGAATGTATAAAGACTGGGGCTTAAAGCACCTAGCAGACAAGGAATATCACGAATCTATCGATGAGATGAAGCATGCCGATCATCTAATTGAGCGTATTTTGTTCCTTGAAGGCCTACCGAACCTACAAGATTTAGGTAAGTTGATGATTGGTGAAGATACCAAGGAAATGCTCGAGTGTGACTTAAAGCTTGAAATGGCGGCTATTCCAGATTTAAAAGATGCGATTGCCTACGCTGAAGACATTCGAGATTATGTGTCTCGAGATCTCTTCCAAGATATTCTTGAAGATGAAGAAGAACATGTTGATTGGCTAGAGACACAACTTGGCTTGATTGAAATGTCTGGTATTGAGAATTATCTCCAAGCGCAATACGTGGACGAAGAGTAACGATACTTTCTGAGTTTGCATACTCCAATAATAGTAAGAAGAAAGAGCACCTGACTCGAAAATCAGGTGCTTAACCCCGTTATCTGGTCTAATCTCTTTTATTATCGGCTTTTTAAGGATATTGCTCGCAATCTTGCCTATGAAGTTTGATTTCTATCCGATAGAATTTATGCCCCCTTACCTAAAAATAAAAAAGAGAAACGTCCATGTCTGAAGACAACCACCAAGCAGCCACTCCAGAAGAAGAACATCGCCAAAAAGCATTGGATTACCATGCTTATCCAACTCCAGGAAAGATTGCTGTCGAACTGACAAAGCCTGCGGAAACGGCGGGTGATCTTGCCCTTGCATACAGCCCTGGTGTTGCAGAGCCAGTGCGTGAAATCGCACAAAACCCGGATAACGTGTACAAGTACACTGCAAAAGGGAACATGGTTGCTGTTATTTCTAACGGTACCGCTATTCTAGGTCTAGGTAACCTAGGTCCACTTGCATCTAAGCCAGTGATGGAAGGTAAAGCGTTACTGTTTAAGCGTTTCGCAGGTCTTGACTCTATTGATATTGAAGTTAAGCACCGCACGATCGATGAATTTGTTGATACTGTTGCGAGCATTGCAGACACTTTTGGCGGTATCAACCTTGAAGATATTAAAGCACCAGACTGTTTTGAGATTGAAAAACGTTTGATTGAGCGTTGTGATGTACCAGTATTCCACGATGATCAACATGGTACTGCTATTGTAACGGCAGCGGGTATGCTGAATGCAATCGAACTTCAAGGTAAGAAACTTGAAGATTCAACAATTGTTTGTCTTGGCGCTGGCGCTGCCGCTGTAGCGTGTATGGAGCTTCTGATCAAATGCGGTGCAATGCGCGAAAAAATCTACATGCTAGATCGCAAAGGTGTGATTCACACTCGTCGTGATGACCTTAATGAATATAAGCAGTTATTTGCGAACAATACAGATAAGCGCACACTAGAAGACGTAATTGAAGGTGCAGATCTGTTCCTAGGTGTATCTGGTCCAAACCTATTGCCAGCGGAAGCGTTGAAGTTGATGGCAGATAAGCCAATCGTATTCGCATGTTCTAACCCGGATCCTGAAATCAAGCCGGAACTTGCTCACGCAGTTCGTGATGACTTGATCATGGGTACTGGCCGTAGTGATTATCCTAACCAAGTTAACAACGTATTGTGTTTCCCATTCATTTTCCGCGGTGCTCTTGATGTGCGTGCAAGTGAAATCAATGATGAAATGAAACTTGCAGCCGTTGAGGCGATTCGTGAGCTAGCAAAAGAGCCTGTACCTGAAGCCGTATTGAAGGCTGCAGGTGTTGATAAGCTAGAGTTTGGTGCGGACTATATTATTCCAAAACCAATGGATTCACGTTTGCTACCACGTGTTGCAAAAGCGGTTGCTCAGGCGGCGGTTAATTCAGGTGTAGCTCGTATCGAGATGCCTGAAAACTACATGGCAGAGTAATATATCTTTCAGATGTGATACACAAAAATGGGACGCTATTGCGTCCCATTTTTTATGTCATTCATTTGGCTCGAGGCAAGAGTTATTACCTGAAACCTCTTATCAGGCTTTTTTATTCTTCGTCGAATGACTCAAATTCGATGCCCATTTCCGTCATCAGCGCTTTTACTTCTGTTGGAATATCATCAGGACGGTCTTTACGAAGGTCTTCATCTGTCGGAAGTGGCTGACCTGTGTACGCGTGCAAAAATGCCTCGCATAGCAATTCACTATTGGTTGCATGGCGTAAGTTATTGATCTGACGGCGAGTACGCTCATCAGTTAGCACCTTTAAAACTTTTAGCGGGATAGAGACGGTAATTTTTTTTACTTGTTCGCTTTTTTTGCCGTGCTCTGCATATGGGCTAATGTATTCGCCATTCCAGTCAGCCATTGCACACCTTCATTTATGTAATCGGTTAAAAATAATTTAGGTGCTGATTTTAGCTGCATTTACCGCCATAAGCAAAGACATATAGACGTCTAGAAGTGTTGACGTCTCATTTTTTGACGAGTAAAGTGAACATAACAGCAAAGGAAGCGTGTTGATCACTTTATGTTACTCATTAGATATAGCGCATTCCTATTTAGAAGTCATTACCCGTGAAAGGATACACCCATGAGCACTCGCAAACCTGCGACCATTGCAGTACGCACTGGTATTGAATCAGACAGCCAATATCATGCTGTCGTTCCACCTATTTATCTTTCCACTAACTATGGTTTTCCTGCTTTTGGTGAAGTGCCCAAGTATGATTACACACGATCTGGTAATCCAAACCGCGGACTGTTGGAAAGTGCGCTATCTGAACTTGAGTCTGGAAAAGGAGCGGTTGTTACTAACTGCGGTACGTCGGCATTAAATTTATGGGTTTCCGCTTTTCTCGGCCCAGATGATCTCATTATTGCTCCTCACGATTGTTATGGTGGTACCTATCGTCTTTTTAATACCCGAGCTAACAAAGGCGATTTTAAGGTTCAGTTTGTCGATCAATCAGACGAACAGGCTTTAGATGCTGCATTGGCACAAAAACCAAAACTCATTTTGCTAGAAACTCCGTCAAACCCTCTGGTTCGCGTAGTGGATATTGCAGCTACTTGTGAAAAAGCGAAACAAATCGGCGCGTTAGTTGCGGTGGACAATACCTTTTTGACACCCGTGTACCAAAAACCTTTAGAGCTAGGTGCGGATTTTGTTATCCACTCCACAACAAAGTACATCAACGGTCATTCGGACGTAATTGGTGGGGTAATCATCACCAACACAGAAGCGCATGCAGAAGAGCTTGCATGGTGGGGTAATTGTATTGGTGCAACGGGCACACCTTTCGATAGTTACATGACACTGCGAGGTATTCGTACGCTTGCTGCTCGTATGAGAGTACATGAAGAGAGCTCACAGCAGGTACTAGCTTACCTACAGAAACAAGCGTTAGTTAAAACTATCTATCATCCAAGCCTGCCGGAACATCCAGGTCACGACATTGCTAAAAAGCAGCAAACGGGCTTTGGCTCTATGTTGAGTTTTGAGTTTGCTGGTTCGTTTGAGCAGTTAAAGGTGTTTGTGAAAGAGCTCCAACTGTTTTCATTAGCAGAGTCATTAGGTGGTGTAGAAAGTTTGATTTGCCACCCAGCATCCATGACGCACCGTGCAATGGGTGAGGAGGCGCTGGCGGAGGCTGGGGTCTCTCATCAACTATTGCGTTTGTCTGTCGGTTTGGAAGATGCACAAGACCTCATCACAGATTTAGAACAAGCGTTCGCTAAAGCTACCCAGTAATAGGAGACGATAACAATGACTGTACAACGTCAGCTGCATAAGTTTGGTGGCAGTAGCTTAGCAAACCCAGAATGCTACTTACGCGTTGTGGGTATTCTCAAGGAGTATTCGACAGAAAATGATCTGGTGGTCGTCTCTGCTGCAGGAAAAACCACTAATCGCTTGATTGAGTTTTTGGAAGGGTTAAATAAAGATGGCCGAATTGCGCATGAAGCGCTTCAAAGCTTGAGACAGTTCCAAACTGAGCTAATAGAAAGCTTGTTGGAGAGTGAAGCAAAAGAAGAGCTGTTAGCTTTATTACATGATGAGTTCAGTACTCTCTCGGAGCTGACTGCACCACTCACTAATGCGCAAAAAGCCGCGGTACTGGGGCACGGAGAAGTATGGTCTGCTCGCCTATTGGCCGCGTTATTATCTCAACGTTCTATCCCTGCGGTTGCACAAGATGCACGAGCGTTTTTACGTGCAGAAGCGGGAACTCAACCAGAGGTTGATCGCGCTCGTTCATACCCTTTAATTAAAGAGATCCTCGCGCAGCATAACCATAAACGTGTGGTAATTACTGGCTTTATGGCTCAGAACGAGGCAGGAGAAACCATTCTACTTGGTCGTAACGGCTCTGACTATTCTGCAACGGTCATAGGCGCGCTTGCTGAAGTCAGTACTGTCACGATTTGGAGTGATGTTGCTGGTGTTTATAGTGCCGATCCACGTTTGGTGTCTGACGCTTGTTTATTACCGTTACTTCGATTGGATGAAGCCAGTGAACTTGCTCGCTTAGCTGCCCCAGTGCTACACAGTCGTACGCTTCAGCCTGTGGCGCAAAGTACCATGGATCTTAATCTCAAGTGTAGCTATCTGCCAGAGTCGGGTTCTACTCGTATTGAGCGTGTATTGGCATCTGGTCGTGGCGCTAAAATTATTACTTCACTGGATGATGTTTTATTGGTGCAGTTGTCTTTCATGCATGGGCACGACTTCGAAAAAACACAGAGTGATGTATTACAAGCGTTGCAGCGCGCGCAATTAGAGCCACTGGCATTTGAAGCTCAATCCGATCAGTACACGCTACGCTTGGCTTACACCGCAGAAATCGCCGGTGGTGCATTGAAATACTTGCAAGAGCTTGCGGTAGAGGCAGAAATTAAGCTAAAAGAAGGTTACTCGCTCTTAGCTGCGGTAGGTGCAGGCGTTACGAAAAACGCCAATCATTGCTTTGGCTTTTATCAAAAGCTAAAGCACTCTCCGGTAGAATTTATCTCTGAAACAGACTCAGGGCTGAGCCTAGTCGCTGTTTTGCGCCGTACTGATACCGAGGCGTTGGTTCAAACGATTCATAGCCAGTTGTTCCAAGCGCAAAAACGCGTGGCAGTGGCTTTATGTGGCAAGGGTAATATTGGTTCTAGTTGGTTAAATTTATTTGCGACGCAAAAAAGTGAGCTCGAAAAACGTCATGGTATGAGCTTTGATCTTGTCGCGGTTGTGGATAGCCAAACCTATTGGTTCGATGAGCAAGGTATTGAGGCGGCGAGTGTTGCTGAACGATTTGATGATGAAAGCATATCCAACAATGGGGATTGGCTGGCACGTTTGGGAGCGCTTAAAAGCTATGATGAAGCCGTCGTGCTTGATGTTACCGCGAGTAAAGAGTTAGCTCAGCGCTACGTAGAAATCGCACAGCAAGGCATTCATTTGATTTCCGCTAACAAAGTGGCCGGTTCCGCAGATAGTCAGTACTACCATCAGGTTCAAGATGCATTCGCTAAAATTGGTCGTCATTGGCTATACAACGCAACGGTTGGTGCTGGGTTACCGATAAACCATACCGTGCGAGATCTTCGTGAAAGTGGGGATGAAATCGTCGCTCTATCGGGTATTTTCTCGGGGACGTTATCATGGCTGTTCCAACAGTTTGATGGTTCTGTGCCATTTAATGATTTAGTCGATCTTGCTTGGCAGCAAGGGTTAACCGAACCTGACCCTCGTTCTGATTTAGATGGCTCCGATGTAATGCGTAAGTTAGTCATCTTGGCTCGAGAATCGGGCCTAGATATAGAACCAGACAGCGTTAAAGTTGAGTCTTTGGTGCCAGAAGAATTAAGAGAACTGAGCTTAGATGATTTCTTCGATAATGGAGCGTTGTTGAGTGAAATACTTCAAGAGCGTCTGACAAAAGCACAGAGAAACGATCAAGTGCTTCGCTATGTGGCGCGTTTAGAAAAAAATGGTAAAGCAACGGTGGGAGTCGAAGCGTTATCTCGTGAGCACGCGCTCGCCAACTTATTGCCATGCGATAACATTTTTGCCATAGAGAGCAAGTGGTACAAAGATAACCCTCTGGTCATTCGAGGACCAGGCGCAGGCAGAGAAGTGACAGCTGGCGCTATTCAATCCGACCTCAACCGATTGGCTGGTTTATTTTAAAGTTGCGATTGACCTAAAAACCCTGGAATTAATCCAGGGTTTTTTATTCCCCTATCAGTGCCATACTGAAGTCATAACCCGTGCAAAATGGCGAGATGATGCTCAAGTAGAAACTTGAACTATCTTCATTATTAACGTGAGAAAAATTCATAATTACAAGGTTGACATTAAATCGTATTCAATACATTCTGTAGACATATAGACGTCTAAACGTCGATTTTAAGGATTTGTTTTCGTGGCGGAGTGCCGCAGGGAGAGTAAGATGGGATATACGCACGCAGGCCATATCGACGCCTTGAACCAGAATATTGCTGAGTTATCAGATAACATCAATGTATCGTTTGAGTTTTTTCCGCCAAGCAGCGCTAAGATGGAAGAAACACTTTGGAATTCAGTGCACCGTCTTAAAACGCTTCAACCTAAATTTGTTTCTGTGACTTACGGTGCGAACTCCGGCGAGCGTGACAGAACACACTCCATCATTAAAGAAATTAAAGCAACAACCGGATTGGTTGCCGCTCCCCATCTCACTTGTATTGATGCGACTCGTGAAGAGTTGATTAATATTGCCGATGATTATTGGAACAATGGTATTGAAAATATCGTCGCTCTGCGTGGTGATATTCCTCCAGGTGGCGGTGCGCCTGATATGTATGCCTCGGATTTGGTTGAGCTGCTGAAATCACGCCACGATTTCGATATCTCCGTTGCTGCATTCCCTGAGGTTCACCCTGAAGCTAAAAGCGCTCAGTCTGACTTATTGAACCTAAAACGTAAGGTAGATGCAGGTGCAAACCGTGCTATTACTCAGTTCTTTTTTGACGTTGAGTCTTACCTGCGATTCCGTGACCGTTGTGTCGCAGCAGGAATTGACGTAGAAATTGTGCCAGGAATTTTGCCTGTATCGAACTTTAAGCAAGCTTCTCGCTTTGCGGCACAGAACAACGTGAAAGTACCAGGATGGATGAGCAAACAATTCGATGGTTTGGATGATGATCCGGTGACTCGCCAGCTTGTAGGAGCTAGCCAAGCTATTGATATGGTGCGTGTACTGAGTCGTGAAGGGGTTAAGGACTTTCACTTCTACACACTAAACCGTGCAGAGATGACTTACGCGTTATGCCATACGTTGGGTGTTCGTCCTCGCGCAGTAGTCGGTGCGTAAATCTGGTTTCAAAAAGATAAAAGGCTTGCCAAGTGGCAAGCCTTTTTCGTTTTATCAAAGCAAAAGGAGTTTAACCAATCACTTCAAGTTCAGTTAGAACTTCTTCTGCCCAAGTGATCCAAGTTTCACGTAACAGAAGGTTACGGCGAAGCGTTAGACGTTCTAGGCGAGCTTGTTTATCTAAAGTTGACGGCGTTGCGTAGTAAGCAGCTTCAATTTCTTTGTAGTGAGAAACCAGTTTGCGAGACTCTTCAACTAGCTCGGCGAGTTGGTCACGGAATGGAGCTGCAGGTTGAACGGCACATGCCATCAATTTCGCTGAAAACTCATCACGAACTGTTGGGTGTGCAGTTGGTTGATCAAACCACTCTCCTAAAGCGCTGCGACCAGCGTCTGTAATGGAGTAAACCTTGCGGTCTGGTTTGCCTTCTTGGGGTTCTAATACGCAAGTAACCAGTTCTTTCTCAGCCATTTTGTTGAGTTCACGGTACACCTGTTGGTGGCTTGCTTTCCAGAAGTAACCGATGCTAGCAGAGAATTCTTTAGTGATATCGTAACCGGTTG
Organism: Vibrio sp. 970; assembly: GCF_033339075.1. Classification (NCBI taxonomy): domain Bacteria; kingdom Pseudomonadati; phylum Pseudomonadota; class Gammaproteobacteria; order Vibrionales; family Vibrionaceae; genus Vibrio; species Vibrio sp. 970. The sequence continues at coordinate 8,618 of NZ_JAWOTW010000024.1, forward strand.
CGTCGCGAGTGCTAAGAACAGTTAAGATTACGTGTGGTAATGACATGTCTTCAATCCAAATGGTCAATAAACTTGTAAACAAGCTACTTATACTTTCAGCTGCGCTCTTACTGGCACTTGAGTTTTTTAATGTATAAGTAGCACCAACAATGTTGGTCCTGTCACCTTAAAGCCGTTTATCACCTAGAGAGATGGGGAGTCCCATCAAGGCTGGAGCAGGTATGATTGGATTTATGAGCTCTCAGCAGGCAAGTAGTATATAAATAATAAGCATGAAGTGGAATAGTAGGACAAAATTACCCTAAAAAACTAACATAATAATCAATAGTGTTAACTTGTGGTTTTTTATTCTTTTATTTTGGTATTTTTTGGGTCTCTAGTGGTGTATTTAACTGCTTTTGTTTTGTTGCGATTATCCTGTGATAAAAAAAAGCTGAGCATTTGCCCAGCTTTTTATTAAAAATGAAACGATTAGCCTGTGTTGCGCATACCAGCAGCAATACCAGCAATCGTCACCATCAACGCTTCTTCCAAGTTTGCAGAAGCTTCTTCGGTTTGACGCGTGCGGTATAGTAGCTCTGCTTGTAGCATATTCAATGGCTCAACGTAGATATTGCGTAAGCGAATCGACTCGAGTCCCCAAGGGTCATGCTGCATCAAGTTTTCATTGTTCTCTACATTCAGTACCGCTTTGATGTCTTCTTGAAGCTGAGCACGAAGCTTTTCACCGAGTGGACGGAGCGACTCATCCACCAATCGCTCATCGTAGTAGCGAGAGATATCAATATTACACTTCGAGTACACCATTTCCAGCATGCCGAGACGAGTTGAGAAAAATGGCCATTCGCGGCACATCTCTTCGAGCAATGCTTGGTGGCCTTTATCGATCGAGTATTGAATCGCTTCACCTGCGCCTAGCCATGCAGGAAGTACCAAACGGTTTTGACTCCATGAGAAGATCCACGGGATTGCACGTAAGCTTTCTACTCCGCCCTTAGGGTTGCGTTTTGCAGGACGAGAACCAAGTGGCAACTTGCCGAGTTCGAGTTCTGGTGTTGCTTGGCGGAAGTAAGGCACGAAATCTGGCTCGCCACGAACCACATTTCGGTAAGACTCACAGCTTACTTCTGATAGCACTTCCATCAAGTCGCGCCATTCTTGTTTTGGCTCCGGTGGCGGTAACAAGTTGGCTTCCAGAATCGCACTTGCGTATAGGTTAAAGCTGTTTACTGCGACATCTGGGAGACCCAGTTTAAAGCGGATCATCTCGCCTTGCTCTGTTACACGTAAACCGCCTTTCAAGCTTTTTGGTGGTTGCGACAAAAGCGCAGCATGCGCAGGTGCGCCACCGCGACCGACTGTGCCCCCACGACCATGGAATAGAGTTAGCTCAACGCCTTCTTCTTCAGCCACTTTAACTAACGATTCCATCGCATGATACTGAGCCCAACCTGCAGACATAACACCTGCATCTTTCGCTGAGTCAGAGTAACCAATCATGACCATCTGGTGGTTTTGGATAAAACCACGGTAAAGGTCAATCCCCATAAGCTGCTTGATGACCGATTCCGCGTTGTTCAAATCGTCTAGCGTTTCGAACAGAGGACACACATCCATGCGGTAAGGGCAACCAGCTTCTTGTAGCAGTAGATGAACGGCTAGTACGTCAGAGGCGGTACGTGCCATTGAAATAACGTAAGCGCCAAACGCTTCACGCGGTTGTGCTGCAACAATCTTGCAGGTATCCAAAACCTCTTTGACGGGTTCAGACGGTTCCCAATCACGAGGGAGAAGCGGACGTTTAGATGCCAGCTCGTTAGTTAGAAAAGCAATCTTATCTTGCTCATTCCATTGTTCGTAATCACCAATACCTAAGTAGCGAGTTAGTTCAGACAAGACGTCTGAGTGACGCGTGCTCTCTTGGCGGATATCAAGACGTACAAGATGGATACCAAATGCTTTTACGCGGCGTAGTGTATCCAGTAATGAGCCGTTGGCTATTACACCCATGCCACATTCGTTTAGTGACTGGTAGCAGGCATACAACGGTTCCCAAAGTTGCTCGACTTTTTGCAGTGGTGCTTTAACGGCCAGTTTTTGACCGTGGATCTTAGCATCGAGAATATCTTTGGTTTCATTGAGCAGAGTGCGTAATTGCTTCAGGATCGCACGGTATGGTTCGTGCTGATCTTCGCCAGCAAGCTCACGGACTTGATCGTTTGAAACTGTCATAGACAGCTCGCTGATCAACTCGTTGATGTCATTGAGATAAAGATCGGCGGCTTTCCAACGAGACAATAGTAAGACTTCACGCGTAACGTTGTGAGTAACAAACGGGTTACCGTCACGGTCACCGCCCATCCAAGAGGAGAAGTGCACTGGGCGAGCATCAATGGGTAAACCTTCTCCAAGGTAAGATTTTAGACGGTCATTCATCTCACGTAGGAAGTCAGGTACTGCTTCCCATAGCGAGTTTTCAACGACCGCAAAGCCCCACTTTGCTTCATCCAACGGAGTAGGGCGTTGTTGTCGAATCACGTCTGAATGCCAGCCTTGGGCAATCAGTTGCTCTAGGCGGCGTTCGGTTTTTCTGCGCTCTTTAGAAGAAAGATCGCTTAGCTCCAACTTTGATAAGCACTCGTTTATCTTGACCAGTTTGTTGATCATCGTACGGCGCGTAATTTCTGTTGGGTGAGCCGTCAATACCAATTCAATATTTAGATCACGAACCGCTTGGGCAGTGTCCAGTTTGCTCACATCATTTTGTACCAGTTTAGAAAACAGCGAGTTAATCGCGTCTGGTTCACAAATGTGCTCTTCACAATGGCGTGAAATCGTGTGGTATTGCTCAGCGATATTGGTGAGGTTTAGAAATTGGTTAAACGCGCGAGTAACGGGCGTTAGCTGCTCATCAGGTAGATGTTTGATTTCTTCGATCAAGCTGTCCCTGTCTGCTTGATTCCCTGCTTGAGCTGATTTGGATAATTTACGAATGGTTTCCACTTTCTCGAAGATTTCTTCGCCATGGGCATCGCGAATGGTGTTACCCAATAAGTGGCCTAACATGCGCACATTACTTTTGAGTGCGGCGTATTTCTCGTTCATTGTCGTCCTGCCTCGTAAAAAAACTACATCCATTGTCCTTGTTAAGACTCCAATCTAGCGAAAAGCACCAGTTATAGTCAAATAAAGCAGACTAAGTTTGCAATTATTCCGCTGTCTCCTGATTTAGAGCAAATTTACGGCAGCCATAGAGTAAGAAGTGAAAATTAATTACAAAATAACAAGTTAAATAAGTGTTAAGACTAGCGCTAAATTGTGAAGATAAAAAGATGCAGCTCAATCGAGCTGCACAGACTTTTGAGCTTAAACGCGTATTAACAGCAGTACTTGACCATTGCCTTTGAAAGCACATCAATTGTGGGGTCGATAAAGTCGAAGGATAGAAACTCATCCGGTTGATGGGCTTGGTCGATTGACCCAGGGCCGAGCACCAAGGTTGGACACAACTGTTGTAGAAATGGTGCTTCAGTACAATAGTTCACGGTTTCTGAACTGGTTTGGCAGATCTCTTCAACACCACCGATAAATGGGTGGTCATGTTGGCATTCGTAACCCGGAATAGGCTCATGCAATGGAATAATCTCCAGTCTCCCAGGCCATTTCGCTTCGACTTCTTTTAATGCTCCGCGCAACATGTTCTCTAAACCATCAAGGCTAATGCCGGGAAGAGGACGCACGTCGTAATGCAGCTCACAGCAACCACAAATACGGTTAGCGCTGTCACCACCGTGAATGTGTCCAAGATTTAGGGTAGGGCTTGGAATGGCAAAACCCGGATGCTGATATTCTTTAATCAATTTGTCACGCAGTTGCATCATGGCGAACATGACTTCATGCATGATCTCAATAGCGTTAACGCCAAGCGCTGGGTCCGATGAGTGACCGGACTTGCCTGTTACGCGAATGGCATTTGCCACATGCCCTTTATGACCTCGAATTGGTACAAGGCTGGTGGGTTCACCAATGATGCAGTAATCCGGCTTAAATGGGGCGTTTGCTGTGAAATGTCGCGCGCCCAACATGGTGGTCTCTTCGTCACAAGTGGCTAATACGTAGAGTGGTTTGCTCTGCTTGCTCCAATCGACTTTCTTCACTGCTTCATAAATAAAGGCGAAAAAGCCTTTCATGTCTGCTGTGCCTAAACCGTAGAAGCGGTTGTCTTTTTCCGTCAGTTTATGCGGATCAAAATTCCATCGCCCTTGATCGAATGGCACGGTATCACTATGGCCAGCAAGTAAAAGGCCACCTTCTCCCTCTCCCATACGTGCGATCATATTGTGCTTGCCTGGCTCGACTTCGATCACTTCAACGCTAAAACCCAGATCTTTAAACCAAGATGCGAGTTTTTCGATGACTTTTGCATTGCCCTGATCCCAGCTCGGATCCGTGGAGCTGATAGAAGAGGTGCTGATGAGTCCTTCATAGACCTCTAGAAAAGTTGGTAATTGCATGGATTCTTCAAATCTCCTGTTGACAGACAGACCACAAAAATGTAAAACACATATTAAATCATATTTAATGAATAAAAAATCAAAATAAAGCAAAAATTAAATATGAATAGTCATTTGAGCCTTTAAGTATATGGATGTCACACAATGCTAAAAACCACGATTATTGGAGCCAGCGGTTACACCGGCGCAGAGTTAGCGTTAATGGTTAATAAACACCCACAACTCACGCTATCAGGTTTATACGTTTCCGCCAACAGTGTTGATGCGGGAAAGAGCATCGCGCAGCTGCACGGTAAGCTAGCGGGCATCATTGATATGCCAGTTTTACCACTAACGGATCCACTGCAAATCGCTCAAGAATCGGACGTGGTGTTTTTGGCAACGGCTCACGAAGTCAGCCATGATTTAGCCCCAACTTTCTTGGAGGCAGGCTGTCAGGTATTCGATTTATCGGGTGCATTCCGTGTGAAAAGTGAAGGCTTTTACGACACTTTTTATGGCTTCGCACATCAACATAACAACTGGCTAGATAAAGCAGCATACGGCTTAGCTGAGTGGAACCAAGAATCAATAAAAACCACTCCTTTGATTGCAGTAGCAGGTTGCTACCCAACCGCTTCACAGCTTGCAATCAAACCTTTATTAGAACATGCGTTGCTCGATACCAACCAATGGCCAGTGATCAACGCAACCAGTGGTGTATCAGGTGCAGGGCGTAAAGCCTCCATGGTTAACAGCTTCTGTGAAGTGAGCTTGCAACCCTATGGTGTATTTAACCATCGTCACCAGCCAGAGATTGCTCAGCACTTGGGTTGCGATGTGATTTTTACTCCGCACCTCGGCAACTTTAAACGCGGCATTCTTGCCACTATCACCATGAAGCTTGCGCAAGGTGTGACAGAAGCACAAGTGGCACAGGCGTTTGAACAAGCTTATCAAGGCAAGCCTGCGGTGCGTCTTAAAGGCGACGGTATTCCACGTATTCAGGATGTCGAAAATACCCCTTTCTGTGATATCGGCTGGAAGGTACAAGGCGAACACATCATTGTGATTTCAGCTATCGACAACCTACTTAAAGGTGCATCGAGTCAAGCGATGCAATGTCTCAATATTCATTACGGTTACCCAGAACTGACAGCGTTGCTGTAGTCGTTGAAAGAGGGAAATGCGATGACGCAAACCAATCAAGCTCCTTTAGTCATTAAGCTAGGTGGTGCAGCTCTATCATGCACTCAAACCTTAAGCCAACTTTTTGGTGCCATTGCGGCTTACCAAAAATTGGCACAGCGACAAATCGCCATCGTTCATGGCGGTGGCTACCTAGTTGATGAGTTGATGGCAAAGCTTCAGCTTGAAACCGTAAAGAAAAACGGTTTACGCGTAACGCCTTACGATCAAATTCCTGTGATTGCAGGCGCGCTTGCAGGCACTGCGAATAAGTTACTTCAAGGTCAAGCGATTGCGGACGGTCTTAACGCTGTGGGCCTTAGCCTTGCGGATGGTGGTTTGTGTCTTGTTGAAGAACTTGACCCAGAACTCGGCGCGGTAGGCAAAGCATCACCGGGTGATTCAGCACTATTACAAGCGGTGCTAAACACAGGTGCACTGCCGATCATCAGTTCAATTGGTTTAACCAAAGATGGCCAGATGATGAATGTGAATGCTGATCAAGCAGCAGTCGCGGTTGCGGGCGCATTAGATGCGGAGTTAGTCCTGTTATCAGACGTGAGTGGTGTATTAGATGGAAAAGGCCATTTGATCAAAACCCTGTCAGAGCAGCAAGCTAACTCGTTGATCGATGGACATGTGATCACCGATGGCATGATCGTCAAAGTTAAAGCCGCTTTGGAGGCCGCCAATGATCTTGGCCGTCCAATTGAAGTCGCGACCTGGCGTTACCCAGAAAAATTAGCACAGTTATTCGCTGGTGAAAGTATTGGTACTCAATTCTTGCCTCAATAAGCATCAGCAAAAGAATTCAATATTAGGAAGTCGTAGTTGGCACTGACCGCCGAGCGCAGCGCCAGTTAAGTTTGGAGAAAAAACATGAGCAAAGTGAACGTAAATAAAGTGGTAGTCGCATACTCAGGCGGTCTAGATACTTCAGTAATTATCCCGTGGCTAAAAGAGAACTACGACTGTGAAGTAGTGGCTTTCGTTGCCGATGTTGGTCAAGGTGCCGAAGAGCTAGAAGGCATTGAAGCGAAAGCAAAAGCCTCTGGTGCTTCTGAGTGTTACATCGCGGACTTGAAAGAAGAAATGGTCGCAGACTACATTTACCCAACGCTAAAAACCGGCGCGTACTACGAAGGTAAGTACCTGCTAGGTACATCAATGGCGCGTCCAATCATTGCCAAAGCGCAGGTTGAAGTGGCACGTAAAGTGGGCGCGGACGCTCTGTGTCATGGCTGTACAGGTAAAGGTAACGACCAAGTACGTTTTGAAGGCGCATTCGCAGCACTAGCACCGGACTTACAAGTGATTGCACCTTGGCGTGAGTGGGACCTAGTGAGCCGTGAAGAGTGTTTGGATTACCTAGCTGAGCGTAATATTCCTTGCTCTGCGTCTCTTACTAAGATCTATTCACGTGATGCAAACGCATGGCACATTTCGACGGAAGGCGGCGTTTTAGAAGATACGTGGAACGCACCAAACGAAGACTGCTGGGTGTGGACTGTCGACCCAGAGCAAGCGCCAAATGAAGCGGAATACGTCACGCTGAAAGTAGAAAAAGGTGAAGTGGTCGAAGTTGATGGTGAAGTGATGACACCATATAACGCACTGGTTTACCTAAACGAGAAGGGCGCTAAGCACGGTGTTGGCCGTATCGATATCGTGGAAAACCGTCTTGTTGGGATGAAGTCTCGTGGTTGTTATGAAACACCGGGAGGCACCATCATGATGGAAGCGCTGCGTGCTGTAGAGCAGCTTGTGCTAGACAAATCATCATTCGAATTCCGTGAGGAGCTAGGTCTAAAAGCGTCTCACCTTGTATACGATGGCCGTTGGTTTACGCCACTATGTAAATCGATCCTTGCCGCTTCAGAAGAGCTAGCGCAAGACGTTAACGGTGAAGTGGTTGTTAAGCTCTACAAAGGTCAAGCGACAGTGACGCAAAAACGTTCTGACAACAGCTTGTATTCAGAAGAGTTCGCGACTTTTGGTGAAGATGAAGTTTACGACCAAAGCCATGCAGGTGGGTTCATCCGTCTTTACTCGCTATCAAGCCGTATTCGTGCATTGAACAGCCAGAAGAAATAATCCATTAACATCCATCTTGGATTGAATAAAGACCCGCCATTTATAGGCGGGTCTTTTGGTTTCTAAAAGCGAGTATCTAAAGTTTATTTGAATATATATGTAAAAATATTGAATTTATACTTTATTTTTTATCGAAATTGCCGTAACGTTGACCCATAAGAAAAAGTGAGCAAATGACCATCAAATTGGTTACTACTCATTCGAGAACGTTAGAGTAAGCAATAGTCATCAGGAGAGACGCAATGGCATTATGGGGCGGAAGATTTACCCAAGCGGCAGACACCAGATTTAAAGAGTTCAATGATTCGTTGCGTTTTGACTACCGATTGGCTGAGCAAGACATCGTAGGTTCAATCGCATGGTCTAAAGCTCTGCTTTCTGTTGATGTGCTATCGGCAGAAGAACAGCAAAAACTGGAACTTGCTTTAAATGAGCTGAAGTTAGAAGTGATGGAAGACCCTCACCAAATTCTTCGCTCTGATGCAGAAGATATCCACTCTTGGGTTGAACAGCAGCTAATCAGTAAAGTGGGAGATTTAGGTAAAAAACTCCACACTGGGCGTTCTCGGAATGACCAAGTCGCCACAGACTTGAAACTTTGGTGTCGTCAGCAAGGTCAGCAATTATTGATTGCTTTAGATCGCCTACAAGCACAAATGGTCCATGTTGCTAAACAGCACCAAGGCACCGTATTGCCAGGCTATACTCATCTTCAGCGTGCTCAACCTGTAACCTTTGCTCACTGGTGCTTGGCTTATGTTGAAATGTTCGAGCGTGACTACTCTCGTCTGAATGATGCCTTACAGCGTCTCGACACTTGTCCACTTGGCTCGGGTGCTTTAGCGGGAACGGCTTATCCGATTGATCGCGAACAATTAGCACATAATCTCGGTTTCCACCGTGCTACGCGTAATTCACTCGATTCGGTTTCAGATCGTGATCATGTGATGGAACTGATGTCGGTGGCGTCGATTTCTATGCTGCACCTTTCTCGTCTTGCAGAAGATATGATCTTCTACAATTCAGGCGAGTCAAACTTCATTGAGTTAGCGGATACGGTGACATCTGGTTCGTCATTAATGCCACAGAAGAAAAACCCAGATGCACTTGAGTTGATCCGTGGTAAGACAGGGCGTGTCTATGGCGCATTATCGAGCATGATGATGACAGTTAAAGCCTTGCCATTGGCGTACAACAAAGACATGCAGGAAGATAAAGAAGGGTTGTTTGACGCTTTAGATACATGGAACGACTGCATGGAAATGGCAGCTCTGTGTTTTGACGGTATTAAAGTGAATGGCGAGCGCACACTAGAAGCGGCGAAACAAGGTTACGCAAACTCGACGGAGTTAGCTGATTACCTAGTGGCGAAAGGCATCCCATTCCGTGAAGCTCACCACATCGTCGGTGTCGCGGTCGTTGGTGCTATTGCTAAAGGTTGTGCGCTAGAAGAGCTGTCTATCGAAGAGTTAAAAGCCTTCTCAGAAGTCATTGAAGCGGATGTGTATGACATTCTGACTATCGATTCGTGTTTGGAAAAGCGTTGTGCTTTGGGTGGTGTTTCGCCTCATCAGGTCGCTTACGCGGTAGAACAAGCGGATAAGCGCCTGAGCCAGCGTGACAGCTCGGCGGTGAAAGTGCGTCCTGCACGTTTGACGGACATTGAAACGTTGGAAGGTATGGTTGCTTACTGGGCGAACCTTGGTGAGAATCTTCCGCGCTCTCGTAATGAGCTCGTGAGAGATATTGGCTCTTTCGCGGTGGCTGAGCATCATGGTGAAGTGACGGGTTGCGCTTCTCTATATGTGTATGACTCAGGGTTGGCTGAAATACGCTCTCTTGGTATCGAAGCGGGCTGGCAAGGCCAAGGGCAGGGCAGTGCGATTGTGAACTATTTGGTTGAGAAAGCGCGCCAGATGGCGATCAAGAAAGTCTTTGTTCTAACGCGAACGCCTGAGTTCTTTATGAAGCAAAGCTTTTTACCGACATCGAAGTCATTACTGCCGGAGAAAGTTCTGAAAGATTGCGATCAGTGCCCACGTCAACATGCATGTGATGAGGTAGCGCTTGAGATCAATTTAATGGAGCAAGTGATCCAAAAAACGCATGTGGCATGAACTGAAGTTGTGGAGTGATTTTATTAGCATTCAATGACATAGTCATTTTCCTGTTTACTTACATCAGTATTCGCTAAAAAAATCGAAAAAATTTGGAACCTTTGAGAGGAAGCCCGGTCTATTAAAGTACCACTGCTTTTTCTTAGAAGAATCTAAGAGAGCCCCAGAACTGACATTGGTTTTGGGGCTTTTTTCTATCTGTCACTTTTCTCTTTTTTATTCGCCTTTTTTTGTCCCCGTCGACGCTGCCAAGGCAAGATGACAAAACGCATCCATAAGTGTAAAAACAACAAAACGTTGAAAGCGAAGCCGGCAAAGATCAAAGCGATCGACTCGATGCTTTGTGGATCATCTTTGAGCGTAAACCACCACACAATCCAACACAGTACAGAAAGTACCGTCAATTGATCCAAGCATCGTTGGCAACGTCCAAGTTTTTTCCAAAACCAATGTTCCTCGCAGCGGCGACAAGTCATAGTGTTTTCCAAACCATTAGTGTTGCTTCAGATTATATATCTAACTAAATGGTGGAAAGCGTTTCTTACACGGGCTTAGAGCGCCATGACCCAACCAAAAATGGAAAGTTAGCTTTGTAAAAGCTTTGTGGCACGTAATTGATGTATGGTGCGCTGTCAGTCTTTAGCAGGAAATATAATGATGTCGACAGAGTTGAAACTTGCGCTGAGTATCGCTGGTGGGTTCTTTATGATCGGTGTTGTCGCGATTTGTATGGTCAGCCGCTATGCAATGATGGCAGCGTAAGAGAGATTTCATTGCGCCGAAGTAGTAAAGCAAAGCCTCGTTGATGACGAGGCTTTGCTTTATATTTAGATAGAAGCCTGAAAGCGTTAGCAGCCAGGGCCGCAGTCAAGACAATGTTTCACCATTTCTGGCCCTAAGTGTAGTTTTGCATTCAAATCACGTAGAGCGGTGCGGACGCCTTCTTCAATCACTGGGTGATAGAAGGGCATATCTAACATCTCAGAAATCGTCATCCTATTTTGGTGCGCCCACGCTAAAAGGTGCGCAAGATGCTCTGCATTCGGGCCCATCATTTCTGCACCTAAAAAACGTCCAGTGCCTTGCTCTCCGTAGACATGCAGAATACCTTTATTACGAAGCATGACGCGCGAACGTCCTTGATTTTCAAACGAGACTTCACCGGTTGCGAAACATCCACATGTGCCTAGACGTGTTTCTAGTTGTTTATATGTTTCGCCAACCATAGCAATTTGAGGGTCGGAGAACACGGCTGAAATTGGTGAGCGACGCAGACCCGCACGAATATCTGGGAAACGGCCTGCGTTGTCTCCAGCAATACGGCCTTGGTCAGCGGCTTCGTGCAGCAGTGGAATTTGGTTACTTGCATCACCTGCGATGAAGATGCTCTCTACCGAAGTTTGCAATGTATAGTGATCCGCCGTTGGTACGCCACGTTCATCGAGAGCCACATTGGTGTTCTCGATCGCCAGCTTATCGACGTTTGGACGACGACCCGTTGCGGCCAATACGTAATCGACAACGAAAGTTTCTAATTCGCCATCATGGTTGATGAATTGGATTTCGACCTTGTCTTCGCCGTCATTGTCTGACGAAGCAATGCGTTTCATGCTTTCGACTTTTACATCTGCATCAAGGTAGAACTCTTCCTTAAAGGCTTTATCTGCATACGTCATCACCTCTGGGTCTGTCAGTGGGCCCACTTGTCCTCCAAGGCCAAAGAGCTTCACGTTCACTCCTAGGCGGTGTAAAGCCTGACCCAATTCAAGGCCGATGACTCCTGGGCCAAATACTGCCACGGACTCTGGTAAGTCATCCCAGTCAAATACATCATCGTTAATCACTAGGCGATCACCCAGTTCATTCCAAGCTGCCGGATATGTCGGACGAGATCCTGTCGCAATAACAATGCGCTGTGCGGTGACCTGAGTATGATCATCTATGATGAGAGTGTGGTCATCGGCAAACTTCGCGTAGCCCGATAGTTTGTCTTCAGCGGGAATATCATCGACACTTTCAAGCACAAAGCCAACAAAACGATCGCGTTCGCGCTTTACACGATCCATAACTTCTCGTCCGTTAATTCGTACTTCACCTTGCGGGTGTATCCCAAATCCAGGTGCTTTTTCGATTTGATGAACACTTTCTGCTGCCGCAATTAACAGCTTAGACGGCATGCATCCGACACGAGCACAGGTTGTTCCGTAGGGACCGCCCTCAATCATTACCACGCTGTTGGTATGAGCTTTTGCTGCTCGATAAGCACCAAGACCAGCCGTACCGCCACCAATAATCGCTACGTCGACATTTACTTGTTTCATCGTGAACTCTCGCTTTTGTTTTAAGCCAAGCTAGCTACATTGAGCTTGGAGAGTGAATTGGATAGTTGAATCTGGATAAGTAGTCACCTTAGTGGCAGATGACTATTTATCTAGACTAGTAGAAAAAGTGGTTTAGGGTTGGCCTCCGAGCCAAAAGGCACCGGAGACCGAGGGTGTAGGCTATGGACAGCTTAGCCTAGATACGCTTCTAGCTCTTCGCTACCGCCGATATGCTTGCCACCGATAAAGACTTGTGGAACAGTCGTGCGACCAGATATAGCTCGTAGACTAACTGTTGTTGCGTCTTTACCCAGAATCACTTCTTCATATTGAAGACCGTGGTCAATCAGATTTTGTTTCGCTTTCATACAGAAAGGGCAGCCTGGTTTAGTGAACACCGTGATGGACTCTTGCGTTTTGTAGTCAGGCGCTATGTAGTTCAGCATCGTATCTGCGTCTGACACCTTGAATGGGTCGCCTGGTTCGTTTGGCTCAATGAACATTTTTTCCACTACGCCATCTTTTACTAGCATGCTGTAACGCCATGAACGTTTGCCAAAGCCGATGTCGTTTTTATCCACTAACATACCCATGCCATCGGTGAATTCACCATTACCATCCGGGATGAAGGTAATGTTTTCTGCTTCTTGGTCTTGTTTCCATGCATTCATCACGAACGTATCATTGACCGAGACACAAATAATCTCATCCACTCCGTGCTCTTTAAATACAGGGAACAATTCGTTGTAACGAGGTAGATGGCTTGATGAACAGGTTGGAGTAAATGCACCCGGTAAGCTAAATACGATAACGGTCTTACCTTTAAATAGCTCATCGGTCGTTACATTCACCCAAGAGTCACCTTGACGAACTGGAAAAGTAACTTGAGGGATTTGTTGACCTTCTTTAGATACAAACATAATGATTTCCTTTAACTATTTTAAATTATGCGTATAGAGCTTAGCGTTTTTCGTCGCTCTGTTTCGTTTTGTTGAGCCCATTATTGTAAAAATTCTTTGATAGCTCTAATCGTTTGGTGTTATGGTTTTGATAGGTATTAGCTATTGTTAAAGAAGCGAAGCGTGAATTATGAATATTCGAGATTTTGAGTACTTAGTTGCACTTGCGGAACATAAGCACTTTCGCAAAGCGGCAGAGGCATGTTTTGTTAGCCAGCCAACATTGAGTGGGCAAATTCGTAAACTAGAGGACGAACTCGGGACCACGCTTTTAGAGCGAAGCAGCCGACGTGTTTTGTTTACCGATTCAGGGTTACAGCTGGTGGAGCAGGCTAAACGCATCTTAAGTGAAGTGAAAACCTTCAGAGATATGGCAAGCGGTCAAAGCGGAGCCATGACTGGACCGATGCATATTGGTTTCATCCCGACGGTTGGGCCTTATCTACTACCCAAAATTCTGCCGCAGATAAAAGAAGCATTTCCTGAGCTGGAGCTATTTCTGCACGAAGCTCAAACACATCAATTAGTGCGTCAATTGGAAGAAGGCAAACTAGATTGCTTAGTTTTAGCTTCGGTTGATGAAACTGCGCCATTTAAAGAGATCGAAGTGTATCAAGAGCCATTAAGTGTCGCAGTGCCATGTGACCACGAGTGGGCCTCTCTCGACCATGTTGATATGTTGGAGCTGAATGGTAAAACCGTTTTAGCGTTGGGAGACGGCCACTGTCTGCGAGATCAAGCGTTAGGTTTTTGTTTTGCCGCTGGTGCAAAAGACGATGAGCGTTTTAAAGCCACCAGCTTGGAGACGTTACGCAACATGGTTGCTGCCGGTGCGGGGATTACGTTATTGCCTCAGCTTTCTATCCCTAATGAGAAGCAAAAAGATGGCGTATGCTACGTACCAGCTGTTAACCCAACGCCCTCGCGTAATATCGTTCTCGTATACCGTCCGGGCTCACCATTACGAGCTAGGTTTGAAGCTTTAGCAGCGAAGATTAAAGAGGTGTTGGCTTCTTATCCATCATTGAATGCTGCAGCATAAAAAGCAGAAATAAAAAAGGGAGAGCTTGATGCTCTCCCTTGTGCTTTTGTGATTTAGAACAGTTCTTCTGCGCCAGAGCCTGAAGAATAAATACTATCTTCTAAACGGTCGCCAGCGTATTCGGTAGGCTCCGTGCCTTTTTCAAAATATTCGAACATTGATGTGCTATCTACTTTGTGCGTTAGCATACCGCTGTTGCGATCAATACGAACTCGAATAATATCCTCTGGAATATTTTTACCTTGCTCCGGCGTCCCTTCTAGCGCAACACGCATGAAGTCAATCCAAGCAGGCTCTGCGGTTTTCGCACCCGACTCGGCACCAGAAATTTGGCCTTGCCCTAGGTTGCTGTTAACTGTGGTGCGGCCAAGTGCACGTGAGTGATCATCAAAGCCAACCCAAGCTATCGCAACGACACCAGGTCCATAGCCATTGTACCAAGCATCCTTGGAATCATTCGTTGTACCCGTTTTACCTCCGATATCACGACGACCAAGTTTTTGCGCGCGCCAGCCTGTACCATTCCAACCTGTGCCTTCACGCCAGTTACCGCCACCCCAAATGTTGCTGTACATCATCTCACGCATTAAGAATGCATTCTGTTCAGAGATAACTTGCGGTGCATATTGAGGTTCATCATTTTCAAGGGCATTGTCTGTTGCAAGGCCGTCAATTGCGACGTCTTGTTCGCCAAATTCATCAGCGTAGCGATTTTCTGGCTGCTCGCTCATTTGCGGACAATCCTTATGACAAACACTCTTTGGATTGGCTTTAAACAGTACTTCACCGAATGCATCTTCCACGCGTTCTACATAGAATGGTTCAACGTAATAACCACCGTTCGCAAACACAGAGTAACCTTGTGCCACTTTCATTGGTGTTAAGCTGCCAGCTCCGAGTGCGATGGTCTCAGAGCGTGGTACTTGGTTAATATCAAAACCGAAACGAGTAAGGTACTGACGTGTCTCCTCGAGGCCAACTTCACGGAGTGTACGCACTGCCATGACGTTTTTTGATTGAGCTAAGCCGAGGCGAAGACGCGTTGGACCACCATAGGTCGGTGGTGAGTTTTTTGGTCGCCAAGCTGAACCAGAACCTGCATCCCACTTGTTAATCGGCGCATCGTTAATCAAAGTGGCTAGAGTCAGCCCTTTGTCAATTGCTGCCGAGTAGATGAAAGGCTTGATACTTGAACCAACCTGACGCACTGACATGGTTGCACGGTTAAACTTGCTGTGAACAAAGTTGAAACCACCAACCAGCGACAATATCGCGCCATTTTCTGGGTTCATCGCAACAAACGCGGTGTTTGCTGTCGGCACTTGGCTCAGTTTCCAGCTCAGTGTTGTGTTGTCATCTTCATCGGTTTCACTTACTTCGCGAACCCAAACTTGTTGACCTGTCGCTAGCACATCATGCGCTGACTTTGGTGTTGAGCCTTGGCGGTTATCAGTAATGTACTTACGCGCCCAGTGCATTCCAGTCCAAGGGATGGTTTGCTCTTCATGGTTCTTAACCCATACTTGTGCCGTCTTATCATCGACTTTCGTCACAACCGCAGGGTAAAGGTCACCATAAGTTGGCTGTTTCTTCAGGTGCTTTTCTATTTGCTCATTGTCCCAGGCCGCTTCCCCTTCTTTCCAAAGCACACTTTCTGCACCACGGTAGCCATGACGTTCATCGTATGACAAGAGGTTATTTACCGCAGACGTATTTGCAGCATCTTGCAGTTTAGAATCCACAGTCATGTAGATATTCAAGCCAGAGGTATAAGCTTCTTCTTCACCGTATTCTTTTACTGCCCATGCACGAGCCAACTCTGCTACGTAAGGTGCGGAAAGCTCAATCTCAGCGCTATGATAACGCGCCACAATAGGCTCATTGCGTGCTTCGTCATACTGCTCTTGTGTAATGTATTTCTCATCAAGCATTCGCATTAATACAACGTTACGGCGTTTTGTTGCGCGCTCAAGAGAGTAAATTGGGTTCATGGTTGATGGCGCTTTTGGCATACCAGCGAGTGTTGCAATCTCACTTAACGTCAATTCATCAAGGCTCTTGCCAAAATACACTTGAGCGGCAGCACCAAAGCCATATGAGCGGTAACCAAGGAAGATTTTATTGACATAAAGCTCCATGATTTCTTGCTTACTTAAAAGCTGCTCAATATGGATAGCAATAAAAATCTCTTTAATCTTACGCATGATCTTCTTCTCATTAGATAAGAAGAAGTTACGAGCTAGCTGTTGCGTAATCGTACTTGCACCCTGTTTAGCCGAGCCTGAAACCGCAACAACAACAGCTGCACGAGTGATGCCGATAGGGTCGATACCGGGATGCTCGTAGAAACGGCTATCTTCGGTTGCGATGAGCGCGTGAATTAAGTCTTGAGGAATTTCGTCATAAGTAACAGGAATACGACGCTTTTCACCGAACTGTGCGATCAGCTTCCCGTCTTGACTAAACACCTTCATAGGTGTTTGTAATTCAACGTCTTTTAGAGTTGCAACATCTGGCAATTCAGGCTTCACGTACTGATAGAAGCCAAATATTGTGGTGACTCCAAGAATTATGCAAATCAATGTTAAAAATAATAAACGCTTTATGAACTTCACCGGAGAATCCCTGATTGGTTGAGGCTGTGTAACGGCAAACCCTTGTACTCTTAGGTCAAAAATTTAGCACATAAGAGATATTAACTCTTATTTGGATGCTAATAACAACCTTTGCACGAAGAAATTTCGGAGCGAGAGTAAGAGATGGATAAGCTAATCGTTACCGGCATCGATATAGGCCATAACAGCCTCAAAGCCGTAGTACTTAAACCCACAGGCAACAATTACGCTCTGTTGGGTTACAAAGAAATATTACTAAAGGAAGGTATTGTCGCTGAAAATAACACCATAAATCATCAAGAAATTGTAAAGACCCTCAAGCAGATAAAAAAAGAACTGCCTTTTGGCGCTAAAAAAGTTGCGATTTCAGTTCCTGATAACTCGGTAATTAGCAAGAAACTGCAAATAGAACAAAATCTTGAAGAGAGTGAAGTTGAGTTTGCAGTGATACAAGCCTTTTCTCATCAATCGCCATTCCCTGTCGAAGAGCTGAGTTTAGACTTCGTTCGTCTTCGCGCTGAGGGCGGGCAGAGTGGCAGTGATAGCTATCAAGTGTTTGCGACAAGAAAAGATGTGGTAGAAGGCCGAGTCGATGCATTACAAAAGTCCGGACTAAAACCTGTTTTAGTGGACGTGCATTCGCAAAGCCTTGGTCATATCTGGAAGCTCACCGCCGATCGCTTTCCTGACAAAAACAAATACTGCTTACTCGATATTGGCACCTTATCGAGCTCCTTCACCATGTTTACCGAACAAGGTGAACTGTTTCACAAAGAGTTTGCTTACGGCACACGCGGAGCAAACAGCGCTTCTCCAGTCGATTTTCTGTCCGATGATGCTCAGGAGAAAACAGAGCTGTTTAACCGTCAAATCGTAGAGCGAGTAAAGCGCCAGATGCAGCTCTATACCTCAATCAATGGCTCACAAAACATCAAGGGTATCTGGTTATCAGGGGAAGGGGCCTCCACTCCCATGCTCGCAGAGGAGTTGTCTCAACAATTGTCGTTAGAGTGTGAATTGCTAAATCCGCTAGGGCTATTCGAGATGAAGGTGTCTAAGCGTAAGCGTCGTGCTGTGGATTGGCAGCATTTCTCAACAGCAGCCGGACTGGCCGTTCGTGGCATTCATTGGCTAGGAGGCGCCCGTGCTTTATCGCATTAATTTACTTCCTTGGCGAGAGAATCAAAGAGAAGAGCACCGACGTCGTTTCATCAGTTTGGTCGCATTAGGCATGTTGGTCGCTGTTGGCATCCAGTGGGGTATTGGAAAGTTTTTTGAGTACCAACAAGATCAACAACAGGATCGGCTCGATTATCTCACTCACTACATTGCCGAACTCGACCAGCGTATTGAAGCAATGAAAATTGCAGAGCAAGAGCACAGCAAAATCCTCGAACGCCTAAAGGTCGTTGAAGGTTTACAAAACGGACGAAACAAAACGACCGAGTTCATGAACTTAATGCCTGCCGTTATCCCTGAAGGTGTATATGTCGACAAGATCAAAATGAATGATCTGGAAATTGAGATCTCTGGGATCTCTGATAGCACTCCAAAACTTGCCACGATGCTGGACAACATGGAGCGCTCGGCCAAGTTGAACGACGTAGAAATGCATTCCATCGTTCACGGCAAAGCCCGTTTTGGGAAAGAGTTTCAAACATTCAAAGTGTCTTTCATGTTCAAAGTAACGGAGAAGAAATTGGAGGCTCAACGTGGTTGATTGGCAGGATCTCGAAATCGATGAAATGGCCGAGTGGCCATTGTTGCCCCAGATTATAGTAATCGCGCTTCTGATCATGGTGATTCAAGGCTTAGGTTATTGGTTTTACCTTAAACCGAAAGAAGAACAGTTGAATCACTTGATCCAGCAGGAGCAGACACTCAAGGTGGCATTGAAGATCAAAGCGAACAAAGTGGCAGCGTTGCCTCAGCTTCAATCTCAATTGGATGAACTTACCACTCGTTACGAGTTATTACTGCAACAACTGCCTGCGCAAAAAGAGCTGGCTACAATGCTCGCTTCAGTGAATGAGCTTGGCATCGACAATAAGCTGACTTTCACCCGAATCGACTGGGGCGAAAAACAATCAGAGCACTTCCTTTATCGTCTTCCTTTAAACATAGAGTTAACGGGCGACTTTCATGACATCGGCCATTTTTCTCAGGCAATAGCGACGCTACCTCGAATCATCACGTTTAAAGATGTGACTTGGCAACGTGTCAGCCAAGAGAGCGAAACTCTGCACTTTCGGGTGCGCGCTAACACCTATCAGTTTAAGCCGGAGGAGACGAAAAATGACAAGTAAGTCTTTGTTGCTGGTACTGATGGGTTCTCTATTGATGGGCTGCCAGGCGAATGATGAATCATTGACGGATTTTATTCGAGGAGTGGAAACACAGGCGCGTCGAGAGGTCGAGAAGCTTAAGCCCGCAGACAAGTATGTTGCAGTCACGTACGCACCGGAAGTACAGCGTGCACCCTTTGAATTACCCAAAGAAGCCACCATCGCGACTCAGCCAGTTGCAAGAAAAGATTGTTGGCAACCGCCCTCAAGAAGGCGAACTGGCAAATTAGAAAAATTCCCATTAAGCCAATTACGTTTGAAAGGTGTCATGGGCATGGATAACACGGTTTCTGGCCTCGTTCAGGCTCCCAATGGCACCGTCTATAAAGTTAAGCCGGGTCAATACCTCGGACGCAATAATGGCAAAGTGACCCATGTCAGCCACTCCTATTTGTTGATTAATGAAACGTTGCCCGACGGCTTAGGATGTTGGCAAAAACGTAAAGTTAAGTTGGCTTTGAGATAGCCCCATTTATTTTTGATATTGAGTAATGAAAATGAGACAAGGATTAACACGTACACCAAGGATACTTACTGGGCTCTTCTCCTTATGGTTGTTTGTATTTTTAGCCCCTTTAGCGGCAGCTGAAGAAGTTTCGTCCAATGCCCTAAAAAGTATCGACTTTCGAACTAATAAAGATAAAGACGCCGTGATTGTCGTCGAATTGGCGTCACCGGCCGCGATTGTAGATATCAAGCGTGTACAGGAAGGGTTAAGTATCGATTTGCTTAACACTTCAGTAAAAGACGAGCAATTGTATCTCCTAGACGTGAAAGATTTTTCGACTGTGGTTGAGAGCGTAGAAGTGTTTCGCGACACCTCGACGACGCGCTTGGTTGCGCACATCAATGAAGAATACATGCATGATTACCGTTTAACGGGGCGTTTTTTGGAAATCAAAGTAGCGAAGATCAAACCCAATGAGAAAGCCCCAGATAAAAGCATTTTAGAAAGAGAAGGTAAGCTTATTTCGATTAACTTCCAAGATATTCCTGTGCGAAACGTCTTGCAGCTTATTGCTGATTACAACCAATTCAATTTGGTTGTCTCCGACTCTGTAGAAGGCAACCTCACGCTTCGTCTTGATGGTGTCCCTTGGCAGCAAGTGCTGGATATTATTTTGCAAGTTAAGGGGTTAGATAAGCGTGTTGATGGCAACGTGATTTTAGTTGCTCCGACTGATGAGCTGGACTTGCGTGAGAAGCAGCAGTTAGAAAAACAAAAATTGACGGAAGAAATGGGAGAGCTTTCATCTGAAATCATCAAAGTTAATTTTGCTAAAGCATCAGACATTGCGGAGATGATCAATGGTGAAGGAAATATCAGCATGCTGTCAGAGCGCGGCAGTATGACCATTGATGAGCGAACTAACTCGTTATTGATTAGAGAGTTACCTGAAAACATCGAGGTGATTCGAGAAATTATTGAGTCTTTGGATATTCCAGTTAAACAGGTTCAAATTGAGGCGCGTATTGTGACCATCAATGAAGGTAACATGGACGAGTTAGGGATTCGTTGGGGTTTTACGTCTATTAATGGCAGTAATACAGTGGGTGGTTCTATTGAGAACAACCTCGCCACGATCGGTCTCTATAATGGAGAAGGGGGTGGTGACGGTGGTGACGGTGATGGAGTAGGGATCGATGACTTCCTAAATGTAAACTTAGCTGCAACCAGCCCGAATGCGACCAGCATTGCTTTTCAGGTCGCAAAGTTAGGTTCAGACACCTTGTTGGATCTTGAGCTTTCTGCGCTGCAACAAGAGTCTAAAGCTGAGATTATCTCGAGCCCACGTTTGATCACTACCAATAAGAAACCTGCCTATATCGAACAAGGTACAGAGATTCCTTACCTAGAGTCATCATCAAGTGGTGCAACGACGGTGACGTTCAAAAAGGCGGTATTAAGTTTGAAGGTAACCCCGCAAATCACACCGGATAACCGCTTAGTATTGGATTTAAGTGTCACGCAAGATAGACCAGGACAAGTCGTGAAGACAGGCACTGGTGAAGCTGTTGCGATTGATACTCAACGTATCGGGACGCAAGTGTTAGTGAATAACGGTGAAACGGTCGTTCTTGGTGGTATTTTTCAGCACAGCATTACTAACTCGGTGGACAAAGTGCCTTTGTTGGGCGACCTGCCGCTATTAGGTGCTCTTTTTCGTCGAAGTTATGAGAATGTTGGCAAAAGTGAGCTGTTAATTTTCGTCACGCCTAAGGTGGTGATTCACTAGTTCTGTCTCGGGAAAAACTGATTAAATCAAAAATAAAGTTGCAATAGTGGCACCATGCTTGGATAATTTCGGGTCTTATCACGAATTATCTGTGAGGAACTGGTGCCACAAGCCTTGTAGAACAGCAGTTTAGCTGTGTTTTCTTGTGGCGATCTTATTGAATCAATGTTGTAAATTACTGCTAAACATGGCTGAGAAACGTAATATTTTCCTTGTTGGCCCAATGGGCGCCGGCAAAAGTACAATTGGTAGACATCTAGCACAGCAACTGCATATGGAGTTTGTTGACTCCGATACAGTGATCGAAGAACGCACTGGTGCAGACATCTCTTGGGTTTTTGATGTAGAAGGTGAAGAAGGCTTCCGCAAGCGTGAAGAAGCGGTACTTGAAGACCTAACACAAGAGCAAGGCATCGTGCTTGCGACTGGCGGTGGCTCTGTTAAGAGCAAAGAAAACCGCAATCGTCTTTCGGCACGTGGTGTTGTTGTTTACTTAGAAACGACGATTGAAAAGCAACTTGCGCGTACAAACCGCGACAAGAAGCGTCCTTTACTTCAAACGGATAACCCTCGCGAAGTACTGGAGCAATTAGCTGAAGAACGTAATCCTTTATATGAAGAAGTAGCGGATTACACTGTTCGCACTGACGATCAAAGTGCAAAAGTGGTAGCCAACCAGATCGTAAAAATGCTAGAAGAGAGATAAGTCTTTATCTTTTTTTTAATTGGAGCAAACCGATGGAACGGATTACGGTCAACCTAGCTGAGCGTAGCTACCCAATCTCTATTGGCGCCGGGTTATTTGAGGACCCGGCGTACCTCTCTCAAGTTCTCTCAAACAAAAATGCAAAACAAAAAGTTGTTGTGATCAGTAATGTCACAGTGGCACCTTTGTATGCAGACAAAATTTTAAAGCAACTCGAGCAGCTCGGTTGTAGTGCATCCTTGTTAGAATTGCCTGACGGTGAACAGTACAAAAACTTGGATGTATTTAATCAAGTAATGAACTTCTTACTGGAAGGGAGTTATGCTCGTGATGTTGTGATCATCGCGTTAGGTGGTGGTGTTATTGGCGATCTTGTGGGTTTTGCGTCTGCCTGTTACCAGCGTGGGGTCGACTTTATTCAAATACCGACCACATTACTATCCCAAGTGGACTCTTCGGTTGGTGGAAAAACCGCGGTTAACCATCCGTTGGGTAAGAACATGATAGGCGCGTTTTACCAACCTAAAGCAGTGATCATTGATACCAACTGCCTGTCGACGTTGCCTGAACGTGAGTTCGCTGCGGGTATCGCCGAAGTCATTAAGTACGGCATTATTTACGATGCAGATTTTTTTGTATGGTTAGAAGACAATCTTGAGCGCTTGTATGCGTTGGATGAAGAAGCACTAACTTATGCGATAGCACGTTGCTGTGAAATAAAAGCGGAAGTGGTGGCTCAGGATGAGAAAGAGTCGGGCATCCGTGCTTTGCTTAACTTAGGTCACACCTTTGGTCATGCGATTGAAGCGGAACTTGGCTATGGCAATTGGCTGCATGGTGAAGCGGTATCTTCCGGCACTGTTATGGCGGCCAAAACGTCGCATCTACGCGGTCTGATCTCGGAAGAGCAATTTGAGCGTATTGTTGCGATTTTGCGTCGTGCAAAACTGCCTGTGCATACTCCAGACAGTATGAATTTCGATGACTTCATCAAGCACATGATGCGAGATAAGAAAGTCCTCTCTGGTCAATTACGATTGGTTTTGCCTACAGGCATTGGCACTGCCGAGGTAATTGCTGATACGACACAAGACGTACTCAAACAGGCAATAGACTTCGGTCGCGATATTTAACCTTGTAATGGCGCCTTTGGGCGTCATTCTTGTAGTGTATTAAGGTTATTAGATGAGTGTTGCTCACGTACTGGAATTAGATTCTCAAATCGAGTTGCTTGATAGATTAGGTCTACTGACTAACTTTGGTTCCAATCTCATTGCGATTAATGGTCATGATGGGTACGGGAAATCTTGGTTAGCGCAGCGATACCTTGAAGTGGGTGCCAGTAACAAGAATCAATGTTTGTTACTTTGTCATTCTAATCAAGACGGTGTGCAGCATCGCGTCCTTATTTTGAGTCAACTGGTTTCAGACGCATTGTTTAATCAGCAAGAGCCTTTACTTGATAGCCTTGAAAGGCTTTTAGGTGATGAGCCGTGTGACATTGCAATTGTTGTAGATGATGCGCATTTATTGAGTGAGACACTTATCTCTGAGCTTTGGATGCTGGTCTTAGAGGCGCACCATAAGCCAAATTGGACCATCAATGTCTTACTGTTTACACAGTCTGGACGTTTAGACGGTTTGCTAGCACGTCTCAGTTATGGACAAGAGATAAAGCCTGTTGAGCTTGATATTGATATGTTGTCCGAAGTGGAAGCTCGTCGTTTCTTTGAGTCACTTGTTGCGCGCTACGTCGATGATGAGTCTGAGAAACGGGTTCGAGATGCATTTAAAAAAGTCGACCCAGTACCGGGTGACATCATGGCGTTAGGAGAGATGAAAGTGGAAAAAAGGATCATTATCCGCTCGATTGTCGGTTCACCCCTGAATATTGCGTTGGTGGTATTAGTATTACTGTTGCTTGCTGCTGGTGGCTATTGGTGGATGCTTAGTCAACCAAGCCCTGATGATAAAGCGCAGCAAATTGCTGGCAGTTTAGAGCAAACGGCTATTCCAACTTTTGAAGAGTCAGGAATCAGTGCAGCGCAGTCTTCACTGCAACCTGTAACCGATGGCTCTAGCAGTCTTGATAACTCTGGTGCGATTGATGATTCTGATTCATTACCGCCAGCAGTGACAGAAGAAGTAGCGAGCGTAGGCAGTGATGACAATCAACAAAGAGTGGTGATTGAGTCGAATGTGGTCGATGCATTGCTTGAAGGTAAAGCTGATTCAGCAGACACAAAAGCGATTGATGATGTCGTAGGTACTGAGAAGACAGAAACCGCCGATGAAACTAGCTCTCCTTTGATTAAAGTCGTAAAACCGAATCAAGATATGACGCAAGCACCTGCTCAGTCAGAAGAGGGTGAGGCAAACCAACCTGTTGTGAAGTTTTCATTTGCTCGTGAAGAACTAAAAGCGCTATCGCCAAGAGCTTATACTTTACAACTCGCAGCTATGACCTCAATGGAAGATGTACAATCCTTTCTCAATGAGCATCAACTGAATAATCAAGTGCGAATTTATCCTACCGTTCGTAATGACACCGAGTGGTATATCATCACATATCAAGATTATCCGACAATTCAAATGGCTCGTGATGCCGTCGCAAGCTTGCCAGATTCGGTTAAGTCGGTGAGTCCTTGGGCAAAATCACTCCGTCAGGTTCACCGTGAAATTGAACGAGTGAAATAAACCTGAGCTTCCCTGAAAAATATGTTACATTCCGCAGCCTTAATTTTTGGTCGATAGATAGAGCAGTAGATGAAAAAGCAACGAGCCTTTCTTAAATGGGCAGGAGGAAAATACGGACTGGTTGAAGACATCCAACGTCATTTGCCGCCGGCTCGAAAGCTAGTTGAACCTTTTGTTGGTGCGGGCTCAGTGTTTCTGAATACCGATTATGACCATTATCTACTTGCAGATATCAATCCAGATTTGATCAATCTGTACAACCTGCTGAAAGAACGCCCTGAAGAGTATATCTCTGAAGCGAAGCGTTGGTTTGTCGCTGAGAACAACCGCAAAGAAGCCTACCTACACATTCGCGCTGAGTTTAATAAAACCGATGACGTGATGTACCGCTCTTTAGCGTTTTTGTACATGAACCGCTTTGGTTTTAATGGCCTATGCCGTTACAACAAAAAAGGTGGCTTCAATGTACCGTTTGGCTCTTACAAAAAGCCGTATTTCCCTGAGGCGGAATTGGAGTTTTTTGCAGAAAAAGCCAAAAAAGCTACGTTTGTTTGTGAAGGTTATCCTGAAACATTTCGTCGTGCGCGCAAAGGGAGCGTCGTGTATTGCGATCCACCTTATGCGCCGCTTTCAAATACGGCAAATTTCACCTCATACGCAGGTAATGGTTTCACGTTGGACGACCAAGCTGCATTAGCCGACATTGCTGAAAGAACAGCGACTGAACGTGGCATTCCTGTGTTGATTTCTAACCACGACACTACCTTGACACGTCGGTTGTATCACGGTGCGGATCTTAATGTGGTTAAAGTAAAGCGTACCATTAGCCGTAATGGTAACGGTCGTAATAAAGTTGATGAGCTACTTGCGCTTTTTCATGCGCCAGACATGGATAAATCAAGCTCTTAATTCTCACACTATTATATCTAAATAGTGGATCTCCCCACTGGCTTCGGTAGAATTGCGCGCAGATTGTTTGCTCATTACTACTGAGGTCAGGTATGAAAGATTTTCTTATTGCTCCATCCATTTTATCGGCAGATTTTGCTCGTCTCGGTGAAGATGTAGAAAAAGTACTCGCAGCGGGTGCGGATGTGGTGCATTTCGACGTTATGGATAACCACTATGTACCAAACCTGACTTTTGGTGCGCCTGTGTGTAAAGCACTACGCGATTATGGCATCACAGCGCCAATCGATGTTCACCTAATGGTGAAACCCGTTGACCGTATTATTCCTGATTTCGCAAAAGCGGGTGCGTCGATGATTACGTTCCATGTAGAAGCTTCTGATCATGTAGACCGTACACTGCAGTTAATTAAAGAGCACGGCTGTCAGGCTGGTGTGGTACTAAACCCAGCAACGCCACTTGCAAGTCTTGAATTTATTATGGATAAAGTCGACATGATTCTACTGATGTCGGTAAACCCTGGTTTTGGTGGTCAATCATTCATTCCTCATACACTAGATAAACTGCGTGCCGTTCGTAAGATGATTGACGAGTCTGGTCGTGATATCCGCTTAGAAATCGATGGCGGTGTGAAGGTTGACAACATTCGTGAAATTGCAGAAGCGGGCGCAGACATGTTTGTTGCAGGCTCGGCGATTTTCGGTGAGCCAGATTACAAACAAGTGATCGATCAAATGCGCGCTGAACTGGCTGAAGTTAAATAAGCACCGATAAGCCAGCGCAATAACACGCTGATTTTAAAGGCTGCCTGCTTGTTGGCAGCCTTTGTGTTTTCTAGTATTAGAAGAAATTAAATATCCACTGCGCTGAGCAAATAATCACTTGCCTATTTTACGCCCTTTCTGTACTATTCGTGCTCCTTAAACTCAGTCAATTATCTTTAGTTCCTTGCTTCCTCTGGACGACTGAGCCATTTGTGGAAGCTGAATAATCCGTAAGGAGCAACCAATGCGTCATTACGAAATCGTATTCATGGTGCACCCAGATCAAAGCGAGCAAGTTGCTGGCATGATCGAGCGTTACACTGGTTCAATCACTGAAGCTGGCGGTAAAATCCACCGTCTAGAAGACTGGGGCCGTCGTCAACTGGCTTACCCAATCAACAAGCTTCACAAAGCTCACTACGTTCTTATGAACGTTGAAGCTGACCAAGCTGTAATTGATGAGCTAGAAACTGCTTTCCGTTTCAACGATGCAGTTCTACGTAACATGATCATGCGTACTAAAGCAGCGATCACTGAGCAATCTATCATGCTTAAGCAAAAAGAAGAGCGTGCTCCACGTCGTGAAGAGCGTTCTGAAGCTAAGCCTGAAGCTAAGTCAGAAGCTGCTGAGTAAGTTTTCTTATGGCCAATCGAATGGAGCTGAGCGGCACCATTGCCAAACCGCCCATTCGTAGTAAAAGCCCTGGTGGTATTGAACACTGTCGGTTTTGGCTGGAGCATCGCTCTACTATTATCGAAGCTGACTTACCTCGACAAGTTTATTGTCGTATGCCGGTAGTCGTCAGCGGGCTTGGGTCACAAGCACTAACTCAGAATTTAGTTCAAGGCAGTAACATTAAGGTAAGTGGTTTTGTCACTTATCAAACCGGCCGAAATGGCGTGGGAAAATTAGTGTTACACGCCGACAACATTACTCAAATTTAAGATCAGGAGATAGCCCATGGCTCGTTTCTTCCGTCGTCGTAAATTCTGCCGTTTCACTGCAGAAGGCGTACAAGAGATTGATTACAAAGACGTAGCAACTCTTAAAAACTACATCACTGAAGCTGGTAAAATCGTACCTAGCCGTATCACTGGTACAAGCGCTAAGTACCAGCGTCAACTAGCACGTGCTATCAAGCGTTCACGCTACCTAGCTCTACTACCGTACACTGACAAGCATCAGTAATCGGTTCATTTTATTAAGAAAGAGGATTAAGCAATGCAAGTTATTCTACTTGATAAAATTGGTAACCTAGGTGGTCTTGGCGATACTGCAAACGTTAAATCTGGCTACGCTCGTAACTTCCTTATCCCACAAGGTAAAGCAGTTATGGCAACTAAAGCTAACGTTGAAATGTTTGAAGCTCGTCGTGCTGAACTAGAAGCTAAAGTTGCTGAGCAACTAGCTGCTGCAGAAGCTCGCGCAGAGAAAGTTAACGCTCTAGAAGCGGTAGTTATCGCTTCTAAAGCTGGTGACGAAGGCAAACTATTCGGTTCTATCGGTACTCGTGACATCGCTGACGCTATCACAGCTGCAGGCGTTGAAGTTGCTAAGAGCGAAGTTCGCCTTCCTGAAGGTGCTCTACGTAACACTGGTGAGTTCGAGATCAGCGTTCAACTTCACTCTGAAGTTTTCGCGACAGTTAACCTACAAGTTGTTGCTGCTGAGTAATTCAGTATCAAGACGAAATACTAAAAAGCACCTCCTTGGAGGTGCTTTTTTTATTTCTAAAACTGAGAGAAAAAGGGTTAAAAAGCGAAAAGTAAATTAACGGAAAATACGCTGTCCGCTTTGCTTAAGCCTTCAGGCACTTTATCGTGATACTGACGAGAGTGCGCCAGTTTCAGTGCGATATCTTCAGTAATATCATTGGTTACACTGAGTTCACTATCAGTACGTGTGTTACTTCTACCTGTTACCAACGTAATATCAGCTGCGAAACTTAAATTATCCAACGCATGCCAAGTTGTGTTGATATTTCCTCGAAAAATGCCTTCTCTAACGATATCGGGAAAGACAATATCGTCATCATCTATTTCGTCTAAGTTTGGCTCTTGATAGCGAAAACCAGGGCCTACCTCTACCTCTAAAATGAAGTTCTCAGTGTAGGAGAACTGGTAACCCAAACCACCTGACAACGTATAGTCTTTAAAATAAGCACTGTAGCGAGAATCCACTCCTTTAAAGCTGCCATACAAATATGTCTTAGGGCCTAACTTGTAGTCACTCTGTAGGGAGTAGGTGGATGAGCGTTTGTCTTCTTCACCGTCTTTGTACAAGTTGTAGTACTTCCATTCACCATTAGAACGGTGTCGACCTGACGTATATTCAGCACTCAAACGAGCATTCAGGGAACGAGAGTCCGTGTTACCTGTGTGAGCTTGATAGCCGAACTCCACCTCGGTTTTTAGTGGGTCGGGTACATCAATATTTTGCTCTGGCTGTACTGATTCGTCAGCATACGATGCACTAGCGCACAGTAGGCTAAAGCTAAGTAACCAGTATCGGGACACATCAACCTCGAACGTAATCAAAAAGGAGGGGCATGATACTGATACAGATATTTGGTTGGGTCAATGGTAGGTTAATTTTTATTAGAGCTAGGCGGAAGAACCAGGCTATTACCCGGGTGGTTCACATGATGATTTCTTAACAAGTAATTGTCGCTTCGGGGAAGCATCTCAGCTAGGTTAAGGTTATAATCGTGGGTCAATAGTAGTTATCGAGCAAAGTCATGGCGGAAAACAGAAATCGCAAACCTTCAGACAGTCAGGTCGACGCAATCAAAGTGCCACCTCACTCACTAGAAGCCGAGCAATCAGTAATTGGTGGTCTTTTACTGGATAATGAACGTTGGGACACCGTTGCCGAACGTGTTGTGAGCAGTGATTTCTATAGTCGTCCACACCGCCTGATTTTTGAAGGTGTAAAAACCATTCTTGAAGCGGGTAAACCTCTCGATCTTATTACTTTATCGGAATATCTAGAGCGTCACGAGTTGTTAGAAGATGTAGGCGGTTTTGCTTACCTCGCTGACTTGGCGAAGAATACGCCAAGTGCAGCTAACATCAATGCGTATGCTGATATTGTCGCTGAGCGTGCGATTGTTCGTGGCCTTATTGGTGTCGCGAATGAAATTGCGGACGCGGGCTATGACCCTCAAGGTCGCAGTTCTGAAGATTTAATAGACATGGCGGAGAGTAAAGTTTTTGCTATCGCCGAGTCTCGAACTAGTGAAAACGAAGGACCACAAAACGTCGACAACATCCTCGAAAAGACGTTAGAACGTATCGAGTTGTTGTATAAAACGCCACAAGATGGTGTTACCGGGGTCGATACCGGTTTCACCGATCTCAATAAGAAAACCGCAGGTTTGCAAGGCTCTGATTTGGTGATTGTCGCAGCGCGTCCATCGATGGGTAAAACGACCTTTGCGATGAACTTGTGTGAAAATGCGGCCATGCAACAAGAAAAGCCCGTACTTATTTTCTCGTTAGAGATGCCAGCTGAACAGTTGATGATGCGTATGTTGGCCTCTTTGTCTCGTGTTGACCAAACCAAGATCCGTACGGGTCAGCTAGATGACGAAGATTGGGCGCGTATTTCTTCTACTATGGGTATCCTGATGCAGAAGAAAAATATGTACATCGATGATAGCTCTGGTCTAACTCCGACCGAAGTGCGTTCGCGCGCTCGCCGTATCGCTCGTGAACATGGCGGTCTGTCGATGATCATGGTCGACTACCTTCAGTTGATGCGCGTGCCTTCGTTAACCGATAACCGCACTCTTGAGATTGCTGAGATCTCGCGCTCTCTTAAGGCGCTGGCAAAAGAGCTAAATGTGCCTGTTGTGGCACTGTCGCAGCTAAACCGTTCCCTAGAGCAACGTGCGGATAAACGACCAGTAAACTCGGACTTGCGTGAATCCGGTTCCATCGAGCAGGATGCCGACTTGATCATGTTCATCTACCGTGATGAGGTTTATCACCCAGATAGTCCGTACAGAGGTACGGCCGAAATCATTATTGGTAAACAGCGTAATGGTCCTATCGGCTCTGTTCGCCTCACTTTCCAAGGT
The DNA here is from genome assembly GCF_033339075.1 of Vibrio sp. 970. Taxonomy (NCBI): domain Bacteria; kingdom Pseudomonadati; phylum Pseudomonadota; class Gammaproteobacteria; order Vibrionales; family Vibrionaceae; genus Vibrio; species Vibrio sp. 970. The sequence goes on from NZ_JAWOTW010000024.1 coordinate 39,187, forward strand.
CAACATTCGCGTTTCGACAACTACGCGGGTCCTGCATTCGATATTGATGATGAGTAATCCCATGAGCTATATGAAAGCGGCCAAGGCGTGCATTGATTTGTCTGCGTTGCAGCACAACTTACAGCGCGTAAAAGCTCAAGCGCCACAAAGTAAAGTGATGGCTGTCGTCAAGGCCAATGGTTATGGTCACGGATTACGTCATGTCGCAAAACATGCTAACCATGCGGATGCGTTTGGTGTGGCTCGTATTGAAGAAGCATTGCAACTGCGCGCTTGTGGAGTAGTAAAGCCGATTCTATTGCTAGAAGGTTTTTACTCTCCTGGTGACTTACCTGTTCTTGTGACGAACAACATCCAAACTGTGGTGCACTGTGAAGAGCAGCTTATCGCCTTGGAGCAAGCAGACCTTGAAACTCCGGTTGTCGTGTGGCTGAAGATTGACAGTGGCATGCACCGCCTTGGGGTTCGTCCTGAACAATATGACGAGTTTGTAACGCGGCTGAAGGAGTGTCCAAATGTAGCGAAACCGTTGCGTTACATGAGCCACTTTGGCTGTGCAGATGAGCTGGATAGCGATATTACCCCACAACAGATTGAGCTGTTTAAATCGTTGACTTCTGGTTGCCAAGGGGAACGTTCACTGGCGGCATCTGCGGGGTTATTGGCATGGCCTCAAAGCCATTTAGATTGGGTTCGTCCGGGTATTATCATGTATGGTGTGTCGCCATTCGATGACAAAACGGCGCAAGATCTTGGGTATCAGCCTGTCATGACACTTAAATCCCACCTTATTGCGGTACGTGAAGTGAAGAAGGGTGAAAGTGTTGGCTACGGTGGTATTTGGACCAGTGAGCGAGATACAAAAGTTGGTGTCATTGCTGTAGGGTATGGCGACGGTTACCCAAGAAGTGCTCCAAACGGTACGCCGGTGTGGGTTAATGGCCGTAAAGTACCTATTGCAGGTCGAGTTTCCATGGATATGCTGACGGTCGATTTGGGACCAGACGCAACGGATAAAGTCAGCGACGAAGCGATTCTTTGGGGGAAAGAGCTCCCAGTAGAAGAAGTAGCGGGTCACATTGGTACGATTGCGTATGAACTCGTGACTAAGCTAACGCCTCGCGTCGAGATGGAATACTCCAAATAAACAACGAAAGGCTAACCCAAGGTTAGCCTTTGTTTTATCTACTCACCGTTAATCGTAGCAATAACGCGGCGGCCGCCACCAAAGTCTCGATGCTCACCCAAGTAAATACCTTGCCATGTTCCTAAAGCTAATCGACCATTTTGGATTGGTACCGTCACACTACTGCCAAGCAGTGATGCTTTAATATGTGCCGGCATGTCGTCGTCACCTTCATAGGTGTGCTGATAATAAGGAGCACGCTCTGGCACAAACTTATTGAAGTGCGCTTCCATGTCCATACGCACGGTTGGATCAGCATTCTCATTTAAGGTCAAACTGGCGGAGGTGTGCTGAATAAATAAGTGTAATAAACCTACTGAAAGTTCGTTTATTTGTGGTAATTGTTGTTCAATTTCATCAGTTATCAGGTGAAAACCGCGGCATCTCGCTTTTAATTGCAGTGTTTTTTGTGCCCACATACGTGTTCCTTTGGAAATTTATAAATTGGCGTCTATCCTATTCCAATTAGAGCCTGTCATTAGTAAATGATATGATTCTTGTCATCGTAAATGAATTGTTCAATTTCAGGGCAGGGAACGTGACCTAACTCAATGTGAGTGTAAAAGCTCTCGGTCATAATTGGCGCCTGAAAAAAAATTACAAAGACTTGTTTTGTGGCAATTTGCCCAAACATCTAATTTATATTCTATTTGCTAAATCGGGGATTCCACAGTTTTCGCTAGACTGTAAGGAATGGAACCTACTGTAACATCGGGATAAAGACCATGTTGAAAAATATCAATCCAACGCAAACACAAGCTTGGAAAGCGCTAACGGCGCATTTCGAATCTGCACAAGATATGGATCTTAAAGAGCTGTTTGCTCAAGACGCAGCGCGTTTCGACAAATACTCTGCACGTTTCGGCTCAGACATCCTAGTCGATTACTCAAAGAACCTCATCAATGAGGAAACTCTGAAGCACCTGTTTGCTCTTGCGAAAGAGACCGAGCTGAAATCTGCAATTGAAGCGATGTTCAGTGGTGAAGCGATCAACCAAACAGAAGGTCGCGCTGTTCTTCACACTGCACTACGTAACCGTGCTAATACTCCAGTTATGGTAGATGGCGAAGACGTAATGCCAGCAGTGAACGCGGTTCTAGAAAAAATGAAATCATTCACTGAGCGCGTTATCGGCGGTGAATGGAAAGGTTACACAGGCAAAGCAATTACCGATATTGTGAACATCGGTATCGGCGGTTCTGACCTTGGCCCTTACATGGTGACGGAAGCTCTAGCGCCATACAAAAATCATCTAAACCTTCACTTCGTATCTAACGTTGATGGTACACACATCGTTGAAACGTTGAAGAAAGTTAACCCAGAAACGACGTTATTCTTGATCGCGTCTAAGACGTTTACAACACAAGAAACCATGACTAACGCGCACACTGCTCGTGATTGGTTCCTAGAATCGGCGGGTGATCAGGCTCATGTGGCTAAGCACTTTGCTGCGCTTTCAACAAACGCGACAGCCGTGTCTGAATTTGGTATCGATACAGCGAACATGTTTGAATTCTGGGACTGGGTTGGTGGCCGTTACTCACTATGGTCTGCGATCGGTCTATCAATTGCACTAGCAGTAGGTTTCGACAACTTTGTTGAGTTGCTTGATGGTGCTCACGAGATGGACAAGCACTTCGTATCAACAGATCTAGAAAGCAATATTCCAGTGATTCTTGCTTTGATTGGTATTTGGTACAACAACTTCCACGGTGCGGAGTCAGAAGCTATCCTACCTTACGATCAATACATGCACCGTTTTGCAGCATATTTCCAGCAAGGCAACATGGAATCAAACGGTAAATACGTTGACCGTGACGGCAATGCTGTAACTTACCAAACTGGCCCAATCATTTGGGGTGAACCAGGTACCAACGGTCAGCACGCGTTCTACCAGCTAATTCACCAAGGTACTAAGCTTATCCCATGTGACTTCATTGCACCTGCAATTAGCCACAACCCAGCTAGCGATCATCACCAAAAACTGATGTCTAACTTCTTCGCGCAAACTGAAGCTCTAGCGTTTGGTAAAAATGAAGAAACCGTGAAAGAAGAGTTGGTGAAAGTAGGTAAGAATGCTGAAGAAGTGGCAGCGATTGCGCCATTCAAAGTGTTTGAAGGTAACCGTCCAACAAACTCTATTCTAGTGAAGCAAATCACGCCTCGTACGCTAGGTAACTTGATCGCAATGTACGAACACAAAATTTTCGTACAAGGTGTTATCTGGAATATCTTCAGCTTTGACCAGTGGGGCGTGGAGCTAGGTAAACAACTGGCTAACCAAATCCTACCTGAGCTTGCAGACGAGTCTCAAATCAGCTCGCATGACAGCTCAACAAACGGTCTAATCAACGCATTTAAAGCGTTCAAAGCTTAATGTTTGAATAGATAAAGAAAAGGTCAGCAAATGCTGACCTTTTTATTGCCTGAGGCAAAAACAAAATAGGTTGGCCAGTGCCAACCTATTTTTTCTCTTTTATTCGAAGCAAATTTCGATAAAGGCATTTCCCCATTGGGAAGAGAAAGGCATGATAATAATTGAGCCTTCACACTTGTGGCGAATCGTATGACCTCGGCCCGAAACCACAACCGGTGTTGCCATATCAAAGTCAAAACCACTTTCCGCCAGAATGCGTTTCGCACCACCAGTAACCATGTTGGTGATCTCACCCACCATATCGGTCACTTCTTCATTGAGCCCATTTGGACGTTCACCAAGCATGTTCTGCATGATTTCTAGGGCGAGTGCTTCATCAAAGGTGATCGACATTGAACCACGAGTTTGTGGGCCTACCATACCAATCAGACCAGAAACGTCACCTCGTGCGATCTCATCTTTTTTGATTCGCGGTTTTTGTGGCTTCAGCTCAAGAGAAGCCATAGTTTTTAGCACGTTCATTAAAGAAGCTAAAAACGGGTTTACAAATTCAGCGCGCATAACGTTCTTCTATACTTTTTCTTTCGTCTCGGAGGAACAGGCCTGGCATTCACCATGAGTTTCAATAACTTGGTTGGTCAGTTTGAATCCATGCTTCTCGGCGTTTTCGGCTAACAAGGATATCAGCGTCTCATCTTCGAGTTCAACGACATCACCACATTTATCGCAAATTAGTAATTGGAAAAAGTGCTGCTGAGTATTGAAAGAACAACAAGTAATAAAGCTATTTGTCGATTCCACTCGGTGGATGAAGCCTTGCTCTAGGAGAAAATCTAATGCTCGATAAACAGTGGGCGGCTTAGCCTGAGGCTCACTCTCTTTTAGTTGCTCCAATAGCTCATACGCACTTGAGGCGCGGCGATTAGAACAAATGAGTTCAAATACGCGTCGGCGTTGCGGAGTCAGTCGTACTCCACGCTCTGCGCAGATACTTTCAATTTGTTCAATGATTGTTGGGTTCAAACCTTTCACCATAACTATCGGACGTGCTCTATGATAAATCATTTCTATACGAAGTTCGTTTAGAAATGCTTCATTTTACCCACTATCAGAACGAAAATCATGAATTAAAGCAAGTCGGTGGTGGTGTGAAGGCGGAATAATCATCACAGAATGAATCAACGAATGACAGATTCGTATTACTTCTGCGTATTCCTAAGCACTTGGCTAGTCAGCCAACCAAATCATTCTCGCTGAAACTAGCACCCAGAGGTGCTTGGGTATACAATACCCGACTTATTTTTTGAGCGTACTGCTGCGCTCGACCTTGGCAACATAAAAACGGGTGTTTATATCATGACTCATTCTTGCAGGCTCTCCGTAGCACCAATGTTAGATTGGACTGATCGTCATTGTCGCTACTTCCATCGCTTAATGACCAAAGAAACCCTGTTGTACACTGAAATGGTGACGACAGGTGCGATCATTCATGGAAAAGGAGATTTCCTGGCTTATAACGAAGAAGAGCATCCGTTAGCCCTTCAACTTGGTGGTTCAAACCCAGCAGATTTGGCTACGTGTGCCAAGCTAGCGCAAGAGCGTGGCTACGATGAGATTAACCTAAATGTGGGGTGTCCATCTGACCGCGTACAAAACGGTCGATTTGGTGCTTGCCTAATGGCTGAACCGCAGTTAGTTGCGGATTGTGTCGCAGCAATGAAAGACGTGGTCGATATCCCTGTAACAGTCAAGACTCGCATTGGTATTGATGATCAAGACTCTTACGAATTCCTAACGGATTTCGTTTCTATTGTTTCAGAAAAGGGTGGCTGTGAGCAGTTCACTATCCACGCACGTAAAGCATGGTTAAGTGGTCTAAGCCCAAAAGAAAACCGTGAGATCCCACCATTGGATTACCCACGCGCTTACCAATTGAAGCAAGACTTCTCACACCTAACGATTGCGATTAACGGTGGCGTGAAATCATTAGAAGAAGCAAAAGCACATCTTCAGCATCTTGACGGTGTGATGATTGGTCGTGAAGCATACCAAAGCCCATATTTACTGGCATCGGTAGATCAAGAGTTGTTTGGCTCTAATGCTCCAGTGAAGAAACGCAGCGAAATTGTTGAAGAGATGTATCCATACATTGAAGCGCAATTAGCGAAAGGTGCGTACCTTGGTCATATTACCCGCCACATGTTAGGTTTGTTCCAAAGCATGCCCGGTGCTCGTCAATGGCGTCGTCATATCAGTGAAAATGCGCACAAACCAGGTTCTGGTCTAGAAGTATTGCAAGACGCGCTAGCTAAGATTCCAAAAGAATTGAATGTGTAAAATTCGCCAGTGAATGGCTAAAATTACCAACTAAAGAATGATAAAGCCAGAGTGCAGAAATGCCTCTGGCTTTGTTTTTTTTATTAAAAATCATAATCTTAACTTCGTTTCTGTAAGTTGGTATGGAAACTGCTCTGTTTATTGAAAACAAATGGAGAAGTGATTATGTTGGAGCTAATCTTTATTTTAGTCTTTGCGGCGACCTTGTTGGTTACGGGTATCACAATGATGACCGTATTCGCAGCAACTGGTATTGCGTTAGTTGTGATGTTTTTACTGGGAATGGTTGGAGCGGTACTTAAACTATTACCATGGTTAATCGTGATTGCATTGGGTATTTGGTTCTTCAAGAATTACGTCGCTCAGCCCCGCTATAAATAATGAGTAACATCATTTAGTTGATGGAGAGGCGTGAGAATATGGTATATTTCCTCTCACGTCCTCTACGTGAATATCAGCTATCTCGGAGTAAATACTACATGACAAATAAAGCGAACATCGCTTTAACGGCATTATCGTTGGCAGTATCTTTTCCTGTTTTTGCAGAGTACTCTGTATCGACAAAAGTCGGCGCAGAGGTATGGGCTGCCGACACTAAAGTTAATGAAGTGAGACGAGATAGCAGTACCGCAGGCACTTTTTACGCGGCGATTGAACATGATGTTAAATATGTCCCTAATGCGCGCCTTCGTTACTCAAGTGTTGATGCGGATTACATGGGGTTCGATAAGCTCGATTTAACCTTGTATTACCACGTTCTAGAGCATGATTTATTGCACTTTGATGCGGGTCTCACGTTCAGTAATTTAAGTGACACTAAATACATTGATGCTGGCTCAAGCAGGCGTGTAGAAGAATTTGATGAGCTGATTTGGGCTTGGTATGGTTACGCAGAAATTCAAGTTCCGGATACAAACTTTGATGTGATTGGTGAGATAAACTTTGGTGACAACAAAGGTATCAAAAGCACCGATTTCATGGCAGGTGTTCAATACAATGTACCGCTCGAAAAAGCTCGACTGGCTTTTCGTGGAGGTTACCGTGTGATTGATTTAGAGTCCGATAAATTCATGTCGGATCTAGGGAAAGAGTTTATTTTTGCTAACGGCTTCTTTGTGAGTGCGGAATACGCGTTCTAAATTCAGCCATGTTAGATATTCGATTTACTTAAAACGTCGCTTTATAAGCGGCGTTTTTTTATATCACTTCATTATATCTAATCGAAATTTCTCCCTATTTGGCTGACTTAGACCATGCTTACCTAGGAGCAATGTGAAAGTTAAAGCAGGGATAGCGATGACAATAAATGAACTAAGACATCTATTCCGTGAAAATCAGCTTATCGAAGCGATTATTGAGCCTGCAATCCAAGAGGGTGGTTGGGTTGTAGAGTTCAGACATGCGCGCGGTGGTTTTGTTTTTCTAACGGACAGTCACGGCGAAGAATGTCTTTATGAAGATTTGGATACTGCGTCAAAATCGGCAATGGCAGTAGGCTTTCAACAAGTCCGCATTGAAGATCGATGAGCAAAAAGTAAGCCGTTCTTACTTCCAAAAAGTTATAAAACATTCACTTCTATTCTTTCTTGTTATTAAGGAGAGTGGGTACTCTATCGTCACGCAATGAATAGGGATGTCGTGATAATGTCTTTTCAAAAGAATGAGTATTCTCACAAGAATGTGTCTGAAGATAATAATGGGCAAGGAGGAAATCCTCCAATCGCAAGCCCTCTGAATGACCAACAAATTAGCTCACTCCAACAAACTGTCTCTGAGTTGTCTTCACAGCAACTTGCTTGGGTCAGTGGGTATTTTTGGGGATTAGCTCAAAATCAACCAAACACAGCGGTAACGCCAATTGCACAAGCAACGGCAGCCGTATCAGCGAAGCCAGCAGGTAAGTTGAGTATTATTTTTGCTTCCCAAACGGGCAATGCTAAAGGTGTTGCTGAAGCTCTGGAACAGGAAGCAAAAGCAGAAGGAATTGCAGTCGAACTTTTTGATGCAAGCGATTACAAAGGTAAAAACTTAGCCAAAGAAACGCATGTCATTATTGTGGCATCGACTAACGGCGAAGGCGAAGCGCCAGACAATGCCATTGAGCTACATGAGTTTTTGCAATCGAAGAAGGCTCCTAAGCTGCCAAACCTGCAATATGGTGTTATTGCATTGGGAGATTCTAGCTACGAGTTCTTCTGTCAGACCGGTAAAGACTTCGACACTTACCTATCAAAGCTAGGCGCGACTCCATTTATCGAGCGTCTTGATTGCGATGTGGATTATGAAGCCCCTGCAACTGAATGGCGTAAGAATGCGTTAGACAAGGTAAAAGATACACTGTCTTCTGGCTCTGAAGCGGATGTGGTTCAACTTCCTGTGGGTCAAGCTGCGACTGCGCACTCTCCTTACAATAAACAAAATCCGTACACTGCGACGTTACTGACCAGTCAAAAAATCACGGGCCGTGACTCTGGAAAAGACGTTCGTCATATAGAAATCGACTTAGAAGGCTCGGGCTTAACGTATCAGCCAGGTGATGCACTAGGTGTGTGGTTTGAAAATAGCTCGGAACTTGCAAATGCCATTCTTGGTAAGGTCGGTTTGTCTGGGGTTGAGACTGTTGACGTTGATGGTGAAAGCTTGTCAATCCACAGTGCTCTCGTGAGTAAATATGAAATCACAACATCTAACCCGCAGCTCATCACAAAGTTTGCCGAGTTATCCGGTAGCAAGAAGCTACAAAAGTTAGTTGAAGATAAAGATAAGCTTCGCGAGTACTCTGCAAATACTCAAATCGTTGATGTACTGGCAGAAAAGAAAACCAAGTTAACCGCAGATGAATTGATTGGTTTGCTTCGTCGCCTTACTCCACGCCTTTACTCTATTGCATCAAGCCAAGAAGAGGTCGATGAAGAAGTACACCTAACGGTTGCTTTGGTTGAGTACGAACAAAACGACGAAAAACGATATGGTGGTGCGTCTAGTTTCTTAGCACAGCGTCTCGAAGAGGGGGGTGAAGTTAAAGTATTTGTTGAGCATAACAACAACTTCAAACTGCCGGAAGATGATAGCACTCCAATTATCATGGTTGGTCCTGGTACAGGGATCGCACCATTCCGTAGCTTTATTCAGGAGCGTGAAAACCGCGATGCTGAAGGCAAAAACTGGTTGTTCTTTGGTGATCGCACGTTCACTCAAGACTTCTTGTACCAAGTGGAATGGCAAAAGTATCTCAAGTCAGGAGTACTAAGCCGATTGGATGTTGCCTTTAGTCGTGACCAAGTAGAAAAGGTTTACGTACAACATCGCATCTTAGAAAACGCAGCTCAAGTGTGGCAGTGGATCCAAGAAGGCGCTTATATCTATGTCTGCGGTGATGCAACGCGTATGGCAAAAGATGTGCACGACGCATTGGTTATCGTTGCTGAACAAGAAGGCAAGATGCCGCGTGACGATGCAGAACAATTTATTAATGACCTACGTAAAGCGAAACGTTATCAGAGGGATGTGTACTAATGACTTTTTCTACGGACAATAATAAGCAGGTTGTATTAGGTGAAGAGTTAGGGCCGCTATCTGATAACGAGCGCCTGAAGCGAGAAAGCAACTTATTACGTGGCACCATTGAGCAAGATTTACAGGACCGTATTACTGGTGGCTTTACTGCCGACAACTTCCAGTTAATTCGTTTCCACGGTATGTATCAACAAGACGATCGTGATATCCGTAATGAACGCACAAAGCAAAAACTGGAACCATTACATAATGTGATGCTTCGTGCTCGTATGCCTGGAGGCATCATCACGCCAACGCAATGGTTAGCGATCGACAAGTTCGCAACGGAGCACTCTTTATATGGAAGTATTCGTCTGACGACTCGCCAAACGTTCCAGTTTCATGGGGTATTAAAACCGAATATTAAGTTGATGCATCAAACGCTCAACAGTATTGGCATTGATTCGATTGCAACCGCGGGTGATGTAAACCGTAACGTGTTGTGTACCACTAACCCAGTGGAGTCAGAGTTACACCAAGAAGCTTACGAATGGGCGAAGAAGATCAGTGAGCATTTATTACCAAAGACGCGCGCTTATGCAGAGATTTGGCTAGACGGTGAAAAAGTAGAAAGCACGGAAGAAGACGAACCGATTCTAGGCAAGAACTACTTACCACGTAAGTTTAAAACTACAGTGGTTATCCCACCGCAAAATGACGTAGATGTACACGCTAACGATCTCAACTTCGTAGCGATTGCAGATAACGGTAAGCTGGTAGGCTTTAACGTCCTGGTCGGCGGCGGCTTAGCGATGACGCATGGCGATACATCAACTTATCCGCGCCGCGCTGACGACTTTGGCTTTATTCCGCTGGACAAGACACTTGATGTTGCCGCAGCTGTAGTAACAACTCAGCGCGACTGGGGTAACCGTTCAAACCGTAAGAACGCAAAAACCAAATACACATTGGATCGTGTAGGTAGCGATGTCTTTAAAGCGGAAGTCGAGAAACGTGCTGGTGTTAAGTTTGAGCAAAGCCGTCCATATGAATTCACAGAACGTGGTGACCGTATTGGCTGGGTAGAAGGAATTGATGGTAAATATCATTTAGCGCTTTTCATCGAAAATGGTCGCTTATTAGACTTTCCAGGTAAACCACTTAAGACGGGTGTTGCTGAAATTGCCAAAATCCACAAAGGCGATTTCCGCATGACAGCAAACCAAAACCTAATTGTTGCGGGTGTACCTAAAAACGAAAAAGCGAAGATTGAAAAGATCGCTCGTGAACATGGCTTAATGGACGACGGCGTAAGTGAACAGCGTAAGAACTCAATGGCTTGTGTTGCTTTTCCAACTTGTCCGCTAGCGATGGCAGAAGCTGAACGTTTCCTTCCTCAGTTTGTTACTGATGTTGAGGGGATTCTGGATAAGCACAACCTACCAGAAAATGACAACATCATTTTGCGTGTAACTGGGTGTCCAAATGGTTGTGGTCGCGCAATGTTGGCTGAAATTGGTCTAGTTGGCAAAGCGCCGGGTCGTTACAACTTGCACCTAGGTGGTAACCGTGCCGGTACTCGAGTACCAAAAATGTATAAAGAGAACATCACGGATAAGCAAATCTTAGAAGAGATTGATCTGCTGGTGGCTCGATGGTCGAAAGAGCGTGAAGAAGGCGAAGCCTTTGGCGATTTCACTATTCGTGCTGGCATTATCCAAGAAGTGCTCGTATCAAAGAGGGACTTTCATGCTTGATTCTGTAGCATCCAAGCTGGAGCTCACAGAGTTACTGACATTAACAAAGACGGAGCAAATCCTCCGTCTTGCTCAAATTAATGTCGAGCTCGAAAAGCTTTCAGCACAAGAGAGAGTAGCGTGGGCTTTAGATAATCTAGAAGGCGAGTTCGCGGTTTCTTCTAGTTTTGGTATTCAAGCCGCGGTTATGCTTCATTTAGTTACTCGCGCCAAAGCGGACATCCCCGTCATTCTAACCGATACTGGTTACCTGTTTGCTGAGACGTACCGATTTATCGATGAGCTGACAGATGCTCTCAACCTAAATTTAAAAGTTTATCGAGCCAAGGAAAGTGCGAATTGGCAAGAAGCTCGATATGGAAAATTATGGGAGCAAGGCGTAGAGGGAATTGAAAAATACAACAAGCTCAATAAAGTTGAGCCGATGCGTCGAGCGTTAAAAGAGCTTAATGTTGGAACGTGGTTCTCTGGACTGCGTCGAGAGCAAAGTAAATCTCGTGCAGGTTTACCGATTCTATCAATTCAGAACGGTGTGTTTAAATTTCTACCAGTAATTGATTGGACTAATAAAGACGTTCATTACTACTTAGAACAACACGGCCTTAAATACCACCCATTGTGGGATGAAGGTTACCTTTCAGTTGGTGATACACATACTACTCGTAAATGGGAGCCGGGAATGTCAGAGGAAGAAACTCGATTCTTTGGCTTAAAGCGAGAATGTGGCCTACACGAAGATGATGGCTCTGAACAAGATGGGTCTGGCATATAGCCATAATGCTCTTTAAATAGAGTTTAGGTTAAGTTTAATAAAGATAGCTGCAATAAAGCAGCTTTCTTTATTTATGGTACTTGAAAAACACGTCTCAAAGAACAATTCTGTGGATAAGTTGTGTGAGAGTTTGGGGTAAAGTTGAATAAATAAAGGTTTGATCGAAAACTCATCGTTTAACCATTATTTTTGCAATTTTTGAAAAATAACACTTGCCAATGTGAGCGCGATCTCTATAATGCCTCCTCGTCGACAGGGCAAGGCCTCACAAGGGGTTAAGCGAAGTTGATAAGGCTGAAAAGAAAAACGAAATAATTTGAAGAAAGTGTTTGACACAATAAATTATCTCGCTAGAATGGCCGCCTCTTCCCAAGTGATGTCAATCACAAAGAAGAGTTGCTCTTTAACAATATAGACCTATCAATCTGTGTGGGCACTCGTTGATGATAATCCAATTAGATACCTCGGTATCAAATTAGGTTTCAATGAAACGAAGTGACCATTGAATCGAAAGATTCAGCACAGTCAATTCAAACATTAC